>JAVMKJ010000057.1:0-29537 GCA_031732855.1 Candidatus Competibacter sp.
ACGGTGCCGCCGGTGCGGTAGCCGCGCACCTGCGAGAACTGGAAGGTCTCCATGTTCACGCCCTGGCCGGCGAAGGCGGCGTCGCCGTGGATCAGTACCGGCATCACCGTGTTGAAGGGTGGGGTTTCCGCGCCGGGCTGTCGCCGCCGCTCCATGCGGGCGCGCACCGAGCCCTCGACCACCGGATTGACGATTTCCAGGTGCGAGGGATTGAACGCCAGCGCCAGATGAACCCGTCCCCCCGGTGTTTCCACGTCGGAAGAGAAGCCCATGTGGTATTTCACGTCCCCGGCGCTGCCGATCCGGCGCTTGCCCTCGAATTCCTGGAACAGTTCGCCGGGCGACTTGCCGATGATGTTGACCAGCACGTTCAGGCGACCGCGATGCGCCATGCCGACGACGATTTCCTGCACGCCCTGGGCGCCGGCTTGCTGCACCAGTTCGTCCATCATCGGGATCAGGCTCTCGCCACCTTCCAGCGAAAAGCGCTTCTGGCCGACGTAGCGGGTGTGCAAGTAGCGCTCCAGACCCTCGGCGGCGACCAGCCAGTGCAGCAATTCCCTACGCTGCGCCGGATTCAACTCCAGCCGGGCGCGCTGGCCCTCCAGCCGTTTCTGGATCCACCGTTTCTCGGCGGTTTCATTGATATGCATGTACTCGGAGCCGATGGTGCCGACGTATACGTCGCGGATCAGGCTCATGATCTCGCGCAGAGTCCATTGCGAGGGCGCCACCAGCGAGCCGGTGTTGAACGAGGTGTTCATGTCGGCCTCGCTCAGACCGTGATAGGCGGGGTTCAACTCCGGCACCGGCGGCCGTTCGCGCAGGCGCAGCGGGTCGAGATCGGCGGCCTTGTGGCCCCGGTTGCGGTAGGCGTTGATGATTCGCAAGACCGAAGCCTGCTTTTCGGCGGCCTCGGGGCTGAGTCCCGGCGCGCGACCCACGCCGGCTTGCGGCCGTAGCGCCAGTTGGGCGAAGGAGTCGCGGATGGGGCCGTGCGCCACCTCGTGACCACCGGTGGTCCGTGCTTGCAGGTTGCGGAAATACCGCCGCCAGTTGTCGCTGACCGACTCGGGATCGTTCAGGAAGGTTTCGTACAGTTCCTCGATGAAAGCCGCGTTACCGCCGAACAGGGGCGAACTTTGGCGAAACTGCTCGATGAGTGTGCTCATTGACGATTATCGACTCCGAGGTGTTGAAGAATCCCCATGAACCCGACCACGCGGGAGTGGTTCTTCTGGGACATGGCGCGGATGCGCGCGCCGGGACGCGCTCTTGCCGGACGATGGCGATGGTGCTTCCAGGCCGGAGCGGCGGGGAGATCTGGATATAACGCCGCCGCGCGCGGCCGCGCCGTTTGTTCTAGTCATCGGTATTCCGGTCGTGACCATTTGATCCCAGCCACCCGTCGGCGGAACGCCCCCTTCGGCGAGGACCGATGTCGAACCGTGCCGGCCCGAAACCGTGGTTCTTGTCCAGAGATTGTGGCTTGGTGGTTCGATCGGTGAACGACGCGTGATTATAACGACGGTGGGGGCGCGGATAAACCCGCGTTTCTCGTTTTAATTTTGGACCAATTTTTTGCCATGGGAAAACGGCTGCTGTACATTTTCAGCGATGGCATCGCGAATCGCCGATGTCAGCGTCGTGGCGGACGGATCGACGGCTGGTTCCGCCGCGTTAGCCTGGTTCCATTCAGGAGGGAATCGCGATGGTTTCCACCAATCCGCTCGCGCAGGGAACGCCCGCTTCCTATCAGCCCGCTCAAGGCGAAGCTTACATGAGCGACGCTCAACGGGTTCACTTCCGCAAGGTGCTGTTGGACTGGAAACAGAGCCTGCTACACGAAGTGGACCGAACGGTCAACCACATGCGGGACGAATCGACCAGCTTTCCCGATCCCAACGACCGCGCCACCCAGGAAGAGGAATTCGGCCTGGAACTGCGCACTCGTGATCGGGAACGCAAGTTGCTTAAGAAAATCAACGAATCCCTGGCCCTGATCGAAAGCGGCGATTACGGTTATTGCGAAGCCTGCGGCGTCGAAATCGGGTTGCCGCGCATGTTGGCCCGCCCGACCGCCACGCTGTGCATCGACTGCAAGATGATGGAAGAAATCCGCGAAAAGCAGGGCAACAACCCACCACCCCCCTGACCGTCGCGCCAACCTCCTAACGCCATGGCAGGGGCCCCGCCGATGGCGATCGTTCGCCGCGGAGACGCCACGGGTTACCGGCAGGGTCCGGCGCGCGGCCGTTTCGCCCCGTCCCCCACCGGGCCGCTGCACTTCGGTTCCCTGGTCGCCGCCCTGGGCAGTTTCCTGGAAGCGCGCCACCGGGGCGGTGAGTGGCTGGTGCGCATCGAGGACGTGGACGTACCGCGCGCGGTGCCGGGCGCGGCGGATGCCATCCTGCGCGCGCTGGAGCGCTGCGGGCTGTTTTGGGATGGGCCGGTGCTCTACCAAAGCCGGCGGACGGAACGCTATCAGGCGACGCTGGAGCGATTGCTGCGCGCGGGCCGGGCTTATCCCTGCGCGTGCAGCCGACGCGAATTGGTCGATTGCCCGCGCGCCCGTGACGGCAGTCCGATCTATCCCGGACACTGCCGCGACGGAGTCCGCCACCCGAACCGGCCTTGCGCCATCCGGCTGCATACGACCGATGTCATGCTGGCCTTCCAGGACGCCGTTCAGGGCGACTATCGCCAGCGCCTCGAAACCGAGGTCGGCGATTTCGTGATCCGCCGCGCCGATGGTCTGTTCGCCTATCAACTGGCGGTGGTCGTGGACGATGCCGATCAGGCCATCACCCACGTAGTACGCGGCAGCGACCTGCTTGATTCGACTCCCCGGCAGATGTACCTGCAAGGACTGCTCGAATGGCCCACGCCGCGCTACGGACACCTGCCGGTGGCAACGGACGCGCGCGGCGACAAACTGAGCAAGCAAACCCATGCGCCGCCCCTGGACGAACGCAATCCCAGCCCCGCGATCTGGGCCGCCCTGCGATTCCTGGGTCAGGGGCCACCGGCTGCCCTGGCCGACGCGCCGGCTGCCGAAATCGTGTGCTGGGCGCTCGCGCACTGGCGGCTCGAACGGGTGCCGGCGGTTCCGGCGCGCCGCTGGGATATCAGGTCCGTTGAATCGATCCGGGATGGATTGACTCAAACAAGCGAGGCTATAGACTAAAATAATAAATTCCAAGCCGGATTTACACGGAATGCCCGCGGGTATCCGCCATGGTCCGGTTGCGGATACCACAATCCCAACCCCCACCAAAGGAGAAGCACTCTAATGTCCGAAGTCAAGGTCTATCCCGTAACCGCCGAAGTGGCCGCCCACGCCTGGATCAACAACGATCAGTATCTGGAAATGTACCAGCGTTCGGTCGACGACCCGGAGGGTTTCTGGGCGGAGCAGGCCAAGCAATTCGTCACCTGGTCCAAACCATGGAACAAGGTACTGGACTGGGATTTCACCAAGGGCCACATCCGCTGGTTCGAGGGCGCCCAGCTCAACGTCAGCTACAACTGCCTCGACCGCCATCTGGCGACCCGCGGCGATCAGATCGCGATTATCTGGGAAGGTGATAATCCCACCGAAGACAAGAAGGTTACTTACAAGCAACTGCATGAAGACGTCTGCAAGTTCGCCAACGTCCTGAAGGGCCTGGGCGTCAAGAAGGGGGATCGCATCTGCATTTACATGCCGATGATTCCCGAAACCGCGGTCGCCATGCTGGCCTGCACCCGGATCGGCGCCATCCACTCCATCGTGTTCGGCGGCTTCTCGCCCGATTCGCTGAAGGACCGCATCCTCGACGCCACCTGCAACCTGGTCATCACCTCCGACGAAGGGATGCGCGGCGGGCGCAAGGTGCCGATGAAGGCCAACATCGACAAAGCTCTGCTCAGCACGCCGAGCGTGCAGAAGACCGTCGTAGTCAAACGTACCGGCGGTAACGTCGCCTGGGTCGAAGGCCGCGACCTGTGGTATCACGATCTGATGGCTCAGGCCTCCGCCGACTGCCCGCCGGAGCCCATGGATGCCGAGGATCCGCTGTTCATTCTCTACACCTCCGGCTCCACCGGCAAGCCCAAGGGCGTGCTGCACACCACCGGCGGCTATCTGCTGCACACGGCGATCACCCACAAGTACATCTTCGACTATCACGATGGCGACATTTACTGGTGTACCGCCGACGTGGGCTGGGTGACCGGGCATTCCTACATCGTCTACGGCCCACTAACCAACGGTGCCACCACCCTGATGTTCGAAGGCATACCGACCTATCCGGACTCGGGCCGGTTCTGGCAGGTGGTCGACAAGCACCAGGTCAACATTTTCTACACCGCCCCGACCGCCATCCGCTCGCTGATGCGCGAAGGCGAAGGCCCGGTCAAGGCGACCTCCCGTAAAAGCCTGCGGCTGCTGGGTTCGGTGGGCGAGCCGATCAATCCCGAAGCCTGGGAGTGGTACTACCACAACGTCGGCGAAGGACGCTGCCCGATCGTCGATACCTGGTGGCAGACCGAGACCGGCGGCATTCTGATCACCCCGCTGCCGGGCGCCACGGCGCTGAAGCCGGGTTCCGCCACCCGGCCATTTTTCGGCGTGACGCCGGCCCTGGTCGATGCCGAGGGCCAGTTCCTGGAAGGCGCCACCGACGGCAACCTGGTCATCACCCGTCCCTGGCCGGGGATGATGCGCACCGTGTACGGCGATCACCAGCGCTTCATCGATACCTACTTCTCCATGTACAAGGGCCTTTACTTCACCGGCGACGGCGCGCGCCGCGATGAGGACGGCTACTACTGGATCACCGGCCGCGTCGACGACGTGATCAACGTTTCCGGCCACCGCATGGGCACGGCCGAAGTCGAATCGGCGCTGGTGCTGCATCCGGCGGTCGCCGAGGCGGCGGTGGTCGGCTTCCCGCACGACATCAAGGGCCAGGGCATCTACGCCTACGTCACCCTGAAGGTCGGCATCGAGCCGACCGAGGCGCTGCGGAAGGAACTGATCGCCCACGTCCGCAAGGAAATCGGTCCGATCGCCTCGCCGGATGCGCTGCAGTGGGCGCCCGGCCTGCCCAAGACCCGTTCCGGCAAGATCATGCGCCGCATCCTGCGCAAGATCGCGGCCAACGAGGTGGATGCGCTGGGCGACACGTCGACGCTGGCCGATCCGACCGTCGTCACCGACCTGGTCGACAACCGCGCGGTCAAGTAATCCAGGTTCCGTTGTCATAACGATAACGACGACCTGGAATTTTACCTGGCCTCTTCCCCCAGAGGCCGGGTTTTTTATTGCCCGGCACCTGCCTCGCGCGTGCCGGTTTCATCGATCCAGGCGCTCACCAAGCGGGCGGGCGTGAGGTCGAAATACACGTTACGCACCGTCACCCCAGGCCAGTTGGGCGCGCCCAGTTCGGCTGGCGCCATCTCCTCCAGTTCCGGCGGCGGTTCCTCGGCCGCACGCCACTTGAAGCTCTCGCAACAGACGTAGAACGGCACGCGATGCTCGCGCGCCGCCAGAGCCAGCAGGCCGGTTCCGACCTTGTTGACCACCGCGCCATCAGCCAGCACGCTGTCGGCCCCGACCAGCACGGCATCTGCCTGCGTCACGAACAGCCCCATCTGCGCGTCGGTGATGTAGGCGGCCGGCACCTTCCAGGCCGAGAGCCGCTCCGCCAGCCTCCCGCCTTCCTTGAGAGGCCGCGATTCGGTCACGATCATCCGCAGGCCGGCGTCCTTGAGCAACCGGCAGACTTCCACCACGGTCGAGCTGAAACTGTGGGTCATCACGATCCGACCGGGACCGAGCAGGCGGGCGGCATGGGCGGCGCACTCGGTCACCGCCCGCCGCGACGCCGCGATCAGCGTTTCCGCCCGTTCGGCCGCCGAGCGGCGCGCGAGGGCCGGTTCGATCCCGGCATCGATGTCCAGTCCTTCCCGCCAGCGACGGAGCAGATTTTGAATGGGCGCCATGCTTGGCCGGGCCATGGCCAGTCCGTCGGCCAGGGCCAGCAACTGCTCCCGCCAGTCCGTCGCATCGACCGCCGGCAGGGTTCGCGCCGCATCCGCCAGAATCGCCAGACAGCGGCGGGCCAACTCACTGGCCCCGCTCGCGCGGTCATCTCGAATTTCCGCAATCGCAAGGTTGAATTGTGTAAGGCTCATTGCTCAAAATTGAGTGGTAGGATAAGAAAAATCCGGCACCGATCCGTACAAACGCCGGTTGGCCGGCGGCCGGCATACTCCATTCGAGGCAGGAGATCGATCATGAGTGACGTTGATCCCATCATCGGCAATTGGTACCGCAATCAGGAAACCGGCAACGATTTCGAGGTGGTCGCCATCGACGAGGACGCCCAGACCATCGAGATTCAGTATTTCGACGGCGAACTTGAGGAATTGGATCTGGATTCCTGGTATGAACTCCCGATCGACCCGATCGAAGCCCCGGAAGACTGGTCCGGCCCCTACGACGAAATGGAACCGGACGATCTGGGCTACGAAGAGGAAGAAGAGTTCAGCGACGAGAACGACCTGCTCGCCGACCGCGGCGAGGAATGAACCCCGTTCCGGCGCGGTTCGCCAACTCTCCGATCTCCGTCACCCGATCCCGCCGCGACCGGACGAAAACTTCGGTCAGAGCGCCCGGACGGGTGTCCGTGTTATCTTGCCGATCCCCGGCCGGTGGTTGGGCGTTGGCCGGCGTTCGTCCGCCGGCTAGCTTGGCAAGTTCCATGACGATGAAGGCAAATTCGGTTTTCAATCCAACCCCATGATCCAAGACAACCCGGAAGTTCGCCGCTCGCGCGGCCTTTACCTGCTGCCCAACCTGTTCACCACCGCCGCGCTGTTCTGCGGCTTCTACGCCATCATCGCCGCCCTGCAAGGTCGCTTCGAACCGGCCGCCGTCGCGGTGTTCGTGGCGATGGTACTGGACGGCCTGGATGGCCGGGTCGCCCGCCTGACCCACACCGAAAGCGAATTCGGCGCCCAGTACGACAGCATGGCGGATCTGGTGTCCTTCGGTCTGGCGCCGGCCCTGATCATGTACGAATGGGCGCTGGGCACGATGTCGGGCATGGGACCGTTCCTGTCCAAGCTCGGCTGGCTGGCGGCATTCTTCTACACGGTGATGACAGCGCTGCGGCTGGCTCGCTTCAACGTACAACTCGGTCATACCGACAAGCGCTACTTCATCGGCCTGCCCAGCCCCTCGGCGGCGGCCATCGTGAGCGGTCTGGTCTGGTTCGGCACCGATCTGGGCCTGACCGGTACCCAACTGTTATGGCCGGCGCTGGTGGTCACCATCGGCGCCGGAGCGCTGATGTTCAGTAACATCCTCTATCTCAGTTTCAAGCAACTCGATCTGCGCGGGCGGGTGCCATTTATCGCCGCGCTGGTCGTCGTACTGATCTTCGTGTTCACTTCGATCGACCCACCCAAGGTGCTGTTCGTCGGCTTCCTGCTGTACGGTCTGTCGGGTCCCGTGATGTATCTGGCGCGGTTGCGCCAGCGCGCCCGCCGCCGGGCTCAAGGGCTCGGCGATCTTCCGGGGGTCAAGCCCCACCACGACCGCGACGCTCCGCCCCCACCCTCATGAAGGGCGTGCGCCGATTCGGATTTCCGCCCGGTGCGATGACAAACATTTGAATATCGCCATAATCAATTGCCAAGAACGGCTGGTGCTCCCTCGGTCGTCGGCGCGGCGGGCAAACCTCATTGGAGAATCCTGCGATGAACAAATTAATCATCTTCGACACCACCCTGCGCGACGGCGAACAGAGCCCCGGCGCGTCCATGACCAAGGACGAGAAGGTTCGCATCGCGAAGATGTTGGAACGGATGCGGGTGGACGTGATCGAAGCCGGCTTCCCGATCGCCAGCCCCGGCGATTTCGAGGCGGTCCGGGCAGTAGCGCGCGCGGTCAAGGACAGCGTGGTCTGCGGGCTGGCGCGCGCCGCCGCCGCCGATATCGACCGGGCCGGCGAGGCATTGAAGGAGGCGGCGGCCTGCCGCGTGCATACTTTCATCGCCACCTCGCCGATCCACATGAAGATGAAGCTGCGCATGGAACCGGACCAGGTGGTGGAACGCGCGGTCGAGGCCGTGCGCCGCGCCCGGCGCTGGACCGACGACGTCGAATTTTCGGCCGAGGACGCCGGCCGTTCGGAACTGGACTTTCTGTGCCGGATCACCGAGGCGGTGATCGAGGCCGGCGCCCGCACCATCAATATCCCCGACACGGTCGGCTACAACGTTCCCGACCAGTTCGCCCACACCATCCGCGGCCTGATCGAACGGGTGCCGAACGCCGACAAGGCGGTGTTCTCGGTGCATTGCCACAACGATCTGGGGCTGGCGGTGGCCAACTCGCTGGCGGCGGTGCTGGCCGGGGCGCGGCAGGTCGAGTGCACCATCAACGGCTTGGGCGAACGGGCCGGCAATGCCTCGCTGGAGGAAATCGTGATGGCGGTGCGCACCCGCCGCGACGTGTTCCAGCTCGAAACCGGGATCGACACGACCCAGATCGTGCCGGCCTCGCGCCTGGTGGCGAACATCACCGGCTTTCCGGTACAGCCCAACAAGGCCATCGTCGGCGCCAACGCCTTCGCCCACGAATCCGGCATTCATCAGGACGGCGTGCTGAAGCACCGCGAAACCTACGAGATCATGCGGGCCGAGGACGTGGGCTGGACCACCAATCGCATGGTGCTGGGCAAGCATTCCGGCCGCAACGCTTTCCGCACCCGGCTGGAGGAATTGGGCGTCAGCTTCGCTTCCGAAGAGGAGTTGAACGCCACCTTTGCCCGTTTCAAGGAACTGGCCGACAAGAAGCACGAAATCTACGACGAGGATCTGCAAGCGCTGGTCACCGACGCCTGTCTGGCGGCGAACGAACGGGTGAAGCTGCGCTATCTGCGCGTCTGCTCGGAAACCGGCGAGACTCCACGCGCCCAGGTGACGCTGGCGGTGGACGGGATGGAGCACGGCGCGACCGCCGACGGCGGCGGTCCGGTGGACGCCTCGTTCAAGGCCATCGAAAGCATTTTGCAAACCGGCACGGACCTCCTGCTGTACTCGGTCAATAACATCACCAGCGGTACGGACGCCCAGGGTGAAGTCACGGTGCGGGTCGCCAAGGGCGGACGCATTTTCAACGGCCAGGGCGCCGATACCGACATCGTGATCGCCTCGGCCAAAGCGTACGTCAACGCTCTCAACAAAGTGCTGCAACCGGTCGAACGGGCGCATCCGCAACTGTTGTGAGCTTTCGTCATGACCGGCGACCGTCAGCGCCAGTACCTTGAGATACTGGGCATTCCGTTGTGGTTACCACGGCGACCGCTGGCCGGGTATCCGCCACCGGTGGCCGGAGCGACTTCAGACCACCCCGGCGCTGCGCGCCATCCCTCCCTAGCCCAGGAGGGGAACACGCAAGATCCATCCCTGTCGGCCCCGATGATCGATCGCGAGAAACCCGAACCATTGCTCGACCATGATGGGACGCCACCCCTGGATGACGACTGGGAACCAGTCATCGAACCCGACCCCGTTGACCTCCTCCCTCCGCCCGCAATCAGCCGCGAGGCGCGGATCGCCCGGATGGGGTGGGAGGAACTCACGGCCGAAGCTCGCCAGTGCCAAGCCTGCGGGCTGTGCGCCACCCGCTCCCAGGTCGTGTTCGGCGTGGGCGACCGCCGAGCGGAATGGCTGGTTGTCGGCGAGGCGCCAGGCGCCGACGAGGACCGACTCGGCGAGCCGTTCGTCGGTCGGGCCGGCAAACTGCTGAACCCGATGCTGCTCGCTATCGGTCTCCGACGCGAGCAGGCGTACATCGCCAATATCCTGAAATGCCGCCCGCCCGAAAACCGCGAGCCGACGCCCGGCGAAGCGGTCTGTTGCCGGCCATTCCTGGAACGGCAGATCGCGCTGATCCAGCCGCGCATCATCCTCGCGGTGGGTCGCATCGCCGCCCAAAACCTGCTGGATACCGACACCCAGATCGGCAAGCTGCGCGGCCGGGCGCACCGCTTCGGCCCGGCTCGCATTCCGCTGGTCGTCACCTACCATCCGGCCTACCTGTTGCGTTCGCCACGCGAAAAGCGCAAGGCCTGGGACGATCTGCGGCTGGCGCGGCGCGCCTTGGCCGCCGAACCGGTCGGCCGGCCAGGTGATCCGCCGCCACCATGAACGCGTTGCGGGAACCCCGCATCGGCCAGTTCCGGCGGATGCTCCACGCCGACTTGCGGGAAATCGTCCTGATCGAAAAACGGGCCTACGACTTCGCCTGGACCGAGGGCATTTTCCGGGATTGCATCCGAGCCGGCTATCACTGCCGGGTGCTGGAAATCCCGCACGGCTCGATCCAGGCCTACGGAGTGATGTCGGCGGCGGCCGGCGAAGCCCACATTCTCAACCTCTGCGTTCGCCCGGAGTTGCAGGGACGCGGGCTTTCGCGGCAGGTGCTGGATCATCTGCTCGATCTGGCGCGCGACGCTCGGGTGCGGACGGTTTTCCTCGAAGTCCGCCTTTCCAACACCCGCGCCGCGCGACTCTACGCTTCCGGTGGGTTCTGCGAGATCGGAGTACGGCTGGGTTACTATCCCGCCGTCAAGGGACGGGAGGATGCGCTGGTCATGGCCAGGGAGATCTGAACGGCTGGCCCGGCGAATCGAGTTTCCGTTGGAGAAACCGTCCGAACATTGGATGAGGCAAGAGCGACGCCAGCCGGAGCCATCCGAAGGGCGTTACCGGTTGCCGAACGGGAAGCGGGGTTGGGCTCGCCATTCATGCTAGCATTACCTTGCAATGTTGCCCCAGCAACCCATGTCGAACGCACCCAACCCATGGTCCTCTCCGACCGACCGATCATCCTCATCCCCGCCCACAACGAGGAAGCCACGGTCGGTGCCATCGTCGCCCTGGTCCGGGATTTATGGAGCTGTCCCGTCGTGGTCATCGACGATTGCAGCGTCGATGGAACCGCAAGAATCGCTCGCGCGGCCGGTGCCACCGTGCTGCCCCTGATCCTCCAGCTCGGCGCCTGGGGCGCAATCCAGGCTGGCCTGCGCTACGCCCTGCGCAAAGGCTACCGGGCCGCCGTCACCCTCGACGCCGACGGCCAGCACGAACCGGCCTGCATCGGCGAACTGCTCCAACCGCTCGGAGCCGGTCGGACCGATGTCGCCATCGGGGCTTTCCCCGAGCGCGCCAGCCGCGCCCGGCGAATCGCCTGGGCCTATTTTCGCTGGCTCACCGGCCTGCGACTGGAAGACATCACCTCCGGTTTCCGGGCCTACAACCACGCCGCGATGACCGTGCTCGCCTCCGGCGAGGCCAGTCTGCTCGACTATCAGGATGTCGGCGTGCTGCTGATCCTGCGCCGCAAGGGCTTGCGCATCGTCGAAGTACCGGTGTCGATGCAACCGCGCGCACGGGGAGCCTCACGGGTGTTCCGGTCCTGGTGGGTTGTGGGAAAATACATGCTGCAAACCAGCCTGCTCTCCCTCGCCCGGGTGGGCCATAACCCCTTGCCACCCGCGCCCGACGACTGACTCCCCACGCCATGCTCACCTACCAAATCACCTCGATGGCAATCGGGTTCAGCCTCGCCGCCGTCATCCTGTTTCTGGTTCGCCGCGACCATCTGCACGGTCCCTACGCCATCTGGTGGATCGGGGTGGCGGTGACCGTGAGCATGTTGGGCTTCTTTCCGCGCCTGTTTGATTATCTGGCCAGCCTTCTGGGCATCGGCTACCCGCCGATACTGGCCGTCGTGCTCGGTTTCGGTCTGCTGCTGCTCAAGATCCTGACCATGGATCTGGATCGCTCCCGGCAGGAACGGCTGATCCGCCGGCTGGCGCAGCGGCTGGCCATGCTGGAGGCACGACCACCACTGCCGGAAGAACCCGAAACCGCCGGCGTCGACGAGAATCGGACCACGTAAGGCATCGAACCCGCTCGTGCGCGTTTTGCATATCGGCAAGTACTATCCGCCCTTCGCCGGCGGCATCGAGCGCTTCATGGCCGATCTACTGCCGGCGCTTCAAACCCAGAGCATCGCGACGGCAGCGCTGGTGCACGACGAACAGTCACACCGGCGTGGTCTCCGCCCCATCCCCACCGATTCCATCCCAGTCTACCGTGTCCCCTGCCACGGCCGGGTGCTCTATGCCCCCGTCAGCCCGACATTCCCATGTTGGCTAAACCGAGCGATCCACGAATTCCACCCCGAACTGCTGCACCTGCATCTGCCAAATACGTCGGCGTTCTGGGCGCTGGCCGTTCCCGCCGCCCGCCGCCTGCCTTGGGTGATCCATTGGCACGCCGACGTGGTGGCCTCCGCCATCGACCGGCGGCTGGCACTGGCCTACCGTCTGTACCGGCCGCTGGAACAACGGCTGCTGGCCATCAGCCGGGCGGTGATCGCCACTTCGCCGCCCTATCTGGACGCCAGCACCGCCCTGGAACCCTGGCGGGACCGCTGCCAGGTCATCCCGCTCGGACTCAACCCGGAGCGCATTCCCGATCCCGATCCGGCGGCGCGGGAACGGGCGGAAGCGCTGTGGGGTAGAGCGGATTTCCGGGTGCTGGCCATCGGCCGGCTGACCTATTACAAGGGCCACGACACGCTGATCCGGGCCACCGCCCATCTACCGGGCAGCCGTGTCCTCATCGTGGGCACCGGCGAGCATCGGGACCGGCTGGCGGCGCTGATCCGGTCGACGAAACTGGGCGAACGAGTCGCACTGCCTGGATTCCAGCCCGAGGTCGACCTCAATGCCCTGCTGGCCAGTTGCGACGTACTCTGCCTGCCGTCGTTGGAACGTACCGAGGCCTTCGGCTTGGTGCTGCTGGAGGCGATGCGTTTCGGCAAGCCGGTGGTGGTCAGCGACATCCCTGGTTCCGGAGCCGGCTGGGTGACGCGGCAAGCCGGTCACGGCCTGCTGGCACTGCCGGGCGATGCCGGGGGGCTGACGGCGGCGCTGAGGGAACTCCAGCACGATCCCAAGCGTCGGCTGGCCTTGGGTCGGGCGGGCGCCGCGGCGCTACGGGAACGGTTCGGCATCGAGCCGGTGGCAGCCGCGGTAGCCGAGTTGTACGGGCGGGTATTGGCGACAAACCGGAATTGAAAGGCGCCAATTCGCTGGCGGGCGATTGCAAGCAGGAATCGTCGGTGGGTCCACCTCATTATCCTTGGTCCTGCGGCGCCCGCGACCTCGGTTGCACGAACACCGTCATCGTCCAGAACAGCAGTGCCGGGACGAAGTGCAGGATGATGCGATTCACACTGGTGAAATCTTCCGCCCATCGCCCAGCTTCAGTCAAAAAGAACAGGCCGAAAACCGCCAACAACATCGACAGAACGAAAAGCGTAGTGACCCTCAAATCTCCCCTTTCTTTTTTCCTCAACAGGACAATTCCACCAACCGCCACCAGCAACAAATAACCGAGCAGATGCCAATTATCAAGAATCAACAGGTTCTCCATAACCGATCCCCAGTTATTCCAATACATCAAATGAAACTGGCCGAGCCCCGGAATCTGGATCGTCTCCAAGGTGATGCGAAAGTCGCCGAGACCGGGAACATGGAACGCTCCACTCCCCAAGAACAGCCAGAATCCCAGGAATGTTGCAATGATTCCTATCAGTCCCAGTAAATACCGTCTCGGTAACCACGTTACCAGCAGGGGGGGCAGGAACAACAACAACCAGACCAGACCCTCCTGCTTGATGAAAGGGCAAAACGACGCCAGAACCACCGCCAGAATTCCCTGCCGGCGATCCTGGAATCTTATCCATTGCATGAAGGCGATCGCCGACATTCCAAAAACGGTTGCCAGCCACAAATCGGCATAGCCCGCCAAGGCGATGTGGACATCCAGCAGTGGCAGCGACAACACCAGCCACACAAAAATCAATCCCTGCAAGGGAGTCGCGCCCCAGATTCTGGCCTGTCCGTAACAACCCAGGCCCAGCGCCAAACCGCAGCACAGCCACGACAGATTGATGCTACTCTCCAACCATTGGCCGCTCGCCAGAGCCGTCCAAAGAGCGATCAGCGATACCGTGAGCGGATATCGCCAAGCTTCGATGTGATAGACCAGACCGGTCGGATCTCCCAACCAGGCCCCCGCGTCCTGGAAAGGAACCAACCGTCTGAATTCCAGCCAGGCCCGCGGGCGCACCATCCAGGTGCTCCAGGCATCCCATGGGTAAAGCGGCAACCAAAACACCTCCAGCGCCAACACCGCCAACCTCGCCGCCAGCCAAACCACCAGGAGAACCCACAACAATCGCTGCCAGCCCGGCGGCCCCTCGCCGTTCCCGCCGCCCACCAATTCGCGTCCCGGCATCGTCCTTCCCCGCCACGCACCCACAGCCGCCACAACCGCCGCAACTACCATCAATGTAGCCGGACAAACAAAATTCAGCCGGATTCCCACCGCATCCATGACCCGCAACAACAGGGTCGCCGCCAGTATCCCCAGCACATAACCATAACCCAGCGCCATCGGCCAGAAGCCGGCCACAGCCGAATCGCGCCAGCATCCGCGAATCCAAAGCGCCCCGCACAACCAGGGCAACAGCAGCGCCAGCGCAGTCCAAGCCGCTGCCATCATGGCTCTCCCACTCGAAACAGCTCTCCCATGGCCGCGCTGTAAACCGGCTGCACCGGCAATTGACCCGATTCCCATAGCATCAGGCGCCGTTCCGGGTCGAATCGCAGGCTGGCCCGCCAGGAACGCTGTCCCTTGTCGGGCCGCAATACCAGCAGATAATCGCCCGGGCGAGCCCCGGCCAATTGCGACCAGTCGGAAATGTCGGCGAAGCCGTTGTGAGGCTGTAAATGGTAGCGGGCCCGCGCGACCATGTAGTTCCTTGCGACCGCCCGGTTCGCCGCGTCATCGTTGACGATAAAGACGCGCGCGGGTTGCGAGGGCAGATAGCGCCGAACGTCCAGCAGAAAGCGGAACAGATCGCCATCGTCGGCGGCGATTCGTTTGGCGATGTCATCCTTGCCGGCGAAGCGCTCGTACGTCCTCAGCGAACGCTGCGCCAGATCGGCCTGCCACCGCAGATCCAGCACCCACCAACCCACCAGAAACAGCGCGGCGAACGGTCCGAACCGGAAAATTCGCTGTTGCGTTGGCCACAACCAGAAGCCGTACAGCAGGACACTCAATCCGATCCAGACCGCCACCACGACGACCGGATGGAACAACGCCCGCCGGGGTGCGCCACTGATGTAGTGGGCCGAGCGCTGGCTCCAGTATTCGGAAGTGCTCCATTCCTCCCAAGCCTGACGCAGCAGGGCTTCGGCGCTCAGGGCTTGCGGCAGCAATTCCACCTGCCGGACACGCAACGGTTGGGCGAACGCTCCCCGAACCCTCAACCCGACGTCGACAACATAGCCTTCCCACCCAGGTCGGGCGCGCAAATCGAATTGCGCTTTCTCGAGGTCAGCAAAATGTAAGGCGACCTGCCGGATTTGATTCGGGTCGCTCTGGATCCGCCAGATCAGGCGAGCATCCCGAGCCGGACCGAGACCCTCGATATTCCAGGCGAGCTTGCCATAAGGGCGCGCCATGAAGCCTTTCCTGGTGGAAAACCAGACGATGATCGTATCGTCCGATCCGGCTGGACGAATTTCCAGGCCGTCCGCCGTGGGTTGCCCCTGGCCGCGCACTACCGTCATTTGTTCGCCTCCCCAGCGCAGGGATGGGTAGGCCACCATCAAACCGCCATCAAGGTAATACAATACGAATCCCAGCACGGTCAGCACGGCCCCGCCCAGCGCCGCCAAAGCCAGCGACCATCCTCCGCCGCGACAAGCGCGACCGGCGCTCGCGACGGCTTCGATAGCGAACCGATTCATTCCCGATCACCCGACCATTCCGCCAAAGCCGAAGCCAGGTTCCAGGCCGGTCGGTACCCCAGTTCGCGAACGATCCGACTGGAATCGTAACAACTCCAACCCAGCAGTTTGTCCAGCCCGGTTTGAAACTTGCGATCCCGGCAGCCGGTCACCCACAGTAGCCCGTCCATCAGTCTGGCCGAGTTCCCGAGCACGCCTGCCGGCACGGCCCAGCGCGGGACGGGCCTGCCCAGTGCCCGGCGGACGATGGCGTACAGTTCCCGCCCCGAATACGGCCGGCCATCGGTTACCAGATAAGTTTGGCCGGCAGTGGCAGAACGAACGGCGGCCAACAAAATCGCCTGCACGACATCGTCGACATGTACCAGCGAGCGGCGGTTGCCGGTTTCCGGCAGCGGCGGCAGCCAGCCGCGCCGTACGGCTTCGACGAACCGGGCCAGGTTGCCCTTCATGTTCGGTCCGTAAACCAGCGCCGGCCGCAGGTTGACCGCATGCATGCCCGACTCCCGGCCTACTGCCAGAACCCGCTCCTCGGCAGCCCGTTTCGCCCGGCCGTAGGGTGTATCCGGGGGGGCGTTCCAGCGCTCGTCCACGCAGCGCGGTCCGGGTTCGCCCGCCGCCTTGACGCTGCTGAGAAACACAAACCGGTCGACCTGAGCCGCTACCGCCGCATCCAGCAAGCGGCGGGTTCCGTCGGCATTTACCGCCCAGTGCCGAGCCGCCCAATCCGGCGCATCCGCCGCATCGGCATGAGCGAAACCGGCGACGTGCAACACGGTGTCCATGCCGGCGCAGGCCCGCGTCAGGCTGGCGGCGTCGGCCAGCTCCCCGGCAACAGTCTCCACGCCGGCCCAGTTCGCCGGGATCATGCAACCAGACCGGACGAGGACCCGCACTCGCGCTTTCCGTTCCCGGAGCGCCGCAACGAGCCGGCGGCCGATAAAACCGGTCCCACCGCTCACCAGCACCGGCCGGTCCAGGAACGCATCTCCGGTTACCACCACCGCCACCCGTGCAGGTTGAAGAATCTCACCGCGGCTCGCACGAACAGCATAATGTGGCGCACCCCCTTGCGCGCGGCATGGCCGCCGAGATGAACGATCCGAACCGCCGGAACGTACGCCAGCCGCGCCACCCTTCCCAGCCGAAGGCTCAGATCGAAATCCTCGAAATACAGGAAATACTCCGGCAGGAATCCTCCGACCCGTTCCAGCGCCGTTCGCCGGCACAGCATGAAACAACCGCTGGCAATGGGCGGATCCCATAGGATGAAGTCTCCTGTCCGGTCGCGCAGTTCGTAACGACCCAGGCGAGTCTCAAAACGGCTCCGCAGCCAGGCCGGCGCGAACCCACGCAACGCCAGATCGAGAACTGTCGGGTAGCGCTTGCATAAATACTGCCGCTGGCCGTTCTCGCTCCAGGCGGCCGGGGCCAGCAGCCCAACCTCGGGACTGGCGGCCAAAAACGCCAATCCCTCGCTCAAGGCATTCTCTTCCAGCAGTACGTCGGGATTGAGAATCAGGTGAAAGTCCCCACCGACCTCCCGCAAAGCCAGATTATGGCCGGCGCCATAGCCGATGTTGCCGTGACCGCTTAACAATTCCACCGGCACCGGCAATTGCATCCTACCCAGCAGATGTCGCAACGGCTCCCGCCAGTCCGGGCCGGGGCCGTTATCCACCAGGATCAGCCGGGCGCCGTCCAGCAATCCCCGGTGGCCCGCATGCCGCAGCGCACGACCCAGCCGATCCAACACGCTTGCCAGCACCGCCAAATCCGGGGCGTGCGTGACGATGGAAATATTCAGTTGGGTCACGCCGCCGACCGGATCAATAGCCGGGTGAACCTCATTCATGCGAGCATCGGGAAACCGCCGCGCGGGCGATCCACGATAACGGGGACCATGCGCCGGGACCGGGACCAACCCCTTTCCCAAACTTTGTGCCGCGTGATATGGTGCGGTCGCGTTCTCGTCATGCATCCGCGTCTGACATCCACTATTCAAACCTTGTGATTGGCGCGGCCGTGCCCCAATCCGGACAGTACGGCAATGTCAACAATTGCAGACCCAGTTTATCACACCCGGGATTACCAGCCGGGGGACGAAACCGCCATCACCACCCTGTTCGGCACCGTATTCGGCCATCCGCTGACCGATCGCCAGTGGCGGTGGAAATATGTCGGTACCGGCCTGTCGCCGCCGCTGGCGCGGCTGGCCTTCGCCGCTTCGGGCAAACTGGTGGGACATGTCGGCGCCATCCCGCTGCGGGGTTGGCGCCATGACCGGGTATTGCCGTTCTTTCAGATCTGCGACGTGATGGTCGATCCAGGAGCCCGCGGACAGGTCGGCGGAAAAAACCTGTTCACCCGACTGGCGCGAGAATTGCTAGGCGAATTGGCGGAGCGTTGGCCGAATGCGTTCGCGTATGGTTTTCCCGGCTGGCGCCCCTTTCGCCTCGGCGAATATGCCCGGGTCTACGCGCAAGTCGAACAGGCACCGAGCATGGAATGGCCGATCCAGCGCGGGACGTTCCCCTTTTTGTACGCTCGGCCACTGGCGTGGGATGACCCGCGACTGGATGCACTGTGGGCCCGGCTGGCGCCCGGCTTCGCCCTCGCGCTCGTGCGCGACCACCCTTACCTGCGTTGGCGCTATGCCAGCAATCCTTTCCGCACCTACGAACTGCTTGGGCTATACCTCGCGGGCCGGCTGCTCGGCTGGTCGGTGGTACTCCGTGAAGACGACCGGTTGAAGGTAATCGACCTGCTGGTCTCGAACCGCTGGCTAAGACCGGCGCTCGCCGCGCTCGACCGGACCGCGGCGAGCGCCGGCGCGACCCGGGTGGAAATCTGGCTACCATCGTCCTGGCGGAAAAAAGCGGGCGCGCCACAAAACCTGACCGGGATCGTAGTAGCCAATATGGTTTGGAAGTTGCCGATCACCACCGTCGAGGTTATGACGGATTTATATTACACGATGGGTGATTTGGATATTTTTTAACGATCTTCTCCAAGATCACGATCTGAAATTCAGAATACGAGAAAACCCATGCCCTTCAGCAACGCCGAACAGATATCACCTATTCTGGCCGAAATCAATCGCTTTGGACCGCGCTCGATCCTCGATGTCGGTTGTGGTCTCGGTCTTTACGGGATGCTTTGCCGAATCCATCTCGACCTTTATTACGATCCAGAATTTTATCGAAAACTGGATGGTTCCAGTCCCTGGACCACGCGAATCGACGGCATTGAAGGTTGCGAAGCTTATACCCCATTCATACCCCGTTGGGCCTACGATAACCTTTATCTCGGTCATGCCCTGGATCTGTTGCCTACCCTACCGGACAACCACTACGATCTGGTACTGATCCTGGCCATGATCGAGCACCTGACCCGGGAACAGGGAATGCAACTGATTACCCACCTCAAACGAGTCAGTCGGGCCATTATTCTCTCGGTACCCAAAAACTGGCAAGAGCAGGAAATCGCCGGTTATCCGTTGGAAACCCACCGTTCGCACTGGACCGAACAAGATCTCAGGGCAGCCGGTTTCACCCGATTCCTGCCTCACTGGGGGGCATGGCTGGCGGTCTACGGGATTCCTCCAGCCACCGATTCACCCGAGCACACCCTCGACGACGACACGATACTCGCTGGAACATCTGTTTGTTTCAATCAACTCAATTCGGAATTGCGACAGTGTTGCGACAACGTGGTCAAACTCAATAACGAACTGGATAAGATTGTTGAAATCACCATGCGAATCGAAAAAAATGGTGAAGCATCCTTGCGTAATCAGCAAGTAATTTTTGATCGCCTCAGCATTTCGAGCCGCCTCCGATCCCTCGGTCGACGCTTGGGCGGACTTTTCTCAAGCTAGCATTATCGCCCAATTCTTAAGGACCCTTGAACTCAAATTCCAAGCCTTTAACCGATTTCCCGAATTTTCCAATTATTATTCAAATGACAAACACCCAACTCCTGCGAATCCTTCGCCACTTCAAATTCATTCAATATTTTCTCGTGATAGACCATCAAGCCTTGATCATCGAAAACACGAGCATGGGCAATATAGACCCCTCCCAGTAGCGGTACTTGTGGATAAGTAATCAGGATTTCCAGTTCGCGTCCCTGCAAAGGGGGGCGATTGGCCAGATGGGTACCCGTCGCAAAAACGCCGTAGCCGTTTTGTATCTTGATCGAAAAAGAAATGTGAAAACGAAGTTCGGCTCGATTGCTTTGAACGCGGAGGCGAAACCGCAGATCGTCACCACGCCGGCAGGGTGGCGGGTTCAACAACTCCAGGCTGGTGATGCGCGCTGGAATCTCTGGATGCTCTTGAGCCTCCACCTGCTCCCGTCGAACGTTGCGCTGTGCTTGCCAAGCCTCATAAGCTGGAATAACCCGCGCGGTCTCGCCGTGCATCCAAACCCGGCCTTCCCGCACCCATAGCGTCTCGTCGCAAAACATGCTGACCTGATACAGGCTGTGGGAACAAAAAATGATGGTGCGACCGCGATTCTTGAACTCCATCATCCGGTCGATGCATTTTTTCTGGAAGTAGACATCGCCGACCGCCAGCGCCTCATCCACGATCAAAATATCGGGATCGAGCGTCACGACCAGCGAAAAAGCCAGCCGCATCCGCATGCCGGTGGAATAGGTCTTGAGGGGGCGATCGACGAACGATTCCAACTCGGCGAAGGCGACGATCTCATCGAACCGGGACTGTACCAGCCGGCGCGGCAGGCCCAGCACATCGCCGTAAAGGAAGATATTCTGCCGGCCGGTAAATTCGATGTGAAAACCGACACCCAGTTCCAGAAGGCCCAGCACCGAGCCATTGCGCTCGATCATCCCTCGCGTAGGCGTCAGGGTGCCGGCGATCAACTGCAACAGGGTACTCTTTCCGGCGCCATTGTCGCCCACCACACCCAGGGTTTGGCCGTGCGCCAGTTCGAATCCAACGTCACAAAGCGCCACGAAATCGCTGTGGCGCTTTCGCCGGAACAACAGTTCCTTCAATCGATCCACCGGTTGATCGTACAGCCGGTAAACCTTGGTCAAGCCACTGACGCGCAGGGCTGGATCATTCGTGCCGCTCATGCCATCCGTCCATTTTTCCGATCAGCCAGCCGCCAATCTCAGAAACTCGGCCTCATAGGCGCCGACCATTCTTTGAATGGACAAGGTTTCCGCTCTTTCCAGGCCACGCGCGGCCAATGATCGCCGCCGGCTCGGATCGGCCAGCAATTGCAACACCGCCTCGGCCAGCGCCCCCGGATCGCCGGGCGGCACCAATACCCCATGGTTCCCGTTGTCGAGCACTTCGCGCGGGCCATGGGGACAGTCCGTGGCTACTACCGCCGTGCCACAAGCCAATGCTTCGAGCATGGTGTAGCCGAATCCTTCGAACTGACAGGTGTGAATAAAGAGGTCGGCGCGGCGCAAATAAGGGTAAACATTGGCGCGATAGCCCAGCAACCGTACCGCGCCAGCCAATCCCCAGTCGGCAATTTGCGCCTCCAGCATCGTCCGCTCCGGACCATCGCCGAGGATCAGCAGCGTTACCGGACGCACGGAGCGAACATGCCGGAAAGCCTCCAGCAACAGACCGAGATTTTTCTCGGGAGACAAGCGGGCGATGGCGCAGAGCACGGGCCATCCATCCTGGTCGAGATCCGCGAGTTCCGGTACCGATTCGACCGCGGCGCTCGTGGCAGCCCCCAAGTCGATGCCATTGGGTATCACCAACGTCCTGGCGGCTGGCACGAGAAAACGCCGTCGTAATTCACCGGCCGTACCCCGCGACGGCACGATCACTCGATCCGCCAACAGCGCGGTTCCCGCCACCGCGGCGCGAAGGAACCATCGGCGGCGGAATCCCCGCTCGTGATGGCGCATGTACTCATAGAATGGTCCCCGGTAACTGGCCACCGTCCGCATCCGGATCCCGGCCAACCGTGCGCCCAGCACCACCAGGGCCGACGCGTAATGCATCATGCCGAGCGCCACATCCGGCGCCGTTTCGCGCAGAATCGTTCCAGTCGTTCGCACGCTTCGGTAGAGGTCGCCTGGAATCGTGAATCCGCCCCCCAGACCGTATTCCCCGGCATCCAGAAAAGTATCGTAGGCTTCCGGCAAATAGGGCCGCAGCGCGGCCGGCGCCAGCATCGTGATCCGCCGGATACGAGAGCGGTCGAGATGGTCCAGCAGGTTGGCGGTAGTCCGCTCGGCGCCACCAAAGCCATAGGCCACGTGCAGGATCAGGAGATGAATGAGCGCCCCCTAGAGCACGTCGGCGAAACCCGGCTCCAGCCGCTGGAACACGTAAAACCCCGCCACCATCGCACCCGTGGCGAACAGGCCCAACCCCGCCAACGTCGCGAGCGTCGGCCAGGCGCCGAGGAGCACCGCGGACTGATAGGCCTCGGCGAAAGCGGTAAAGGGATTGAGCCACATCAGGCTTCGCAACTCGGCGGGCACCAGGGACAGGGGATAGAGAATGGGCGCGGTATAGAAAACCGCCGCCAGCAGCAGGCCGAGCACTTGAGTGGTATCGCGCAGATAGACGGTGACGGACGCCAGCAGCAGGCCAAGTCCGGCGGTCACCGCAAACTGCAAGCCCAGCAACACCACCACCGCACCGAGCGCGCTCGGGGACAACCCGCCTCGCCATACGGCAAAAACGGCCAGAAACAACAGGTAACTGCCCGCGTGCACCAGAAACGCGGCGGCGGCGGCGACCAGCGGGAACACCCGAACCGGGAAGTGGACCTTGCGGACCACATCGCGGTGGGCGACAACGGCACCGGCGGCGCGGTTCAGTCCCTCCTGGAAAGCGAACCACGGCAGCAGCGCCGACAGCAGGAAGGCGATGAACGGCGTATCCGGCAAAGCCGTACCCGGCGGAATCCGGGTCCGCAGTACGCCGGCGAACACCCACCAGTACAGCAGGACGTACAGCGCCGGCTGCAATACGCTCCACAACACGCCGAGCAGGGAGCCGGCATACTGTTCGCGCAACTCCCGCCCGACGAAGGGCGGGAGCAACCGCCATATACCATGTAGGCGGCGGATCAGGGATACCACGACAATCCTGGTTCAGTAACGGGTAAAGCGGACATCCTCCGCCTTGTTGTAGTATTCGCGATACCACTCGCCATCCACGAACAGCCACGTCTCCGTGTTCTCATAGAATTGTCGGGGTTTGCTGAAGGGTTTAACACCGATCATGGTTTCCGGCACCTCGGCCTCGAACCGGATTTTCACCTTGGCCAAATTGCCTTGAGGGATGACTTCAAGGATTTCATGACCGAGGTGCTTGATCGGACCACGAGCGGCTTCGTAGGCTTTAAAATCGACCGCGGCGCGGTAGAACGGATCGCTCGACGCATAGGTCGTGGCCCAATCCTGTTTCTCCATGGCCTGCCAGTACTTTTCCACCCGCTCCCGCAGGCGGTCCGCTTTCGGCTGCTCCGCCAGCACCGGCTGCTTGGCGCCCGCCGCAGTCTGCTGTCGCAACTCGTCGGGAGTGAACTCATAGCGGACCATATTCAGATGCTTGAACCCAAAATCACGATAGCGCTTGGTCAGGACCTGATAGCGATCCCCCACCGCCCAAGCGGTCTTGTTCCGGTAATCCAGCCCGTACCCGACCGCCGGCGATCGATCCAACGGTGCTGCCTCGCTCCAATTCGCGCCGTAATCGTTGGAGAACTGCACGTATACATTCGGTCGGATATCGCGCCAATCTTCCCAGACCAGCATCGCCGAACCCGGTTTGGTTCCAAACACGGCGGCCGGGTATTGAGCCGTGAACTGCCGGAGATCGGCGGCGCGCGGTTGCCGCGGCTCCGACCAGGTAGCGCCGTTATCGGTCGAACGAATCACATACACATCGTGCTTGGCATTGGAGGAATCGTCGCGAATCCGCCAACTCCCGCTGATGCTGATCAGGATGTGTCCCTGGCCGTCGCTGGCCGTATCCAACCGGGAGAAATCCAGCCCGCGGAGCGATTCGAAGGCAAACCGTTTCCAGGTCTGGCCCTTATCGTCGGAGACGGCGCCTTCCAGCAACAGCTCATCGTTTTTTTCGCCATAATGGCCGATCCAGATCAGGAACCAGCGCCCCGCCGACTCGAATGCCTCCAGGACGGGCTCGATGTTGGGAACCTCGGCGATCTTGACCAGCGATCCAAAGTTTTTGCGCGCCCGGTCGAATACCCGCATGACCATCATCCGCTGACCGTCGATGGGCGCCCAGGAGAAGACCGGAATCGACTCCTTGTCGAGGATCCAGACTGGATAGGCGCCAGGCAACACGCGCTCCACCGGGGAGAAGTTCTTGCCGCCATCCTCGGTGTAACGGAAATACAAGTGATACGGTTCGATTGCTTTCTTGCTCTTATCTTTCTCTTCGCCCTGACCGCCCTGACCGCCCTGCTGATCCTGTTCGTCCTGATTGCCTTTTTCTCCCAGCCACAAGAGATAGGTGACACCGTCGCGATGGCCCATTTGGATACGGGGAAGCGGCTCGGACTCCTGGCCGCCCACCACCCGCGGTTGCGGCGCCGACCCACTCGGACCCAGGTCAGGTAGAAAATAAAGGGTCTTCTCGGGCAGCTTGTCGCGCCACAGCACGGCGAGGTCCTGGCCGGTCGCCGCTATTGCGACCCCGGATTGGTAACGCTGCCGGTCGTTGGCGCCCAAAGCCGCCTCCGAACCATCGGGGCGGCGCACGAACAGCGTGTTGTCGTCTTCGCCATAATAGGCAAACCAACCTTTACCAGCACCATCCACGGTATACGTCCACCCATTTGCCGATCCCAGCACGGGCCTTTGATCCAGCACCACCGAATCCAGGGCAAAAGCCGGCGCCCCCAACCCCAGCGACGATAAACACATGGCCAATAACACAATATAGGGTTTCTTTACCATCTCACGCCCTCAATAAACCAACCACGCTGACACCATCCCGCAAACCAACCTCGAACCGATCCCCGGCCAGCATCGACAACCCCGGTGAAGCCCCACAATAAAGAAGGGGCTGCGGAGGCAGCCCCTTTATTACCAAGCCTTGTGGGCTAAGTTTTATTCACTGACGCTCGGCACGGTGCCAGCAAGATCCTCGACCGACCCTAGGTCATCCGATTCGCCAGTCTCGGCATTCTCGGCGCTCCACTGCACGAACCGCGGAACGATGGCGACTCCATCCTCAAAGGGCACGTTGATATTACCCACCGGGAAGAAGTTGAGCGACTCACGATGACCGCTCCGCAGCCAGAGGGCATTGTTGAACCCGCCCTTGAACGTGCTGCTGATGAATTTGCCGGAAGGATTGTACTCCAGCTTGATGACGACGGCTTCGTTGGTGTTGAGGGTGCGAGCACCACTTGCAACCAACGGCCCGGGCTTGGCGACCCGGATGGCGCCCCAGCCGCCGTAAGCGGCAATATCCTGCGCCACGATGGAGCTGAAGAAATCCTGAACGTTCACCGCGCCGACGCAGACCACATCCTTTTGCAGCGACGAGGAAACCTGCACCTCGTCCCGATCAAACGCGGTGTCGCCCGCGCTGCCGGTATAGGGGTAGACCGTCAGGCCGATTCTCGTTTTCAGCGAAGTGGCCTGCTGGCCAACCCGACCGCTGATATCGGAAACGGCGGGGAGGAAGGTATTCCCCACGCGAATCCCGGTATTGATGGGAGTGACAAAGAACTTCGTGAACACTCCGTCGGCGTTCAACCCAGGACCAGCGATCGGCATGATCCCCACCGGGATCGGCCGGCTGTAACCGTTGCTGAGGTTATTAGCGGCCGTGGCGTCGGTATACCAACGAGGACCCGCAAGAACCTCACCCGAACTCTCAACGCCGTCGGAGAAGTTAAAGGAACTCGCAGGGGCAAAATTCGAGTTGTAGGCCTGATAACCCCACACCGCGCCCTCGACGAAATCCATGAGGATCAGCTCGCCAAACAGCGACGACCCGAAGGGGTTAGTGGGGCCACCTTCGTTGTTATCCACGGTCATGAAACCGCGATTGGGCTTTGCCGCGTTCTTCATGAACGCGAAGCTCCGGTTGTCCGCGGTATAATTGGCCAGGATCTGCTTGCTGGCCGGCTCGAAGAGCACGCCCAAGGCATCGCCGAACTTGCCGGACAGATCGAAGGTCACGATATCGTTCCGGCTGGTCACCCGGCGCTGGTCGCCTTCGATGCAGGGCGCGCTGAGGCTTTCGGCACTAGCGCCTTCCTTGTAATAGAAGCGATAATGCAAGCGAAGTCCATTTTGAGTCGATGACGTCGGTCTGGTATTGATCACCGTCGCGATCGAGGTCACCGTGTCACTGTTGGCGAAGTAGGGGAACAAAATTTCATCAGCGCGGGCGGCGTTCAGGCTGACAACCGACACGCCCAGCCCGACGGCCACGGCGGTTGCAATCTTCGTGGGTTTAAACTTCATAGCGTTTAGCTCCTAAGCGTTGGCTTCCAAATCAAGCCCTTGAACAAACGGTTGCGTTCGACTCCAAAGTGTAGTTCAGCGGCGACTCGACACGCTTGCCACGCAATCACGGCGAACACGCTTCACTTGCTTGTGGATTCTACACAACAATGTGTTGCTGTCAATACATCCAAGAAACAAAAACCTTTCCTTCACAATAAGAACAGACGACGGCACTTAAGTCAAGCCCGCATAATTCACGAAATTTCCGTAGCTTATTGTGAAATGCCATCGTACAAAACCGAAGTTGCCGAAAGGGCGCGAGTTTCAAAAAAACAACAACCTACAAAAAAACCACAGCCGAGTTTCACGAACCGAACTGTTACGGGTCGTACGGCGGAACATGCAAGGCCTGAGGTGGTCTCCCCGCCGCATGCGAAGCCCACATCGCTTCAAAGGACTGCTCCAACTGGCGAACGAAATATTCCGTTGCGAACGGCGGGCCGGCTCCCGATTTCGCCCGCAACCTGGCGCGCATCGCCCTTAACCGATCCGGAGCCCGGGCCAACTCCAGCGCCAAGCTCTCGTATGCGCGGTCGTCCGCAACAATCAATTCATTCAATCCTAGCGCGTTTAACAGACTTGCGCAAACCCGCGACTGAAAAGTCGCCCCCGGCCGCGTCAGCACCGGCACCCCCGCCCACAGCGCATCGCTGGCCGTGGTATGGGCATCATAGACGAAGGTATCGAGAAACAGGTCAGCCCAGCGGTGCCGTTCCAGATGTTCCGGCTTGGGCAGCCGCGGCCCGAAAACCAGCCGCTCCGGCTCCACGCCCCGCTCCTGCGCCGCCCGGCGCAGATGATCGACGCAGCGCGGCGTTCCCGCCAGCAACCACAGCACGCTGTCCGACGCCCCCCGCAAAATCCGCATCCACATCGCGAACACCGCTGGTTCGATTTTGTAGGGCGAATTGAAGCAGCAGAAGACGAAGCCCCCCTCGGGGAGGCCAGCCGCCGCCCGGGTCAGTCCCGTGGCCGCAATCGGCTCCTCGTCGTCGTTCACCTGATAGCAGTCCAGATAAACCGGCTGTTCGCTGAAGCTGGAACGCAGCATTTCGGGCAGCACCACCCGATCCGCGACGATATAGGGAATGTAATCCGCCCCCAGCGTGCCGGGATAGCCCAGAAACGCCACCTGTACCGGGGCCGGCCGCAACGCGAAGATTTCCGGCCGGGCAAAGCGAGTATAGCCGTGCAAATCCACCAGCACATGCACGCCGTCCGCGGTGATGCGCGTTGCCGCCTCGGCGTTCCCCAGTCCGAACAGGTCCACGAAACTGTCGCAACCTTGAGAAATGTCCTGCCAGTACCGGCTGCCATCGCCGGGACGCAGGCTGTAGCCGATGATTTCGAAGCGCTTTCGATCATGAACCTGGAACAGTTTGCGAATCAAATGCGCAGTGGCATGGTTGCGGAAATCGCCGGACACATAACCGATCCGCAAGCGTTCTCCCGTCCGGCGCGACGGCCATTCGATCCGCAGATTTCGGCGAACCGGCGCCATCAGCGCTTCGACCGCCGTCGCCCGCGCCCGCGCCACCGCCAATTGCAGGGCGGGGTCGATCGGCAAATTCAGCAGCCGAAACGGCTCGATGCCGGCAACGAATCCGTATTGCAACGCATCCTGCGTCAAGTCGTCGATTTGGGCCAGCACGGCGTCCCAGTCGGTCCAGTCGCACTCCTTCTGTGCGTCGTAGGCCTGGGTCAGGAACAACCCGCGCGCCGTGTAACGCTTGTGAAGGCTGTCGGGTAACGTCTCGCCCGGCAACCGCCACGGTTCGAACTGCCGCTCCAGCGCTTCGTGCGGGTACTGTTCCCGCAGCAACCGCAACACTGCGTCGGCTTCGGCAAATCGCCCCAGGCCAGCGAGCGAGCACGCTTTGATCCCCAGCGCCGCCAGCCGTTTCTCCGGCACGCCGGTCAAGGATTCGATTTCGTCCAGCGCCTCCGCGAACCGGCGCAGTCGACGCAACAGCCGCGCCCGGTTCAGACGGAACGTGAAGTCGCAGGGCGCCAGCGCCAGCGCCAAATCCACGGTCGCCAGCGATTCTTCCCAGCGGTCGAGCTGAAACTGAAAGGTCGCCTGATTCTGAAGTGCCTTCAATCGGTACTGGAGCGGGAGATCCGGCAACGCCAGCAACCGCTCGCAGCCCGCCAGTCCCTCCGCCGACCGTTTCAGCCCCTTCAGCGCGTCGGTCCGGTACAGGAGCACTTCACTGTCGTCTGGCACCAGCACCAGCATCCGCTCGGTGCCCGCGAGGGCCGCGTCGTATCGGTTCAGCTCCAGGCAGGCCAGGACGCGATCCAACAACAGGTTATGGTCGTCGGGCTGCAGGGCCAAGGCCCGGTCGATCGCATCCAATGCCGGCTCTTTCTCTCCCAGTTCCCAGCAAATGCGCCCCAATTGCCGCCAAACATTGACATCGCCAGCCTGGGCCTGGCTACGTTGCCGGTAACGGGCCTGCTCCTGCTTGAGCCACACGCGGCGCAGCGCGGCTTGTGCTTGCGGTTGCATCGGCAATCCTCCCAGTGCCCGTTCTTCAACCCGCCGGCGCTACTATCGGCGCGATCTCCCGCATCTTGCGCCTGATCTCGTCGGTCACCTGATCGGCCTCCTGGCTGTCCCGCACCACGCGCGGGGTGAGCAGCACGATCAGTTCGGTGCGGTCCACCGCTTCGTTGGTGTTGCCGAACAGCGCGCCCAGCACCGGAATCTTGTAGAGAATCGGAAAGCCGCTCTGCCCTCCAGTGCGGTTGTCGCGAATCAAGCCGCCCAGAACCAGGGTCTGGCCGTTCTTGACCGTGACCTTGCTGGTCACGCTGCGCTCCAGGAACGCGCGTGCTTTCGCGGTCACGGAACCCGCTTGACTGACGTCCACCAGCGGGCCGGGCTCGACCACTTCCTGCTTGATTTCCATGTTCACCATGCCGCCGGCGTTGACCCGGGGCAATACCTCCAGCAGAACGCCTGTATCCTTATAATTGACTCCGCCCGTGGTGACGATGTTGCTGTTCACGATACTTTGGGGCGCTGGAATCGGTGTCTGGGTGCCCACCCGAATCGATGCCTGCTGGTTGTCCAGCACCATCACCTGCGGCGAGGATAGCACCTTGACCTTGGAATCGCTGGCCAGCGCC
>JAVMKJ010000058.1:0-5486 GCA_031732855.1 Candidatus Competibacter sp.
TCATCCGCGATCCCATCGACTTCTAACACCTCGCGGTCAGCAGCGCCGGCGGCGAACCGGCGCGCATTTTCGCGCCAGGCTTGCGGGATCGATACGGGCGATTACGCATCTGGCGCACTTGGGATTCAAAGATCGACAGGCCGGCGGCATCCGACCGTAACCAAGACAAGGGCAAGCAATAGGCCGGAAAAGAATATACCGGCAGGTCGGGCACAGGATGTGCCCGACCTGCGTATGGTCGGGCAACGCTACGCTTTTGCCCGACCTGCCGTTCTGGTATGGCCTTTTTGGAAATCACCTGATAACGCTGGCCTGTGATACCGAGGGCGACATGACGGGCCTTTGCTCGCAAAAATAAGCATGACGAACCCCGAACGCCTTGCCGGCAACAACATCATCCTGCTCGTCTGCCTGCTGGCCCTGATTCTGTTTTACCCGCTGTTCCAGAAGGACAATTCGCTGGTCCGCGACCTGCTGCTCACCGGGATCTTTTTTTCGGGGATCTACTCGCTCGAGTTTTCCGCACGCTCCCGGATGGTCCTGTTGCCGCTGGCGAGCCTGACGGCCGCAACCACCTGGCTCCATCATTACATCGAGACCGACTGGATGTCCCTGATCGATTTCGGCACGTCGTCGGTCACCTTGGCGGTGATCGTGGTGCTGATGATCCGCCACATCGCGCGCAGCCGGGTCGTGACGCCGACCATCATCCTGAGTTCGGTCAACGGCTACGTGCTTCTGGGCGTGCTCGGCGCGACCTTGTTCAACATCGCGAACGGCACCCACATGTTCTTCCATGGCGCGGAAAACGCGGGCATCCTGCTCCCGGACAAAGGTACGCCGGAATACAGCGACTACCTGTATCTTTCCTTCATCACCCTGACGACCGTCGGCTACGGCGACGTGATGGCCGTTTCCCACCTGACCCGGTCCGTGGCGATCCTCATCGGTCTTTCCGGCCAGATGTACATGACCATACTCATCGCCATGCTGGTCGGGAAATTCCTCGCCAGCAGCGAGCGGCAGTAGGCACGCCGGGGCGTGGTGCAAGCCGTCGATGACATATCACTGGTAAACTGGGGATATCCGTAGCACGGGTGGCTTGATCCGGCAAATTCGAGTGGCGAATTACATTCCAAGACACCACGGCAGAAGAGGGATGCCTTTTTCAAAACAGGGTTTTACGAGAAGGATGTGAAATGAGTGACCTGATTTGTCTGGCGTTCAAAGAATTGGACACCGCCGATCACTTTCTGAACGAACTCAGGGCGTTGCAGAAAGAGTACGTTCTCGAACTCGAGGACGCCTGTGTGGTGGTCCGCGACGGCGACGGTAAAATCCATCTCAAACAGAGCGTCAATCTGGTGGCGATCGGAGCCAGTCAAGGCGCTTCGCTCGGTATGTTGATGGGAACGCTCGTCGGCCTGTTGTTCATGAATCCGCTGGCCGGCATGCTGGCGGGCGGGCTGGTCGGCGCCGGCTCCGGCGCCCTGCAGGGGAGGCTGGCCGATTACGGGATCGACGACGACTTCATCAAATCGCTCGGCGGCACGATCGAGCCGAATAGTTCGGCGATCTTTGTTCTGGTCCGCAAAGCCGTCGAGGATAAGGTGATGCCACGGTTGTCCCAATACCAGGCGACGATCCTCAAGACCTCCCTGTCCGACGAACAGGAAGGGAGACTGAAGGCGGCTCTTTCGCAGGCTGCCTGATCTTGGGGTCGCCGGCGAGCGGCGGACGTGAGTCCGCTGTTTCCGCGCCAGCCACTAGCGCCGGCGCCTTGCCGCGTTCCAGGAAACAGGGGGCTGACGCCCCCCGCTCGCGGAACGAGCGCCAAGCATTCGCGGCTGATCGATAGCAGACGGGCAATGGGTGGATAAGGGAGAAAATGGATGACGATCCGAACTCGGTTAATCGTTGTGTTCACGCTGTTGTGCATCGCGGCGGCGTTGCTGCTGCCCGCCGTGCCGCAACCCCTCGAATACCATCATTTCGCCGATCGGCGCGATCTATGGGGAATCGCCAACTTTCTCGATGTGGTCTCCAATCTGGGGTTTTTGATCGTCGGCATCGCGGGGCTGGTCATCGTCTTTGGGGGGCGGGCGCGCTTCGAGTTTGGGAGCGAGCGGTGGCCCTACGCCGTCTTTTTCCTCGGCGCGCTGCTGACCGCCCTGGGGTCGGGCTATTACCACCTGGCGCCGGACAACGAAAGTCTGTTCTGGGACCGGTTGCCGATGACCATTGCGTTCATGGGGCTGGTTTCGAGTCAGATCGTCGATCGAATCAACATTCGGGCGGGACTGGCGTTGCTGGTCCCGATGCTGCTGGTCGGGGCCGCGTCGGTCATTTATTGGCGGGCCACGGAGCGGGCCGGGGTTGGCAATGTGCTGCCTTACGGGATCCTGCAAGGCTATTCGGTGGTCATCGTGCTGTTGCTGGCGATGCTGAGTCCGTCGCGCTATACCCGGGGCAACGATCTCTATTGGGTGTTCGGGTGGTATGTGCTGAGCAAGTTTTTGGAAACGTTCGATGCCGAGGTTCTCCATCTGGGCGGCGGCGTCAGCGGCCACACGCTGAAGCATGTTGCGGCGGCCCTCGCCGGCGGCACGGTCTGTTACATGTTGATGCATCGGACCCTCAAGGAACCCTCCGCCGACTTTTCATCCACCCTACTCAAGGACCGACCCTCATGACGGATACCGACCCGACCACGACCTCGCCCGCAACGGCCTCGCCGCATGACCTTCGGGAGACCATCGAGGAACGCCGCGCGACCGGCCAAGCCGCCCGAAAGCAGGCTCCTCGAAGCGCGCGGGCGCATTGGGACGAGACCGCGCGCGGGCACGACGCCCTCGATACGATCCTGGCCCAGAACGCCATCCGGGTCCCCGAGCTGCTCCCCATCCGACATGGACGCATGGTGGCCTCGCCGTGGAACTACTACCGCGGAGCAGCCGCCGTGATGGCCGCCGATCTCGCGTCCCGGCCCCACAGCGGGCTGCGGGTCCAGCTCTGCGGCGACGCCCACGTCCTCAACTTTGGCCTGTGGGCCACGCCAGAGCGGAACCTGCTGTTCGACCTGCGCGACTTCGACGAGACGCTGCCCGGGCCCTTTGAGTGGGACGTGCAGCGACTCGCCGCCAGCCTGGTGGTGGCGGCGCGGGAGGATGGCCTCAAGGCGGCCACGGCCGATGAGGCGGTGGTCACGGCGGTGGAAGCCTACCGGAACCAAATGGCCCGCTACGCGACGATGACGGAGCTCGACCTCTGGTACGACGGGACTTACGTCGACAGTCTGATCGAGTACTTCGCGCCGGCCGACCGTGGGCAGTTGTTGGTCCACATCGAGAAGGGGTCCAAGCGCCGCACCCACCACGGCGCGTTCGCCAAGCTCGCCACGATGGTCGACGGCCGGCCTCGAATCGACGAGGCCCCACCCATCCGCGTCGCCATCGACGACGACGAGCAGGACGCGCTGACCGACCAGTTCCTGGCCGGCTACCGGATGACCCTGCAGGAGGATCGACGCCACCTGTTCGATCGCTTCACTCCCGTTGACCTGGTCCGCCAGGTCGTGGGGGTGGGTAGCGTGGGCATGCGGGTCTACCTGGCCCTCCTTGAGGGCCGCAGCGGCAACGACCCCCTGTTCCTGCAGATCAAGCAGGCCGGTCCGTCGGTGTACGAGTCCCACCTCGGCCCCAGCCAGCACGATAACCACGGCGCCCGGGTGATCGCCGGAAAGCGGGCGCTGCAGAGCGCGACCGACATCTTCGTCGGCTGGGGCTCGTTCCAGGGCAGGGACTACTACGTGCGGCAGTTCCGCGACATGAAGATCATCCTCGACATCGGGTTGCTCGCCCCCATCCTGGTTGAGTTCGCCGCCGCCTGCGGCGAGACGCTGGCCCGCGCCCACGCCCGCACGGGAGACGCCGTGGCGATCAGCGCGTACCTCGGCAAGAGTTCGCGGTTCGCCACCGCCCTCCGCGACTTCGCCCGCCGGTACGCCGACCAGAACGAGCGCGACCACGCGCAGCTCGAGCGCGCTATCGCCGCTGGCGCGGTCGAAAGCGCACCTGGCTGGTAGCAACCCGTCGGGCGGTAAACTGGATCGACGATGCGCTCACAGGTCAAGCGGTGTTATCCGGGTGCCATTCAGGCTCACGTTCGCCCTTAGACCCGAGTTCGTCAGCACGAAACCCACGACCGGCTGCTGCGCGGTCTGGGTCGTGACCCTGGCGTTGGCGCCCACCGTCAGCAACGACAGGGAACCATCGACGCCGGCGGTCCAGCCCCGGCTGGCCTCGAAGCGGCCCAGCGCGTCCTGGGTCATGAACAGGATGAACACTGCCTGCGACTGCGTACCCGCCTGAAGTCCGACCGAGGCCTCGGTCATGCGGAAGTAGCCGGTGGACTTGCCGCCCCGCCTTAATGCGCCTTGACCGTTCGCTCCGCCGACGATGAAGCCGGCGGAAATCACCGACGGAAATACCAGCACGCCCCGTGCCGATGCGACGATTTCCTTCGATCCGGGCGCTTCCTGGTACAGACGCGACAGGGCGCTGTCGACCGCGGAGTCGATGGCCTCGCGCTGTAGCGCGGGATCGCCGGGATTTCCGCTGGTGGTGGTGCAGCCCGTCGTGAAGAGCGCAAGAGCCGCCAGCGAGAGACCTGCGGTAACGAAGTTTCGTCTGTTCATTTATTACCCCTTTCAATGGTTCGAAGAGTGAGTGCAGCCGCGAGCTGCGGGTGGTTAAAAGCAGAGCTTAACCCGAAATCCAGTCCGGATTCCGCTACGCGGCATCCGGGCGAAGAGACTACCCCAGCATCGCGGCCAGGACCCAGACATAGAGGGCTCCGACCGACAATTGCGCCACCGCGATGGGCAGGCCGATGCGCAGGAATTGCACGAAGCTCACGTGCCGGCCCCGCGACGCGCAGATGCCGGCGGCGACGACGTTGGCCGAGGCGCCGATCAGCGTGGCGTTGCCGCCGAAAGTGCCGCCGAACATCATCGCCACGAACACCGGCAGGGTGACGTTGGGCCAATTGATGAAACCGGGGGCGAGCGCGATCTCCGGAACCGCCTGGGCCGCCACCAGGTAGCCGGTGATCATCACCAGGGCGGCGGCGACCACCGGGATGTTGGCGAGCAGGCTCGACAACACGCCGATGCCGGCCAGCGACAGGAAGGCCACCGCCAGCAAATCAGCGCCGAACCATTGGTAGATCTGGATCGACAGGCCTTGCAGCAGCTCGGTTTTGATGAAGGCCCGGACCAGGGTGAAGATGGCGCCGAGAAACACGATCGTCTTCCAGTCCACGTCGCGGAGCACCTCGCCGACCGGCTCGACGCGCGCGCCGTAGACCACGAGCAGCGCCAGCGCCGCGCCGATGATCGCGACCGCGGGTGGGACGATGCGGGTCGGCAGGGACTCCCCGACCAGGAACAGAACCACCATGGTCAGGAGCACGAGCAGCGCCAGCAC
>JAVMKJ010000059.1:0-5470 GCA_031732855.1 Candidatus Competibacter sp.
TTACATTGCTGGATACCCAAATAGCCGTGAATCAGCCGGTTGTGAGTGGCGATGATGAGCCGCCAAGGGATGTGCGGGTTCGCCTTGCACGCGGTGTCGGGGGGGATGGGTCACTGCCTCGCCGATGAGTTCCAGATGACGCAAGGTGGCGTCATAATTCAGAAGCCGTACGAGAAACCCCTCGCCCGCAAGCGGGAGAGGGGCAGGGGTGAGGGTGTCTTTTCAAAGGGTTAGGCGATTTCCCAAAAAGATCATACCTGTGGGTCGGGCTTTAGCCTGACTTTTTAAGCAAATATTTCAAATAGTTAGGCTAAAGCCCGACCCACATTCTGGTATAGTCATTATCAGAAATCACCTTGGCTTACGAGAAGCTGTACAAAAACGCCTCTCAGGCTGCTGGAAACGAACGCGGCTCGGTCGAATCCTTCGGTATGGAGGATGACTTTCTCAGCAAAGCGGATCGTGCCATCGAGATAAAATCGCCATTCGTGCGGTATTGAATCAGACATGGACCGCTTTCTTTTCGACGAATGGCCGCCGTTCCGGCCGCAGGTCCTTGTCTGTTACCAGATCGACCGAACAGCCGAACAAGCCTTCGAGAGAGAACAGTACGCCGAAATAACGTTCCGAGGTCGCCAGACCGTCGAGCGCGACCAGGATATCGATATCGCTGTCCCCGCACGCCGTGTCGCACGTTGTGGAGCCGAACAGGGCGATCTCTTTGATCGGCAGCCAGTATGGGTTGGTTTGGCGCAATAAATCGGACGATGGGCCCGCTCGACCATGCCGATCAACCTGATGCCCGAACAGGGTGACCGGCTGCCGCGGATTCCCCGCGGTCGGGAAACGCCACCCAGTTTGATGCGGCGCGCCTGGATGATCTTGCAAGCAGCCGAAGGTCGCCAGAATAAAACCATGGCGGGGACGCCGGGGGGTCTGCGAAGAGACCGTCGGTTGTTGGCGGAAACGCTGGCGGAGCGGCCCGGGCGAGTGGGCCAAGGGGGCGGGATACCCCAAACGCTTGGGCGAGAGGGGGGGGGCCGGTTAGTGGCGGATCGCCTGCGGCCGGGGAGTCCCGGTACCTTTAGCGCCGAACAGGTCTGCCCAATTATTGCGTCAGCCGGTGAAACGCCGCCCGAGCATCTGAGTCATTGGACCTCTACCCGGACGTGGCCCGGGAGGCGATCCCCCGGGGGATCGCGGCAACCATTTGCCAATCGACCATCGTTTTTTTAAATCAGGCGGACTTCAAGCCGCGCCGGGCCCGGTACTGGCTTGACCCGGAGGTGGACGATGAGGCGACGAATCGATTTGTGCAAGGCGACGCTGGAGCAGGCCATCAAGCGCGATCCGACTGCGAAAGACGATCTGGCCAGCGACAGCCGGTCCCAAAACCTGTAGCCGATACCCACTATTCCACGGGCTGGTGGTTCAATGCACCACCAGCCTGACCAACATAAACCCCGCCACCACCACGATCATCCCGGCGAACAGCTTTTGCAAAATAGGGCCGGCGATGCGCCGTCCCACCGCGATGCCCAACGCCATGCCGCCCAAGCCGCCCAGCACGAAGCCGGCCGTAATCCCAACATCCAACCGATGTCCCGCAAGGATGTGGGACAGCAACCCGATCGCGCTGATGATGGCGATCACCCACAGCGAGGTGGCGACCGCCCGCCGCATCGGCAACGATGCCACCAGCACCAGCGCCGGCACGATCAGGAAGCCACCGCCCACGCCGAACAGCCCGGACAGCAAGCCGGTCGCCGAGCCGGACAGCGCCAGCCGCGCCGCGCAGCGCGAGGTGAATTGCAGCCGTCCGGCCGGATCGTAGCGGCAAGCGGGGCCGGCGTTATCGTCGCCCGGATCGGCGCCGGCGCGGACGATGCGGGTTTCCTCCGGCCGGCGTTTCGCCTGCCGCCACATGCGGAACGCCACCGCCAGCATCAGCAGGGCAAAGCCGCCCAGCAGCGCCGTTTCGGGGAATTTGGGATTCAGCCAGGCGCCCAATGGCGCACCGACGAAGCCGGATAGACCGAAGATGATGGCGGTACGGTATTCGGCCTGACCGTCGCGCCAGCGCGCCAAGCCGCCGCCGAAGGCGGTTGCGCCCACCGCCGCCAGCGAGACGACTATCGCCTCGTGCGCCGGTACGCCCAAACCGTACACCAGCAAGGGGACGGCAAAAACGGAACCGCCGCCGCCGGTCAGACCCAGGGCGAAGCCGACGACGAGGCCGAACAGCAGGCTGAGGATCACGGTACGTCAAATTGCAATAAAGTGGGAAAATGTGAACCAGCGCAGATGAAAACCGCTGGAGGAGGGCACGAAAAAAGCGGTTTCGGACAGGTTGTTTTCCTCGGCGATGGCCTGGAGGACGCCATCGTCCGGCCAGGCATCGAGCGGAACCACTGCTGCCGGATTGCCTTCAAACACTCGCGCCGCAAACGCATCGACCTGGTATTGCTTGAGTCGCGCCACGTCGGTTCCCACTTCAAGAATAGCGCTGGGATAAAAAAGCGGCGTTCCCGTCCGGTCTCGAACCGTGACGCGAACGCCGCCCTGGTTTATTAGCAGTGGCCGACGATCAAATCAAACGTCGGGACCCCAGCCGAACACCTCCACCGTGCGGAACAGGTCGTTGTCGGTGACCATGCCGACCGGCTTGCCGTCCATCTCGACCACCACGCGGCGGACGTTGGCTTGGGACATCCGCTGCGCGGCGTCGGCCAGCGACATTTCGCGCTTGACCGTCACCAGCGGCCGGGTGGTGATTTCGCCTACCTTGACCCGCGCCGGCGAGCGGTTGACGCTGATGATCTTTTTCAGCACGTCGCGGTCGGTCATGATGCCCCACTGGCCGCTGGCGTCGGGCTCGACCATCACCGCGTTCACGCCGCTCTCGATCATCGAGTGCATGGCGACGTTGACCAGCTCGTCGTTCTTGACGATGACGACCGGCGACATGATGCCGCCCACGGTATTCGGCATGCGGCCGGACGCGATCATCGCCTGCACCGGATCGGCCACGCGCGCGGCTTCCAGCGCCTTGCGCGCTTCTTCCTGGGCGCGGTGGCGGCGTTCGATCTCCTGGCGCAGCGCCGGTCCCTGTTCCCGCATCTTGACGATGATCAACTCGGCGAACTTGCTGGTTGGCACTTCGGTGCCGCCGTCCATCAGCCGGGCGAAGTCGTAGGTGACGGTCTTGTCGGCGATCACCTGGGTCAGCGCGGATTCGATCAGTTCGGCGGCTTCCGTCCAACCCATGTACTGCAGCATCATCACGCCCGACAGCATCAGCGAGCCGGGGTTGACCTTGTCCAGATTGGCGTATTTGGGCGCGGTGCCGTGGGTGGCTTCGAACACGGCGACGTGGTCGGCCATGTTGGCGCCCGGCGCGATGCCGATGCCGCCGACTTCCGCCGCCACCGCGTCGGAGAGGTAGTCGCCGTTCAGGTTCATGGTGGCCAGCACCGAGAACTCTTCCGGCCGCAGTTGCAGCAACTGGAAGATGATGTCGGCGATGCGGTCCTTGATCACCACCTTGCCGGGAGGCTGCTTGCCGCCGTGGACGCTGTACAGCTCGTTCTCGGTGATGGTCTGGTTCGGAAACTCGTCGCGCGCCAGTTCGTAACCCCAGTTCCGGAAGGCGCCTTCCGTGAACTTCATGATGTTGCCCTTGTGGACCAGGGTCACGCTGTCGCGGCCGTGGTCGATCGCGTACTGGATGGCCTTGCGCACCAGCCGTTTCGAAGCGAAGGGGGAAATCGGCTTGATGCCGAGGCCGGCGTCGTCGAAGAAATCGGCACCCATTTCCTCGCGCAGGAACTTGGCCAGCTTGGTATTCTCCGGCGTGCCGGATTTGTACTCGATGCCGGCGTAGACGTCCTCGGTGTTCTCGCGGAAGATGATGACGTCCACTTTCTCGGGATGGCGCATCGGCGAGGGCACGCCGGGGTAGTAGCGCACCGGGCGCACGCAGGCGTACAAGTCCAGATCCTGGCGCAGCGCCACGTTCAGCGAACGGAAACCGCCGCCCACCGGCGTGGTCAGGGGACCCTTGATGGCGACGATCAATTCCTTGATGGCTTCCAGGGTCTCTTCCGGGAAGTAGTTGCCTTCGTACAGTTCCGCCGCCTTCTCGCCCAGGAAGATTTCGCACCAGTGAATCTTGCGCTGGCCGCCGTAGGCCTCCTCGACCGCCGCGTCCCAAACCCGCAGCGAGGCCCGGGTGATGTCGGGACCGATACCGTCGCCTTCCACGAAGCCGACGATGGGTTGTTCCGGAACGTGTAGCTTGCCATCCTTGACGGAAATCTTCTCACCGCTCGTGGGGATGCGGATATGCTTGTACGCCATGAGCCCTCCTGACGCTTGATGGTTTCCACAGGGGTTGCTGGAATTCCGAAGTGCGCGGCGCGCTTGGAAATAGCCGCGTTCGACGCGCGAAAATGCGCGCATAAGCTACACGCAAACGCCTTTCCTGTCCATGACATGGGTGGTTGCATTCGCACCCGACGGCTCCTGGTATCGATGATATCGCCATGACTCTGAACGAATTACGCTACGTTGTCGCCGTCGCCCGCGAGCGGCATTTCGGCCGGGCCGCGGAGGCCTGCCACATCAGCCAGCCCACCCTGAGCGTGGCGGTGCGCAAGCTGGAGGACGAACTGGGCGTGGCCCTGTTCGAGCGAGCGCCCGGCGAGGTGACGGTCACGCCGGTCGGCCGGCGCATCGTCGAACAGGCGCAACGGGTGCTGGAAGAAGCCGTCGTCATCAGGCAAATCGCCTCGCAGGGGCAGGACGAATTGGCCGGAATGTTGCGGCTCGGGGTCATCTACACCATCGGTCCCTATCTGCTGCCGCATTTAATCCCTCGCTTGCACCGCCGGGCATCCAACATGCCGCTGCAGATCGAGGAGAACTACACGGCGGTGCTGAGCGAGCGGCTGAAGGAGGGCGAGTTGGACGTGCTGATCCTGTCGCTGCCGTTCGAAGAGCCGGGAGTGCTGACCCGGTCGGTGTACGAGGAACCGTTCGTGGTGCTGATGCCGATGGGTCATGCGCTCGAACGGACCTCGGTCGTCGACGCCCCGACCCTGGCCCGACAGGATCTGCTGCTGTTGGGGCCAGGTCATTGTTTCCGCGACCAGGTGCTGCGGTTCTGCCCGGAGTGCAACCGGCTGAGCGTGGCTTCGGACAACATGCAGAGAACCCTGGAGGGCAGTTCGCTGGAAACCATCCGGCTGATGGTGGCCACCGGGATGGGCGTTACCGTGCTGCCGTACACCTCGGTCAGCGGCTACGCCTATCCCAGCGACCTGCTGAGCATCCGGCCGTTCGCCGAACCGGCTCCGACCCGGATAGTGGCGCTGGCGTGGCGCAAGAGTTTCCCGCGCCAGCGCGTCATCACCCTGCTGGACGAAGCGATCCGCGCCTGCCCGCTGGGCGAGGCGGTGCGGATGGTGGA
>JAVMKJ010000060.1:0-5469 GCA_031732855.1 Candidatus Competibacter sp.
CCGCCGCCGCCGCCCGCTTCTGGGCGCAAGAGGTGTGGAGCATGGCGGCCGTGGCTGCCGGCATCGCCGTGCTGTCCGGTTACGTCGGGCTGTTGCTGTCTTATCACCACGATCTGCCGTCCGGCCCCGCCATCATCCTGACCGCCGGGATGGCCTATCTCCTTTCCATCGTTCTGGGGCATCGGGATGGTCTGATCGTCCGCTTGCTGCCCCGCCGACATCTGCAAACCTGACTTCGGGAGGTTCTCGTGCGCTTCTCATCCCAATGCCTCGTTCTGGCCCTCGTCCTGTTCGTTCCGGTCGCCTGGGCGGAACCCCTGCGCGTGGTCGCCACCTTCAGCATTCTGGCCGACCTGGTGAAAAACGTCGGTGGCGAGGATGTGGCCGTCACCACGCTGGCGGGCGCCGATGGCGACGCTCACGTTTACGAGCCGACGCCGGCCGACGCCAAGGCGGTGGGCAACGCGCAACTGGTGGTGGTCAACGGCCTGCGCTTCGAGGGCTGGATGGATCGTCTGGTCCAGTCAGCCGCTTATAAAGGCGAGATCGTGGTCGCCAGCCAGGGCGTCACGCCCCGGCAAATGGCGGAGGACAAGGATGAACAGACCAAGCAACACCACGGCAAGCATCGCCACGAGGGGCACGATCACGGCGAGATCGACCCCCATGCCTGGCAGGACTTGGCGAATGGTCAAATTTACGTGAACAACATCATGGCCGCCCTCGCCAAGGTCGATCCGACCCATGCCGAGGCCTATAAAAAACGCGGCGAAGCTTACCTAGCGCAGCTTCAGGAAACCGATCAATGGGTGCGGGCGCAACTGGCGGCCGTTCCTCCCGCCAAGCGGAAAGTGATCACCTCCCACGACGCCTTCGGCTACTTCGGCGCGGCCTACGGGGTGGAGTTTCTGGCCCCGGTGGGGTGGAACACCGAAAACGAGCCGTCCGCCAAGGAAATCGCCACCTTGATCCGCCAAATCAAAAAAGAAGGAACGCGGGCGTTGTTCGTGGAAAACATGAGCGACCCGCGCCTGATCAAGCGCATCGCCGACGAGGCCGGCGGCGTCGTGGGCGGCACGCTGTACTCCGACGCTCTGGCTCCGGCCGGTCAGCCCGGCGACAGCTACCTCGGCCTGTTCCGCTACAACGTACCCGCGCTCGTGGCGGCGATGGTAAAAAATTGACGTGCGCTTTCCGGCGATTCCGCCGATACCTCCAGCGAAATTTCCGGGCTAGCGCGCCAGCGGGACGATTCACCGCAAGCCATCGGCAGGTCCTAAAGAACTTCGGAGTGTGAGGTCCGCAACTCGTTTTTCACGTGCGCAATCAACAAACGCAACCCCTTGGTGATTAATCGCGACGCGGTAATCGCATAAAGTGGCCAGGAAATCGTCTTTTCGGCCTCAAGCACTGGGACGAGTTTACTGGCCTGAAGACTTACTCGCACCAGATGCTGCGGTAGCAGCGCAACCCCGTGCCCCTCCTCGGCCAGGGTTCTGAGCAGCGCCACGCTGTTGGCGGAAATCGTGCAACTGCCCGGCGCATCGTTCCAGCGATGGCCGCCAACCACCCAGGGCATTGGCCCCTGCGATGTCTGGAGATTGAGGCAATGCGCTTGCGCTAATTGCGCAGGAGACGCGATGCGGCCTGCTCTTTCAACATAGGCGGGCGACGCATACAGGCCGCTGGAAATGGATGCGATTTTCCGTGCAACGACACGGTCACATCCATGGTCTTGCCGATCCGGAAGGCCAGATCCACGGGATCGCGGAACAGGTCGGATACGTTGGAAGACAAATCGAACTCGACGCGCAGCGCCGGATGTTCCGCGAGAAAGCGCGAAATGATCGGCCCGACGATTTCGACCCCGAGATCGACCGGCATGGAGATGCGCATGCGCTCCTGCATGGCGCGGCTGTCCTCGATGGCGGCCTGCGCGGCTTCCGCCGCCGCGACGACTTCGACGCACCGCTCGTAGTACGGTCGGGCGACCTGGGCCAGGGATACCTTGCGCGTCGTCCGCTGGAACAACTGAACACCGAGGCGCTTCTCCATCGCCGCGATGCGACGGGGCAGGGTGGGGATGGGCATTTCCAGGCGCGCGGCGGCGCGACTGAAGCTACCCGTTCGCGCCACTTCCACGAACAGGGCGATATCCGAGAGGAGCATCGAAGATTCTTTCATTATTGGAATTCTGTATTTTGAATCTGACGATATCAAGGCCACCCCCGACCGCCTATGATTTGGTCGCTGCGCATCCGGATTTCCGGCCACGCTTCCGTTTCAGCAACCCCCTTCGAAGAGGAGGAACCGATGACCTATATGAGCCAAATCCAGGCGCTTCCGCCTCGGCGGGGCCAGCCTCCACCAATGACACCAACCAACCCACAAGAGCAACTCGACCAGTTCCCGGAGGACTGGAGCGTGATTGAAGAACTTCTGGCGTTTGCCTTCTCCCTGGAAGACGTGGTCGAACAAGCCACGCGGATTGCACCGGAGGGGTCACGGGCGATGACGCTGCCCGCGCCGACGAGCGCGGATCGCAATGCGTTCCTGATTGACCGGGAATTCGCTCATGTGCATAACCCGCCGGTCGGCAGCATGCACATGACGCTTCCGGAGCCGTTCCGCGCCATGGCCATCGACAAGGGTTGGGCCGTCCGCCATCCATTCGCCATCACGAACAGGGGCACGCCCGACGCCGTGTTCGTTTACGCCCCGCGGGATCGCGAGGAATTGCAGTGGTCCAAGCTGCTGCTGGAGATTTCCCACGCCCATGCGCGCGGGACGCTGGCGGCATAACCATTTCAACCAGGACCTGAAGATCATGGGCATGCGGATCTGCATCATCGGCTCTTCGGCTGGCATTGGCCTGCAATGCGTGCATGTCGCCTTGGAGCGCGGCCATCGCGTGATCACGCTATCGCGCAGCCTGGCCACGCTGCCGGATCATCCAGCGCTGACCAGGATTCAGGGAACCGCCACCCAGTCCAGGCGGAGACGCCAATCTACCTGCTACAGAAGCCGGCGCTTTCGGCCAGGCGCTAGACCGCAAACGCGAACGGCTGCGTTTTAGACCCGACCCAGACAAACATACAACAAATTGATTATCAAAATCCTGTTGGGGCCGCAGCCGATCATTTACAGATACATTTACAGATAATAGGCGGGAATCGCGTTCACCTGGGACGATAGCGGAACGTCTGTTTGCTTTAAGCATAACACCGCCCCGGGTCCTACTCGCTGTTTGAACTTTTCCAGGACCGCGAAATGCCTGGCTGCTCCTCCGCTGGGCGTGGCGGATTTTTTTATTTCCACCGGGTAAAGGGTATTGTCCTGCTCGATCAACAGATCGATCTCCTTTTGATCTTTATCTCGGTAAAAATAAAAGTATGGCGTTTTGCCGTGATACCAATAACTCTTGAGCAGTTCGGAGACGATCCAGGTTTCCAGAATCGCGCCGGACAAAGCTCCGGCTTCCAGCGTTTGCGGGCTGGACCAGCGGGTCAAATAGGCGCACAAGCCGGTGTCGAGAAAATACAGCTTGGGCGTCTTGATCAAACGATGCGTGACGTTATTGTGGTAGGGCGGTAACAAGTAGACCAAACCCGAAGCTTCCAGCACCGACAACCAGGCTTTGACGGTTTTTTGGTCGATACCGACATCGCGCGCCATGTCCGCATGGTTCAGCAGTTGGCTGGTGCGCGCGGCGACCACCCGGATAAAGTCATAAAACGTCTTGTCGCTGCTGATCTGAACGGTATCCCGCACATCGCGCTGAATGTAGGTTTGCAGGTACGAGCTGTAAAAAATCTCCACGGAAATACCGGGTTCCGTCACCACCCGAGGATAACTACCCCGCCAAATGTGTTGATAAAGCGCATTCACATCCAAAATCGAATGGGGTTTGGTGCGTGCTTCTAACAGCCAGGTTTGATCCGGCAAGAACGGCCGCGAATATTCGGTTTGCTCGGCGATTTCCGCCAGGGAAAAACCATTCAGTTCCAGAATCGCCACTCGTCCCGCGAGGCTCTCCATCACCGAGCGCATCAAACGAAATTTCTGCGAACCGGTCAGCCAGAAGCTCCCGTTCTGGTTGTGGTCATCCACCCAACGCTTGATTTCTCCAAACAGGTTCGGCGCATATTGAATTTCGTCGATAATGACCGGTGGCTGATAACGTTGCAGAAACAGGGCAGGATCATTCTGCGCCAGCAAACGGGCATCCAGATCATCCAGACTGATGTAATCGCGTCCCGCCGCCGTCATGTGCCTGAGCAGCGTGGTCTTGCCGACCTGGCGCGGGCCGGTCAACAGCAAAACGGGAAAGGTCTGGCTGACCTGGTGAATCGTCGATTCGAGCGCTCGCTTGAGCACCGGCCTCTCCTCTCGTCCAATATGGAACTAAATTCCATTTTAGACGAGATACCATTCCACGGATAGAACAAGTCGAGGCCGGGGTGGTGTTCTCGATGCGGGCATGACCATTCACAAGCAAAAGACAGCAGGTCAGCGCGCCTTGTTGCCGCTCTATTTGGCCAGCGCCCGCCGCGCGCGCGCGGCCTGCGCCAGTTGGTCGAGCAGGCGCACGGAGTCCTCCCAACCGATGCAGGGGTCGGTGATGCTTTGACCGTACACCAGGGGTCGATCGAGGCGCAGATCCTGCCGACCCTCGACCAGATGGGATTCCACCGCCACCCCCATGATCCGCGCGCTGCCCGCGGCGATTTGCTCGGCGACCGCCGCGCCCGAGACCAACTGCCGCTGAAACCCTCCCGGCGTGTTCCCGTGCGAGAGATCGATCATCAACCGTTCGGGCAAATTGGACCGGGCGAGTTCGGCGCAGGCCGCGTCCACGCTCGCCTGATCGTAGTTGGGCTGGGTTCCTCCGCGCAGGATGATGTGGCAGTCTGTATTGCCCAGGGTATCGACGATCGCCACCTGCCCGGACTTGTGCACCGACAGGAAGTGATGGCGCTGGCGGGCGGCCAGAATCGCCGCGATGGCGATCCGCACGTTGCCGTCGGTGCCGTTCTTGAACCCGACCGGGGAGGACAGCCCGGAAGCGAGTTCGCGATGCACCTGCGATTCGGTGGTCCGCGCCCCGATGGCGCCCCAGGAGACCAGATCGCCGATGTACTGGGGCGAGATCACGTCGAGGAATTCGCAGCCGGCGGGAACGCCCACCTGATTGATGCGCACGAGCAGGTCGCGGGCGATGCGCAGCCCCTCGTTGATCCGGAAACTGCCGTTCAGATAGGGATCGTTGATCAGGCCCTTCCACCCGACGGTGGTGCGCGGCTTCTCGAAATAGACGCGCATGACGATTTCGAGATCTTCGCCCAGCCGGTCGCGCTCCGTTTTCAGGCGCGACGCATAGTCCAGCGCGGAAGCCGGATCGTGAATGGAGCAAGGCCCGATGACCACCAGGAGCCGGTCGGAGACGCCGTGCACGATGGCGCGCACGTT
>JAVMKJ010000061.1:0-29070 GCA_031732855.1 Candidatus Competibacter sp.
TAACATTGCTGGTCGCATAACGCACCGAACTGACTGGAATCCATATTGAGCCATTCGATAAACGGTAGCGCCCGCACGCCCGGCGCCAGCGGCAATTGGATTTCACCGGGATGGATCACATAACCCGGTTCGACCTTTTCGCCCAAATCCTGACGCAAGGCCAGAATCCCGGCGGCCATGGCAGGCCTCGGCGTCGCCGAAAGCTTGATTTCGACGGGCACGATCCGCCCACCCACCTCCACGACGACATCGACCTCCACGCCGGTCGCGGTCCGCCAGAAGTAAACCTGCGGCTCCTCGCCGCGATGCCAGAACGTTTTCACGATCTCCGCCAGCACGGCGGTTTCAATAATCGCCCCGCCCAACGGGCCGGCGGCGGCATGTTCGGGATCGCGCAACCCCGCCAGATAACAGAGCGTACCGGTGTCGGTGAAATACACCTTGGGGGTTTTCACCAAACGCTTGCCGACATTGGCGAAGTACGGCCGCAGCACGATAACCTGAAACGTCGCTTCCAGCACCGACAGCCACGCCTTGATGGTGTTGACCGTCGCGCCCAGATCGCGGGCCAGATCGGTCAAGTTCAGCAATTGCCCGCTCCGGGTGGCCAGCGCGCGCAGAAAATTCTGAAACAGGGTCAGGTCGCCAATCTGGCGCAGGGAACGCACGTCCCGTTCCAGATAGGTTTGCAGATAGCTCCCGTGCCAGAGCACCTGATCCCGCCCCGGTTCCACTACCAGTTCCGGATAACCGCCGCGCAGCAGACCCTGCCAAAGCGCCGGATAGGAAAGCTCCGGGCGGGGCGGACGCTCGTCCTCGCGCTCCCAGGGCAGGGGCGTATCCGGTTGGCCCAGGGATTCGCGCCAGGATAGCGGCAGGAGCCGCAGAATGGCCGCCCGTCCGGCCAGCGATTCGGTCACCTGCTCCAACAACAACGGATTTTGGGAGCCAGTCAACAGATATTGCCCGCGCCGGTCGCGGTGGGCGTCGATCCATTCCTTGAGATAGGGCAACAAATCGGGTGCGTATTGAACCTCGTCGAAGATCACCGGCGGCGGATACAGCGCCAGAAAGCCGCGCGGATCGCTCGACGCCGCCGCGCGAACATCCGGCGGTTCCAGCGAGACGTAACCGTGCGAAGCGCCGAATAAGGACTTGAGCAGAGTGGTCTTGCCCGACTGGCGGGGACCGGTCAGCACGATGGCGGGAAACTCGCGCATCGCCCGTTGCAACACGGGTTCCAAAGTACGGTGAATGTAATGAAAGTCCATATCTTGCAATTTTGCACTTCAAATGAAAAATTGCAAGATATGGCCGCAGCGATCAACTTCTTGGAGAGACCCTCGAAGACTCCACGGCGTCCTTGGGCGTCCCGATCCCGTCGTGATAGCATCATGACTCATCAACTGGCCTGGCCCCAGCCCGGCGTTGTGACCGATGGAGGCTGACATGACGGCAACCGCTTTGAGCACCCCGGCGACGCACCCCTCCCACGCTCTGCCGCCCCCTCCCATCCAGCCGATTAAACCGGTTATTTACCCGGAAAGCGACGGCAAGCCAATGGCCGATAACACCCGGCAATTTGACACGATTGTCATGATTCAGGGGGGTCTGGCCGCGCTGTTCGCCGATCGGCCCGATGTATTCGTCGCCGGCGATCTGCTCTGGTACCCGGTCGAGGGCCGTATCAAAATCCGCGCCGCACCGGATGCCATGGTGGTGTTTGGCCGCCCGCCTGGCCACCGGGGGTCCTACGTGCAATGCCAGGAGGGCGGCATCGCCCCGCAGGTCACGTTCGAGGTGCTCTCGCCCAGCAACACCCGGCGTGAGATGCAGCACAAATTACGGTTCTACGAACGCTATGGGGTCGAGGAATACTACGAATATGATCCAGATCGAGGGATGCTGAAAGGTTGGTCGCGTCGGAAAGGCCGGCTGGAACCGATTACGCCGATGGAGGGTTGGGTCAGCCCCCGATTGGGCATTCGTTTCAGTTTGGAAGGAACCAACCTGGTACTGTATCGTCCGGACGGACGGCGCTTTGAAACCTTTGTCGAACTGGATCAGCGGGCGGCCTTGGAACGGCAACGGGCCGACATCGAACACCAACGCGCCCAGGCTGAGCAGCGACGGGCGGAACGATTGACGGAACGATTACGGGCCTTGGGGGTTGATCCTGATGCCCAGTAGGTTATTTCCGCCAGCCCGAGGCGATCAGATAGCCGGCGGCAGCTAATCCAGTCGCGGTAGCAGTCGAAGTAGCTCTGCCCGCCCGGCCGGGAATGGCCCCGGCCGGGCGGCCTTCTAATCCGCCAACTTACCCTTGGACAACCTCAGCCGGGCATCCAGCGTCACAGCCTCGACCCACTGGTCGTCCCCGTGCTGGATAGTGCTTCAGACATGGATATAAGTTCATAAAATTTATTTATAATCAATATCTTGTAATCATTTTATTGATATTTCTGTATCCACGTCAGGAACACCATCCTGACTGAGCAGCTTGATTCATCGGCAGAATTGGCCTACGAGTGTAGCACCGGGAGGGATAAATTCATTGCCCTCGATCTGCAAGGTTCCTTTGATTCCCCAAAACAGCCCACTCGCTCCAATTACTACCAGTTGTTCCTTGGCCGATCCAGAGCTATCAGTAATGAAGAAGATATCACGGAAATAGATATTGCCTAGCGGATACCCAACCCCAGTAGGAGGTTTGGTATAGAGAACGACTGTAGTGGCCGCCGAATTTGGTATCGGAAAATTACCCGGGGCAGGAAGCGGGAAGTTATTGGTAGTTTGACCTGAATAAGAAACGCCCGTTACTGGTTGACCATCCAGCGTTCCGTTGATAGTACCGGTAAAACACCAACTACCTGGTGGACTCGGAGGCGGAATCCCAAGAGCAGCTAGAAACTGGAATTTGTTCTGGATGGCATTGAGATTACTGAGATTATAGGGTTTCAACAAATCGGAGAAATATACACGGGTGTCAGGCCGTTGAAGGATCTGGCAGGTGGGTTGGTAATTTGCATCCAAATCAGGTTGCAATAATAACGTGCCACTAAAGTCCTGACAGAGGGGGGGCGGAAGCGTAGTAGCCACAGCTTGACTGGAACAGGTCAGTGTAACCAGGATTCCGAGAGTCGAGTTCAGGATTAACTTTTTCATTCAACGATCTCCCAAATTAATGTTTTAAATATATGACTTATCCTTGGTGACTTCAACTCGCAACCTCATCATTGCGACGAGCCACCGAGGAAAAATATAGTCAATTTTGTTTTCAAGAGCGAAATTAATAAAGAAATACCCGGAAAATTGGTGTTCAAACGCATCGAGAGAGCTTGGGAAACCGATGATGAAACGTATGTATCAGGATTTGCGTCGATGCCGCAACACCACCAGCGAGCGGCCCTGCACCGGATAGGGATCTTCGGAGGGATGATAGCTGCCATCGGTGGGCCGACCCTGTGGTAGCGCGGTGTCCACCAGCACTTCGAACAGGGCATCGTCCCGCAACACCGGCAGCACGAACGGGATTTCCTCGTGATGGGCGTTGAACAGCAGCAGGAAATCGTCGTCCTCCAGCGCGTGACCACGCTCGTCATGGTCCCCCAGACCATCGCCCGGCAGATACAGCCCCAGGCAGCGGGCGTAGTCGTGCGTCCATTCGTCGTCGTCGATTTCCCGGCCGTCGGGATTGAACCAGAAAATGTCGCGGACGCCGTCGCCGTGAATGCCCCGGAAAAAATGGCGGCGGCGGAAGGTAGGATGCCGCTGACGCAACCGGATCAGGCGCTGGGTAAAATCCAGCAGTTCCCGGTTCTCCGGCAACCAGGAAATGTCCCAATCCAACCAGCTGATTTCGTTGTCCTGGCAGTAGCCATTGTTGTTGCCGCGCTGGGTACGGCCGACCTCGTCGCCGGCCAGCAGCATCGGCACGCCCTGCGACAGCAGCAGGGTCGCCAGAAAATTGCGCCGCTGGTGCAGCCGCAGCGCCAGGATCGCCGGATCGTGCGTGTCGCCCTCCGCCCCACAGTTCCAACTGCGATTGTGCGACTCGCCGTCCTGGTTGTTTTCCCCGTTGGCCTCGTTGTGACGCTCGTTGTAACTGACCAGGTCGTAGAGGGTGAACCCATCGTGGGCGGTGACGAAGTTGATGCTGGCGCGGGGTCGGCGGTCGTTGTGCTGGTAGAGATCGGCCGAACCGGTCAAGCGGAAGGCCAGCTCGCCGATCAGCCCGCCTTCGCCGCGCCAGTAATCCCGCACCACGTCGCGGTACTTGCCGTTCCATTCGCTCCAGCCGACCGGGAACTTGCCGACCTGGTAGCCGTCCTTTCCCACGTCCCACGGCTCGGCGATCAGCTTGACCTGAGACAGAACCGGGTCCTGCTGGACGACATCCATGAACGCGCCGCCCTGATCGACCTCCCCGTCGGTTTCCCGCGCCAGCGCGGCGGCCAAATCGAAGCGGAAGCCGTCCACCCGCATTTCCTGGACCCAGTAGCGGAGGCTGTCCATGACCAGTTGCAGCACCCGGGGATGGGCCGTGTTCAAGGTATTGCCGCAGCCGGTGTAGTCCATGTAATAGCGCGGGTGATCCGGCGCCAGCCGGTAATAGACGGCGTTGTCGATACCACGGAAGCTCAGGGTCGGACCGAACTGGTTGCCCTCGGCGGTATGGTTGTAGACCACGTCGAGGATCACCTCGATGCCGGCCGAATGCAGCGTCTTGACCATGCTCTTGAATTCGCCGACCGGATTGTCGGTGGCGGCGTAGCGCGGATTCAGGGCGAAATAACCGAGGGTGCTGTAACCCCAGAAATTCCGCAGGCCCCGGTCCAGCAACAGGCGCTCGTCCACAAAATAGTGAACCGGCAGCAACTCCACCGCCGTCACGCCCAGCGCCTTCAGGTAGTCGATCGCGGGACCGCTGGCCAGCCCGGCGTAGGTTCCCCGCAATTCCGGCGGCAATCCGGAATGGCGCATGGTGAACCCGCGCACGTGCAACTCGTAGATCAGGGTATCGTGCCACGGGATGCGCGGCGGACGGTCGTCGCCCCAGAAAAAGGCGGTGTCCACCACCTGACACTTGGGCATCCCCGGCGCGCTGTTGCGGGTGTTGAAGCTCAGATCCTCGGTTCGGCCGCCCAGCCGGTAGCCGAACTGGGCGTCGCTCCAGTGCATCGGACCGACCATGGCCTTGGCGCAGGGATCGAGCAGCAGCTTGTGGGCGTTGAAGCGATGCCCCTCCTCGGGCCGGTAGGGGCCGTGAACCCGGTAACCGTACAACAGGCCGGGGCGGGCTTCCGGCAAATAGGCGTGCCAGACCTGGCCGGTCCGCTCCCGCAGGGGAATCTGCTCGACCTCGTGCTTGCCCTTGGGATCGAACAGGCACAGCACCACCTGTTCGGCGTGCGCCGAGAACAGCGCGAAATTGACCCCCTCGCCATCCCAGGTGGCGCCGAGCGGATACGGCCGGCCCGGCCAGACGGTGGTGGACTGATTCATCGGCCTCAACCAGAAACTTATAAGGTGACAGGCGACGATCCGATCCCTGTCACCGGTGGCGGTTACTCGCTAAACGCCCGCATGGTCGTGGTGACCTCGCCCGGTCCCACCACCGTGATGCCGCCGGCGGTGACGGTGTAACGACGCCGGTCGAGTTCGGGATCGTAGCCGATGCGCGCCCCCGCCTCGATGACGTTGTAGCCGCCGACGATGACCCGCCGCAGCCGGGCGCCGCGCTTGATATGAACGTAGTCCTGAATGATGCAATCCTCGATCTCCACATCGTCCTCGACGATCACTTCGCGGCGGATGATCGTGTTGCGGATCGAGGCCTGATGCACCAGCGAACCGGCGGCGATCACGCCATTCTCGACCCGCGCGTTGATCAGGCGGGCGACCGGCCCCTGATAGTTACTGGAAAAGATCCGCCACTGCGGGTTGAAGACATCGAAGCGGGGCGTCAGCCCCAACAGATCCTGATGGGCGGCGAAATAGGCGTCCAGGGTTCCCACATCCCGCCAGTAGGCCGGTTCTTCGTAGGGCTTCGACCCCGGCACCTTGTTGGTGGCGAAATCATAGGCGAACAATCGATGGGTTTCCTTCAGATGCGGCAACACGTTCTGGCCGAAGTCGTGCTCGCCGCGCTCGTTGGCCTGCTTGAGCGCTTCCACCAGCACCTGCGTGTTGAACAGGTAATTACCCATCGAGGCATAGGCGCGGGTGGGATCGCCCGGCATCGCGGCGGGATTGGCCGGCTTCTCCTGGAACTCGTTCACCCGGCCGGCATGGTCGGCGGCGATGACGCCGAATCCCGTGGCATCCGCGAGGGGCACCGGCAAGGCGGCCACCGTGACATCGGCTTCCCGCTCGCGATGGAAATCCACCATCTGCTGGAGATCCATCCGGTAAACGTGATCGGCGCCGAACACCAGCACCAGATCCGGATCGTGCAACTGGATCAGGTTGAGGTTCTGATACACCGCGTCGGCGGTGCCCATGAACCAGTCGCCGCCGCGCATCATCTGGGGCGGCACCACCGTCACGAACTCCTCGTTGCGCATCGGCGACACCACCCAGGCTTTGCGGACATGCTCGATCAACGACTGGGATTTGTACTGCACCAGCAGGTAGATCGATTGAATCCCCGAGTTGAGCAGGTTGCTCAGCACGAAGTCCACGATGCGGTAACGGCTGCCGAAGGGCAGGGAAGGTTTGGAATTCTGGGACGTCAGAGGACTCAGCCGGGAGCCCTCGCCGCCGGCCATCACGAAAGCAAGTATTTTCGGTTGTTTCATCGCGGCACATCCTTCTCTGATAGTGAGAACAACTCTTATCAACCCTTCAAGCGGGAATCGCAACCCAGTCGGCGCTGCCCGCTAACCCTCGAACGTATCGAAATCGCGCTCCGTGTGCAGGTGATGGCGGACGCGAAACACGTGCGCCGGCATCCGGTGCGGGTTCAGCTCCACGTAGTTGCGCGGCCCGTTCCATAGATAGTGAGCGCCGGTCAGGAGATCGTGCACCTGGAACGGCTGGCGCGGGTCCACGCCCAGCGCCTCCAGATCCAGCTGAGTCATGCCGGCCTGGGTGTAATTCGGATCCAGGTTCACCACCACCAGAATCACGTTGGCGCGATTGGCGGTCGTCTTGCTGTAGCAGATGACCTGTTCGTTATCGACCTCATGCAGCCGCAGGCTCCAGTCGGATTGCAGCGCCGGATTGCGCTTGCGAATGCGGTTCACCAGGGCGATGAAGTCGCGCAGGCTGTTGGGCCCGTCCAGCTCCCTCAAATCGCGGTAGCGCAACTGGTATTTCTCCGAGTCGAGATATTCCTCGCTGCCGTGCTTGACCGCGACGTGCTCCATCATTTCATAGGCCGGACCGTAAATCCCGTAGTTGGCGGTCATGGTCGCCGCCATCACCAGCCGGGACACGAACATCGGCCGGCCGCCGAACTGCAGGGCCTCGGTCAGGATGTCCGGGGTATTGGGCCAGAAATTGGGCCGGAAGTATTCGCGGCCCGGCCCCTGACAGACCTCGGTCAGGTACTCGTTCAGTTCCCACTTGGCGTTGCGCCAGGCGTAGTAGGTATAGGACTGGGTGTAACCGAGCTTGGCCAGCCGATGCATGACCTTGGGCCGGGTGAAGGCTTCCGCCAGAAAGATGGCGTTCGGCGTGGTCTTCTTGATGTCGGCGATCAGCCATTCCCACATGGCAAAGGGCTTGGTGTGGGGGTTATCGACCCGGAAGATGCGGACGCCCTGCTGGATCCAGAACTCGAAGATGCTTTTAATCTCGTCCCACAGCGCTTTCCAGTCGGCGGTTTCGAAGTTGAACGGATAGATGTCCTGATATTTCTTGGGCGGATTCTCGGCGTACTGCACCGTGCCGTCCGGCCGCCAGCGGAACCAGTCGGGATGCTGCTTCACGTAGGGATGATCCGGCGCGCACTGCAGGGCGATGTCCATGGCGACGTCGATGCCGTGCTCCCTCGCCTTTTGCACCAACTGGCGGAAATCCTCCAGGGTGCCCAGCTCCGGCAGGATATCCTTGTGGCCGCCCTCCGCCGCGCCGATGGCCCACGGGCTGCCGACATCGTCGGGGCCGGGAGTCAGGGTATTGTTCTTGCCCTTGCGGTTGACCCGGCCGATCGGGTGGATCGGCGGGAAATACAATACATCGAAGCCCATCGCGGCGATGCGCGGCAGCCAGGCCTCGCAGTCCTTGAACGTGCCGTGCTTGCCGGGAACGGGGCCGCACGAGCGCGGAAACATCTCGTACCAGGCGCTGAACCGGGCGCGCTCGTCGTCGACCACCACCGCCAGTTCCTTGCCGTAGCTCAGGGCCAGACTCCGGTCGGCGTTGCGCATCATGAGACGGGCGAATTCCTCGTCCAGCCCCAGTTGGCGGCGATATTCGAGATCGTGCGGGCCGGCCAGTTCCCTGGCACGCTTGCCCAGCCACTTGGCATCCTCGCCGCTGGCGCGCCGGCTGGCTTTATCGGCCAGTTCCGCGCCCACCCGCAGCGACAGCGTAATATCCTCGGCCTGTACCCATCGCTCCAGATCGTGCCGCCAGGACTTGAAGGCATCCACCCAGGCGGTGATGGTGTACTCGTAGCGGCCCAGCTCCAGTACCGGAAACTCGCCGCGCCAGCGATCGTTGGCCAGAAATTGCATCGACGTTTCCCGCCAGGTGGTCTCGCCGGCCTTGCGGTATTGCAGGACGCAGGACAGCGAGTCGTGGCCATCCGCGAACACGTCGGCCTCCACCACGATGGTGTCGCCCGCGGTACGCTTGATTGCGAAACGACCGCCGTCGATCTCCGGGCTGACGCCTTCGATGATCGCCCGCTTCCGGCCATCCGCCGCGTCCTTCGGCGCGGCCGGGGCCGGGGTTGGCGGCGGGGTCGGTTCGGCGACCATCGGTTTCCCATCATCCGCCGCGACCCGGGTCGAAGTCGGCACCGGTTCGACAGCCAACCGTTTTTTATCATCCGCCTCGGTCTTCTTGGACATACCGTTTATCCTCGTTTTTGCTGGTATGAGTGTTCTAGTGGATACCGATCATTATCGCGACCGTGGCGGCCAACCCGCTGCCGTTCGGGGTCCCGAGGTGTTAAAGTTGCCGCCCTGGTCCGGATCGTCCGCGCGGCGACCGGTCAACCTTATTTTCCCCCCCTATTATGACGGTTTTTTGCGGCCGTGCCTAAGCCTATGGCAGCAACGCCGCCCGTGCTGGAGGATGCAGAACGATGACTGAATTACAGCGGATTATCGAGGCCGCTTTCGAGCGCCGCGGCGAACTCGACTCCACCACCGCGCCGCCCGAACTGCGCGAGGTGGTGGAGGAAGTGCTGGGCCTGCTGGAGCTGGGTAAAATCCGGGTCGCCGAGAAGCGGGATGGAGTCTGGGCGGTCAATCAATGGCTGAAGAAGGCGGTGCTGCTGAGCTTCCGCCTGAACGACAGCGCGATCATCCGCGACGGCTACACCAACTATTTCGACAAGGTACCCCCCAAATACGCCGAATACGGCGAGAACGATTTTCTGGCCGCCGGGGTGCGAGTAGTGCCGCCGGCCGCCGCCCGACGTGGTTCCCATATCGCCCCCGGGGTGGTGCTGATGCCGTCCTTCGTCAATATCGGCGCCTACGTCGACTCCGGCACCATGGTCGACACCTGGGCCACGGTCGGTTCCTGCGCCCAGATCGGCAAAAACGTCCATCTGTCGGGCGGCGTCGGCATCGGCGGGGTGCTGGAGCCGTTGCAGGCCAGCCCCACCATCATCGAGGACGACTGCTTCATCGGCGCCCGTTCCGAGGTGGTCGAGGGCGTGATCGTCGAGCGCGGCTCGGTGATCTCGATGGGGGTCTACCTCGGCCAGAGCACCAAGATCTACGACCGGCTGACCGGCGAGGTCAGCTACGGCCGGGTACCGGCTGGCTCGGTAGTGGTGCCCGGCGCCCTGCCCGCCCCCGACGGCAGCCACAGTTTGTACTGCGCCATCATCATCAAACAGGTGGACGAAAAAACCCGCGGCCGGGTCAGTCTCAACGAACTGTTGCGCGATTGACGGTTAAAGCCGAAACGGATTTGCGCGATCCGCGACCGATTGCGTAGTTGTTCCCCATCGCCTCCTCTCCGTGCGACGGAGAGGAGAGAGCAGCCATGATACCAGCCAGCAGTGTTGCCGTAGCCCCCCTTCCTGGAAGCCGCCTTTATTCACTTCATTCGAGGTGGCCCCGGCCCAGAGGACCGCTCGCCATGATCTGACCCGCACCGGTCAGAATGAACTGATCGGGCGGGCCAAAGTAAGCCTGTCGGAGGTTAACATGATCTCCTGGAAGCCGTTTCTTTTTGGATAGCCAAACTCTTCAAACCAGCGACCAACTCATAACAATGATAATTGGTATGAAAAATGCTTTTTAAAATATTAATTAACCAGCCATCCAATTATCTGAATTTATATAATTGGTGTCAGCGCCTGGTCTTGGAAAAACCATTTATTTCGAGACAACCCAATGATGGAGGTTATCACTGATGTCGACTCCATATACAGTTAAACCGGGTGACACCCTATCAGCCATCGCCCGCAAAAATGGGATGACTTGGCAGGATATCTACAATCATCCTGACAACGCCGCTTTTCGGCGCAAGCGGCCCAACCCCAATTTGATCCACCCTGGCGATGTGATCATGATACCCGATGGGACTATTGGCCCCACTCCGCCGGTATCCGTACAAATCCAGCTCGACGACCACCAAATCGGAGAAACAGGCGATCTAGTCCCAAGTAATAATGGAGCGGGTGGTAAAAAACACTTTGTTTCGCCAAAAGTTGACAATTTGATGCAAATTTTTTCCTTCTGGCCTTTCAATCAGCAGTCGATGTCGCCATTTGTCGTTCTGAAAGCCAGCGAGAGTGCCAACTTTGCCGCAAATTTTGAATGGGAAGGCGCCACGCCCGATCCGGGTGCTCCTCACAAAGCCAAGATATCGCGCCTGACGGCCGGGCATTTCCCCGTCAAAATAAAAAACAAATCCACTGGCGGAACAGAAGATGAGATTCACGTCTGGATTGTCTGGTCGGAGATATCAGCCACCGATGCAACCAACGATACCGGGGATAAGGGAACCTTTTTCCTGGTAAGCATGGGCTATGAGTTCAAGCACACCATCAAACCCAGCACGATCATTACCGCGAGCGAGCGTCCCGACCTGTCCGGCGCCAATAGTTCTCCAGCACCGCCCGCTTCTGGCTTAAACCATAAGGGAGATCCGCTCACCGGCGGCGTTAACAAAAAATGGGACAGTTCTCGAAAAATCCGCAAGAAGACCCTCAACCCGGCGGGAGTTCCGTTACCGGGCGATGCCTCTTTCCACGGCAATTTTCACGATTTTCCCAGCATGGCCGATGGCGATGGTCGTCCCGGCGGCGCCGGCGCTGTTTCCTTTACGGATTGGCTGGTCGCCGGCAACGACGACGCCGGCGTTGGCGACGAGGACAACGACCCCTACACTTCGCCTCACCCCAGGATCCTATGGGGGATCGACACGCCTTCCCGGTTTATCAACCATACCGCCGGCGCCAATGGAAATACCGTGGAATGGCGTTTGCATTTTCTGGAATTTACCCGACTGGAGATTAACGGTAAATGGTATTTAATCTCCAACTATTTTCCATGGCGCGTGCATTACAAGGTTAAAAAGGAAAGCGGCAAATGGAAGAATAATGGCAGCAATAAAGCCACTGACAACATTGGCTTTTAGTAAAAATAAGGGATTTTATCCTTATGACGCGAGCTTTTTCCAAACTCATCGCAGCAGCCATTTTATTGGCCTTACCGATAGGAGTACCCCAAGCCATGACGCAAGAAGCTCAAAGCACGGCGCTCTCTTCGCTGCGCCGCGCATCCGGTTCAGAGTTGGAGGCGATTGTCAAAAATTACCGAGAGCAGCGCCAATCCGATATTCAGGAACTCATGAATATCGTCGGGGAGCAAGAGGCGACACTGATAAGAACCCAGCGCGTCGCCAACAATAGCAGGGAATGGTTTGCAATAGTGTTATTGGGCGACATACAACCTGCCGCAGCCGCTCCACTGCTCGCAAGGCTCATTTCGGTCAGGGATTCTTCCTTTTCCCTTGTCTCCGACGAAGGCGGCCCTCACTGGCATTCTTTCCCGGCGGCGGTGGCTTTGTCAAAAATCGGCATACCCGCCGTCGAGCCCTTGCTGGAACTGGCGCGCACGTCTTCTTTGACCAGCACGGTCTTTCATCTTTGCGGAGTCACGCTTGAAGCCACCCTCGGCGAAGAATTGGCGCTCTCCGCTGTCAAGCAGTACGCGCGACAGCATCCGGAACTTTCCCAAAAGGATCGTTTAACCGCCTTAACCACGCTGGTTCGGGCGGGCCACAAACGCTGGACCGCCTATGGCGCCTCCGATTTTTTACCTGAATAATTACAGATTCCGAAGCCTGGATTGCCGATTCACGATCGCGACCGGAAACTCAAACTCATGTCCGTCACCCTGGATCTTACCTTCGACCTGCTCCGTCGTCCCTCGATTACCCCGGAGGACGCGGGCTGTCAGGAATTACTGATCGCGCGGTTGGAAAGGCTCGGTTTCCGGGTGGAACGGTGGCGCTTCGGCAAGGTGGACAATTTCTGGGCACGGTACGGTGATCGCGAACCGCTGCTCGCCTTCGCCGGCCATACCGATGTGGTACCGCCCGGTCCGCCGGACCAATGGCAGTCGCCGCCGTTTACCCCCGAAGTCCGTGATGGTTATTTGCATGGACGCGGCGCGGCGGACATGAAAGGCAGTCTGGCGGCGATGGTGACCGCCTGCGAGCGCTTCCTAACCGCTCATCCCCAACCGCGCGGCTCCATCGCTTTCCTGATCACCAGCGACGAGGAAGGCGCGGCGGTCGACGGCACGGTCAGGGTGGTCGAACGGTTGGAGGCGCGCGGCGAGAAGATCCGCTGGTGCCTGGTGGGCGAACCATCCTGTTCCGCCCAACTCGGCGATACGATCAAGAACGGCCGGCGCGGTTCGCTGAACGGTCGGTTGCTGCTGCGTGGAATTCAGGGGCACGTCGCCTATCCGCACCTGGCCCAAAACCCCATCCACGCGGTCGGCGCGATCCTCACCACCCTAACCGACCAAGTCTGGGATCGGGGTCACGAGTCCTTCCCACCCACCTCGTTCCAGATTTCCAACCTGCGTTCCGGCACCGGCGCGGACAATGTCATTCCCGGCGACCTGGAGATGGTGTTCAACTTCCGGTTTTCGCCGGCGGTAACCGTGGAACATCTCCAGGAACGCACCCGGCTGATCGTCGAGACCGCCCTGCTGAACGAAGAGATCAAGACCGGCCAGGTATTCCAGTACGAGTTGAAATGGAGTCTGTCCGGACTGCCGTTTTTCACCCCGCCCGGCGACCTGGTGACCGCCACCGTCGCCGCGATTCGCGCCGAAACCGGGCTGGAGCCCGAACTCTCCACCAGCGGCGGTACCTCCGACGGCCGCTTCATCGCCCCCACCGGCGCGCAGGTCATCGAATTCGGCCCGCTCAACGCCACCATCCATAAGATTGACGAACGGATTCCGGTCGCTGATCTGGAAACGCTCAGCCGGATTTACGAGGGGGTTCTGACCCGGGTGTTGGCCTGATTGGCCTGGAATCCGATGGAATTCGCGAACCTGGATTTCGCCACGATCCTGCCGCTGGGCGCCGCCGCCCTGCTGGCCGGCTTCATCGACGCCATCGCCGGGGGCGGCGGAATGCTGGTCATGCCGGCCCTGCTCAGCACCGGGATGCCCCCGCATCTGGTGGTCGGCACCAACAAACTGGTCGGTACCTTCGGCACCTTCAGCGCCTCGCTGACCTTTATTCGCAAGGGGCTTTTCCAGCCGGCGCTGTGGTGGGCGATGAGTCTCGGCACCTTCGTCGGGGCGCTGACCGGGGCGGTACTGATCTATTTGATGAGCGCGGGCGTGTTGAAAAAACTGCTGCCGCTGGCGATTCTGCTGGCGGCGACGTATCTGGCCTGGCCGCGCCGCGCCCGACCGTCCTCGGTGGCTCGTCTGGAAGCACCACTCGTACCCCAACCTCATTCCGGCCGGCGCGGCGTCAAGCTGCTGACCGGTGGATTAATCGGCTTTTACGACGGCTTCATCGGACCGGGGACGGGAGCATTCTGGATGGCGGCGGCGATGAAGCTGTTCCGGCTGGATCTGGTGGCCGCCGCCGGCGTGGCCCGATTCATGAACTTCATCAGCAACATCACCGCCCTGCTGACTTTCATGATCCTCGGGAATATCGACTACGCCATCGGCTTGACCATGGGCGCGACGCTGATGCTCGGCGCCTTCGCCGGCGCCCACAGCGCCATCCGCTACGGGGCGCCGTTCATCCGTCCGGTGTTTCTGTTCGTGGTGTTGATCATGGCCGGGCGACTCCTGATGGCGGGATAGTTCGCGGTCGCTACCGCCCGACCCGCTCCAGGATTTCCCGGGCGCTGGTTTCGACCGGCTTGTTGGTGATGTCCACCACCGAAAACCCGCCTTGCAGAAACACCCGCCGCGCCGCGTCCAGTTCCTCGCGCAACCGGAGGGGGTTGCTGTAACTCCCGCTCAAGGATACCTTCAGCCGCTGTTCGCGCCAGCGCCGGTGAACCAGCAACTGATCGGGATCGATGGTCAGCCCCACCACCCGCCGCCGGTGGAGCTGGAACAGTTCCGGGGGCGGTTCCCCGCCGACCAGCGGCACGTTGGCCACCTTCCAGCCGAGCGAGGCCAGATAGAGGCTGATGGGAGTCTTGCCCACCCGCGACACGCCGACCAGGACGATGTCGGCCTGCCGCCAATCCTCCGGGTGGCGGCCGTCGTCGTGGGCCAGGGTGAAGTCGATGGCCTCGGTCCGTTCCAGTTCCTCGCGGTTCTGTTCCCGATACAGGCCCGGCCGGCCGGCCGGTTCCCGGCCCAGCAGCATTTGCAACCGGGCCAGCAACGGCCCCATCAAGTCGACCGCCAGCACACCCCGCGCCGCCGCCAAGCGCTCGAGCGCGAGGCGCAATTCGGCATCGACCAGCGTATGCACGATAAGTCCATTGGCGGCGGCGGCCCGCGCCACCGCGGTTTCCAACTGCTCCGGCCGGCGCACTCCGCCCATCGTACTGACTTGCGCCTCCGCCTCCGGAAACTGCGCCAGCGCGGTTCGCAGCAGTTGCTCGCCGCTGAAGCCGGTTCCGCCCGAAACGATGAAGATGGAAGTCATGACAGCCTCACAACCGTCGTTTTCCAGGCCCTGTCCCGCGCCGCCGCGTAACCGGCATCCAGTTGTGGTTGCAAGGCCACCAGCGCCGCCAGCCGGCGAATCAGGTCGGTCACGTAAACCGCCTCGTCGACCAGCAAATCCCGTCCCAGCACTGCCTTTTCCCGGTAGCTCAGCCACTTCTTGATGACCTGGTAACCGCCGATGCTGTATTCCCACACCGAGCGGGGTACGTTGGCCCAACAGGCGACTTCGTTCAGATAGAGGTCGTAGGCTGGCTCGGTCGAGGATTCCGGGGCCGGATGTGGTTCGATGCGCCCCTTGCCCGGCATGGTGACGCCGCCCTTGCCCGCATAGCCCCAACCCGCCGTCACGGCCAGTTCGCCATCGTCCGGGTTGATACTGCCGCCGCCGACCCGGAACATCGCGCCTACGAGCCGCAATTCCGGGGGAATCTTGCCGGCGGTCACCCCCGTTACAGGATGATCGACGTCCAGCAACGCGGCGATCCGGCGACCCAGTTCGGAGGAAACCATCAGCGCATCCCGCTCGGCCGGTAGCGGAATCCGGGGCCAATCCTGGCGAATGCCGTCGGCGTTCTCGGCTAAATACGCTGGACTGAAACCGATGGCCAGCGCGTGCAGCCAGAGCAACGCGGCGGTCTCGGCGTCCTGGTCGGGATCGGGCAGTTTCAGGTCTCGGAGATAGGCGCGGGCGACCGGCGAGAGATTGGCGATGACGACCGGTTCATCGCCCATGCCGGCCAGCACGCCGTTGGAACCGTTTATCCTGCTCGGTTGCGGGAGACGGCGCAGCCACACCGGAAAACAGGCGTTGTCCGGCATGATAAAATGGTCGTCGGACAAGCCCGCGACCCAGTAACAGGGCACGCCCTCCGGCGAAGCGGAGGAGCGGAATCGCGTCATGAAAAAGGCGTTGCCCTCCCAGCACTGCTCCCAATAGCGCGGGCGTGGCTCGTTCCATAACGGACGTACCGGCAGGTAATAGCACCAGCGAGTGTCGAAAGCGCGCACCGCGTAGCGCCGCAATCGTTCGGGATCGAAACGCTCGCTCGCCACCAACTTGTCGCGGGTTTTTCGGGCGTCGAAGCGCGCCGCATCGCGAGTCAACCCACCGTTCCGCACCTCCAGTTCGGCCCAGGTCACCGTTGGATCGAAATAGGCGCGCATCCGCTGTTCCAGCGCGTCCCGGTCGATGTCGATCAAGCCGCCGCCGCGCTTTTCCATCAGGCCGTTGGTCGGCGGTTCGGCGCACAGGTCGAGGACGCTCGACCAACTTTGATAAGCGACCGAAATCGTCATCGGGCGGAAGGAAAAGCGGTTTTCCCGGTTCGGTTGCGCCTGTTGGTACTGGTCGTCGAAATCCGGCGCGTCCAGACTCGCCAGCAATTGCGCCCGCCGCTCCGCCGCCCGCGAGGCGTCGATGTCGTCGCGAAACCGCACGGTGGCCGAACGCTTGGCGGATTTGGAGCGGCCGGTTTTGACCCAAAGCGATGTCACCACGCTTTGCCGAATCCCTTCGGAAAAGCCGGAAATCATGAAGATCGAGTCGCTGGTACGACCATCAGGGGCATATTCGTTCACCTTGCGATTGCCATGCAAATGCTCCACCCAAATCTTGTCGAACGACTGCAAAAGATGCTGGCGCAGCACGACGAACGATGGATCACCCACCCAGGAATGATTCGAGATGTAGCACACCACCCCGCGCCCGGTCTTGACGATCCGCCGCTCGGCGACGCGGAAGAACCGCACGTAGAGATCGTCCAGGTTGAACTTTTTGATTCCCCAGCCACCGTCCGCGACAGGCTTGTTCAAGTTCTCCTTGTACGCATCCACCAAATCGCCCTCCTCGTCCGGGCTGACCCCGGCGAAGGCGTTGTAGGGCGGATTGCCGAGAATCACCAGGATGGCTTTGCGCTGCTTGATTTCGTCGGCCTTGTCGCGCTCTTCCTGGAATTCCGGGAACGGAATGGCCATCTGCTGGCCGGCTTGCGCCAGCGACTCCCAGTTGGTCAGGGCGTTGGTGAGGTAGATGCCGGCGCGTTCCCGATCCTCCCGCAGCGGCACGCCGAACTGCCGCAGCAGCAGACCCAGTTGCAAATGAGCGACCACGAAGGGCGCGGGCAGGATTTCGAAGCCGAAAACGCGCGTCAGCGCCGCCTGCTTGAGTCGCGCGGTGATCAGGGCGCCGCCGCCTCTCTCGTGCAGGGTTTGCTGAATCCGCCGCAGTACCTCGACCAGGTAGGCGCCGGTCCCGCAGCAGGGATCGAGCACCAGCACCCCAGGATCGGCCAGGCCGTCGGTCAGATGCAGTTCCTCGCGCAGCACGGCGTCCACCCGCGCCACCTGATAGCGAACGATTTCCGGCGGCGTGTACCAGACTCCCAACTGCTTGCGCAGCGCCGGGTCATAAGCTTTCAGGAACGGTTCGTAAAAATACTGGACGGCGTATTCCTCCTCGAAGCGCTTGAAAAACTCCTCTCGCACCACGCGATTGAGCGCTCTTCCGGCCCAGTCCAACACTTCGTCGAGATGCAAGGGTTGCAGGCGCTTCGGCGTGGCGATCTGCTCGAACAGGCTGGCGATCATCGGCACGTGCAAATTCCAGGCGGCGGCGCGCCAGTCGAACGCGCCAACTCCACCCTGCCGCGCCCACAGCACCCACGCGGAAAAAACACCGTAAAACAGAGTTTGCACCAGAGTAGCCCGGAAAAAGTGCTCCCCGCTCACCCCCTCGAATCTCAAGCCCAGTGCCCGTTCCAGCCCCTCGCGCAGCAACACCAGTCCGGGCAAGTCGCTGGCGTTGTCCACCCGAGCGCGGGCTTCGCGGGCGTGGGACGCGAGAAACCACGCCAAATCCTGGGGATCGGTCAACGGCGCGTTGTAGCTCAGGGCGCGGGCCAGAAAATCCAGCAGGCGGTCGCCGAAGCGCGCGGCGGCCTGGCGCGGCTGGCCCAACAGGTCGAGAAATTCCGCTTCGCTGGCCGCCAGTTGCAACCGTTCCAACGGAACCATCCGGCCGGCGGTGTCCCGACCGACCAGGACAAAATCGCGATAATTGCTCGCCAGCACCGCGCCGTAATGCTGGGCGTAGCGCGTCACTTGCTCGCTGGCGGCGACGACCAGAATCTCGTCGCCCCAGCCTTTGACTTCCACCACGCCGCGCTCCGGTTTCTGTCCCGGCAGTGGCTCGCCCTCCACGCCGACCTCGAACTGGCTAGCGGCGAACAGCCCGAAATCCGGATTGCCGGCGCCGGTATCGCGCAGTTGCGGCACGGCCCGGACTTGGGGGCCGAGGCTATCGCCCACCTGGTTAAGCAGACTTTCCAAAGCGCCGTAATAGGAAGTTTCGGCGACGCCGCCGCCGGTGTCGTGAATCTGGCGGAGCGTGGCAAGGTAGATTTCAAGGGGGTGGCTCACGGCTCAACCCTCCACCGGCCTCGGTTCGCTTGTCGTTATGATCTCCCGCTCGGCCAGTTCCGCCGCTTCCTCGGCCGTGTGATGAACCTTGCGCGCCAGCAGGGTGTAGGCCACCGGTACCACCGACAGCGTCAGCAGGGTCCCCAACAGCAAGCCGCCAACGATGACCCAGCCGATCTGCTGACGGCTTTCCGCCCCCGCGCCGACCGCCAGCGCCAACGGAATCGCGCCGAGAATGGTAGCCAGCGTGGTCATCAGGATCGGGCGCAAGCGCAGCGTCGCCGCTTCGAGTACCGCCGCGCGCCGGCCCAGCCCGGTCAGCCGCAACTGGTTGGCGAATTCCACGATCAGAATGCCGTTCTTGGTGATCAGCCCCACCAGCATCACCAGGCCGATCTGACTGTAGACGTTCAAGGTGCCGCCGGTCAGGAACAGGGCCAGCAACGCGCCAGTCACCGCCAAGGGCACGGTCAGCATGATCACGAACGGCGACACAAAGCTTTCGAACTGCGCCGACAGCACCAGATAGATAAAAATCAGTGCCAGCACGAAGGTCACGTACAGGCTGGCGCCGGATTCGCGGAATTCCCGCGACTGGCCGTCCAGCGCGGTCTGGGCGTTCTCGCCCAACACCTCCCTGGCTGATTGATCCATGACGTCCAGCGCCTCGCCCAGCGTGTAGCCGGGGGCGATATTGGCGGAGATGACCGCCGCGCGCAGCCGGTTGAAGTGGTTCAGTTCCTTGGGCGCGACGGTTTCCCGGACCTCGATCAGGTTCGAGAGTTGCACCAGTTGCCCTTCGCGACCGCGCACGAAAATCGCCGTCAGGTCGGTGGGCTGCTCGCGGTCTTGCTCCTTGAGTTGCACCATCACGTCGTACTGCTGGCCCTCCTGCTTGAAGCGGGTCACCTGCCGCCCGCCCAGCAGCGTTTCCAGCGTGCGGCCGATTTCTTCCACGTCGGCCCCCACGGCGGCGATCTTGTCGCGCTTGAGGATCACGGCCAACTGCGGCTTGTTCAGGCGCAGATCGGTGTCCATGTTCATCATGCCCGGATATTGCCGGGTCTTGGCCATGAGTTGATCCACCATCTTCTGCAATTCCGGATAGCTGCTGGCCTGGATGACAAACTGCACCGCCGGATTGCGGAAGCTCTGCCCCAGCGAGGGCGGATTGATCGGAAACGCCAGCACGCCGGGCAAGCCGCCGAACATCTTCGGGGCCAGTTCCTTGGCGATATCCTGCTGCTTGCGCTGGCGCTCCCCCCACGGCTTCAGCCGCACGAACGACAGCGCGCTGTTCACCGGGTTGGGCTTTTCCAGCCCCGGCGCCACGAAGGAAAAGTAGGAAATCACCTCCGGAATGCCCTGATAGAACTGTTCCAACTGCCGGGCGTAACCATCGGTGTAGGCCAGCGTCGCCCCTTCCGGCGCGACGATGACGCCGATGATGATGCCACGATCCTCCAGCGGCGACAGTTCCGACTTCAGGTGCAGGAACAGCCAGACCGCGCCGGCCCCGGTGGCGAAGAACAGCAGTACCACCAGCCAGCGTGCGTTCAGCGCATAGACCAGCGCGCCGCGATAGCCGCGGTTCATGCCCTGGAAAAAGCGCTCGCTGAGATTAAACAACCAGTTGTGCCTGTTTTCATGGCGCAGCAGCTTCGAGCACATCATCGGCGTCAGGGTCAGCGCCACGAACCCGGACACCAGCACCGCCGCCGCCACGGTGAAGGCAAACTCGGTGAACAGCCGCCCGATGTTGCCCTTCATGAACGCCAGCGGCGTGAACACCGCCGCCAGGGTCAGGGTCATCGCCACCACCGCGAAGGCGATTTCCCTGGAACCTTGCAAGGCCGCCTTGAACGGCGGCATCCCGTCCTCGATATGACGGTGGATGTTTTCCAGCACCACGATGGCGTCGTCCACCACCAGGCCGATGGCCAGCACCAGCCCGAGCAGGGTCAGGGTGTTGATGGTGAAGCCGAGGGCGTAGAGGAAGATGAACGCACCAACCAGCGACACCGGAATGGTCACGAACGGAATCAGCGTGGCCCGCCAGTTACGCAGGAACAGGAAAATGACCGCCACCACCAGCACCAGCGCCTCCGCCATGGTGCGGTAGACCGCCTCGATGGATTTTTCGATAAAAATCGAGCCGTCGTAGCCGATGAGAATCTTCATGCCCTCCGGCAGGCCGGCCTCGATCCCCGGTAGCAACGATTTGACCGATTGCGCCACGCTCAGGGTATTGGCGGTGGATTGCTTGACGATGCCCAATCCCACCGAGGAATTGCCGTTGACCCGCACCGCGTTACGCTCGTCCGCCGCGCCGATTTCGGCATAACCGATATCGCGCAAGCGGATGGGATAGCCCTTGGTTTCCTTGATGATCAGGTCGTTGAACTGCGCCGGGGAGCGCAAATCCGACTCGGTCAATACCGTGAACTCGCGCTGGCGCGATTCGATGCGCCCGGAGGGCAGTTCGACGTTCTGTTTTTTCAGCGCGTTTTCCACATCCTGTGGAGTCAGACCGTAGGCGGCCATGCGGTCGCGATCCAGCCACAGCCGCATGGCATAGCGCCGCTCGCCGGCGATGATGACGCTGGCCACTCCTGGCAGTGCCTGCAAGCGATCCACGATGATGCGATCGGCGTAATCGGTGATTTCCAGCGCGCTGTGCCGGTCGCTGGAAAACGCCAGCCACAGGATCGCCTGGGCATCGGCTTCGACCTTGGCGACCACCGGGTCCTTGACCTCGTCCGGCAACTGGCCGCGCACCCGCGCCACCCGGTCGCGCACGTCGTTGGCGGCGGCGTCCACATCCCGTTCGAGGACCAACTCGACCGTGATCTGGCTGACCTCTTCGCGGCTGACCGACTTGATGGTTCTGACCCCCTCGATTCCGGCCAGCGAATCCTCCAGCGGCTGGGTCACCTGGCTTTCGATAATCTCGGCGCTGGCGCCGGGATAGACCGTGCGCACCGACACCACCGGCGCGTCGATGTTGGGATATTCGCGCACCGGCAGCCGCAGGAACGCGATCACGCCGATCAGGATGATGGCGAGGCTCATCACCGTCGCCAGCACCGGGCGCTTGATGCAGAGTTCGGGCAGGAACATGGCGGCCTATCCCTTCTGAGAGGGAGGCGGCTGACCGCCCGGTGGCTGAGCCCCCGGCGCCGGCGGCACCGTCACCGGCGCGCCGTCGCGGATCTTCAGTTGCCCGTCGGTGACCACCAGATCGCCGGCCGACAGTCCTTCGAGAATTTCCACCTGGCCGGGCCGGCGCAGGCCGAGCTTGACCGGCGTCATCACCGCCTTGCCGTCGATCACCCGATAGACAAAGGTTTTCTGGCCCACCGGCACGATGGCCTGCTCCGGCGCGACCAGGGCATTCTCCCGTCGTTCCAAAATGAGGCTGACCCGCGCGAACAGGCCTGGCCGCAGTTTGTTGCCCTTGTTCGGCAACCGCGCCCGCAGCAACACGGTGCGGGTCTCCGGGTCCAGCGCCGGGTCGATGGCGTAGATGGTCCCCTCGAAACCCTGATCGGGATAGGCATCCATTCGCGCCGTCAGCGTCTGTCCCACTCCCAGCCGCGCCAGATAGGTCTCGGGTACCCGGAAATCCAGCTTCATCGCACCGAGACTTTCCAGATTGGCGATGTCGTCGCCCGGCTTGACGTAGGCGCCGGGACTGACCAGCCGCAATCCCACCGTCCCGGCGAACGGCGCGCGGATCACCGTCTTGTCCAACCGAACCTGATCGAGCGTCTGGCGGGCGCGTGCCGCGTCGAGCTTGGCCTTGGCTTCGTCCAGGTTTTGCTGGCTGGTCAGATTCTTGCGCTGCAAGTCCTGCAAGCGTTTAAAGCTGATTTCGTCCATGCCAGCCTCGGCGACGCTGCCGGCCAGTTGGGCCTTGTATTCGTCCTGATCCAGGGTCACCAGCGGATCGCCGGCGCTCACCGTCTGGCCTTCCTTGAAATGAAGGGTCGCCACCCGACCGGCGATTTCCGGACGGATCATGACCGTCTCGTCGGCCCGCAGCGTACCGACCGCCGTCACCTCGATATTCAGGGTCTCGCGGGTCACCGGCGCGGCCTTGACCGGCATCGGCGGCATTTCCGGGGGTTTCTGTTGCGCCGGTACGATGACCGGTCCCATCAGACCAACGAATGCGGCGCCCAGCACCGCGCGTTTCAGTACGTCATGCATGTAAAGTTGACCAGCCTTCATCGAGAAAATGAGTCGTTGGGGTTCGGTCGCGGGCGCCGGTCAGGGAAACAGCACCGCGCCGGCGATGGCGTAGAGCAGTGCCGGCAACAGATTGCCCACATGAATCCGACCGATTTCCAACAAATTGATTCCTATGCCGAGAATCAGCAACCCGCCGGTGGCGTTGACGGCGTCCAGCACCGCCGGTTGCGACAGGAAGGCCAGGTGCGCCGCCAGCAGGGTGATACCGCCCTGCGCCACCAGCACCGGCAGGGCGGAGAACATCACGCCGACGCCCAGCGACGAAGCCAGCGCGACCGAGGCCACGCCGTCCAGCAGCGATTTCAGCAACAGCACGCTGGCATCACCCACCGTGCCGTCGCGGATCGAGCCGACGATGGTCATGGCGCCGGTCAGATACAGCAGGGTGGCGGTGACGAAGCCCTCGACGAAGCGGCTGGAATCGGAACGCAGCTTCCGCCGCAGGATTTCGGCCAAGCCTTCCAGCCGCTGTTCGATCCGCAGCAGTTCGCCGGTGACGCCTCCCAACAGCAGGCAGGCGATCGCCAGCAGGGCGTGCCGGGCCTCCAGCGCCATGCGCAGGCCGATGGCGACCACCGCCAGCCCCAGCGCCTGCATCAGGATGATCTTGATCCGCGCCGGCAACCGCGTTCCCGTCGCCAGGCCGATGGCGCTGCCGGCGATGACCGCCGCCGTGTTGACCAGTGTTCCGAGCATCGCGCTCCTCCCTCAGCCCAGCAGCATCTTGGCGCCGATCACCGCCAGAAAGACGGCGAACACCTTCTTCAACACCTCGGTCGGCAGGGTATGCGCCAGTTTCGCCCCCAGCGGCGCGGTCAACATGCTGGCGAACGCAACGCCGGCCAGAGCCGGGCCGTACACATAGCCCAGGCTCCAGGCGGGCAATTCGGCGGCGTTCAGACCGGTCACGACAAAGCCGAGAGATCCGGCCAGGGCGATGGGCAGGCCGCAGGCGGCCGAGGTCGCCACCGCCTGCCGCATGGCCGTGTTGCACCAGGTCAGGAACGGCACGGTCAGCGACCCGCCGCCGATACCGACGATGGCCGACACCACGCCGATCACCCCTCCGGTCGCCAGCATCCCCGCCGTACCTGGCAGGTCGCGATGCGGCGCCGGCTTGGCGCCGAAGCCCATTTGCGCCGCCACCGCCAGCACGAAAACCGCGAAGATTTTCTGCAGGGCCGCGCTCGGCAGCGCATCGGCCACCGCCGCTCCCAGCCAGGCGCCGCCGACGATGCCGGGAGTCAGCCGCCAGACCACCGGCCACAGCACCGCCCCGCGGCGATGGTGCGCCCGGACCGACGAAATCGAAGTGACCACGATGGTGGCCAGCGAGGTGCCGATGGCCAGGTGCATGACGACGGCGTCGCTCACCTGCTGGACGTGAAGAATCCAGGCCAGCACCGGCACGATGATCAGGCCGCCGCCCACGCCGAGCAGGCCGGCCATGACGCCGGCGAACGCGCCCAGCGCCAAATAGAGCAGCAGAGTCGGTAAAATCGCATCCAAGAGGGTTATCCTTGTAAGGTCGCCATTTCCGGGGAGAAGCGCGCGGCTGATGTATGGTAAATTCCGCCGCGGAACGGCCGCCATGCGCATTGTCGCGCAAAGCGGCTATTGTAGGGCGGATAACCGGGCATTTCCCCTTCCTGACATAACCCCGATCATTGATGATTCCGTGGCGCGCGTCCGCCGCGGGCGGCACAAGAACAGCGAGGAGCAGGCACAGGCATGAAAATTCAAAAGATTTGCGTGTTGGGTGGCACCGGTTTCATCGGCCGGAACCTGGTGAGGCGGCTGACCAACCGGGGTTACCAGGTCAGGGTTCCAACTCGCCATCCGCAACGGAATCGGGCAATCGAAGTGCTGCCCGGCGCGGAACTGGTCGGGGCGGACGTTCACGACCCCGGGACGCTCCGGGAACAGTTCGCCGGCTGCGACGCTGTCATCAATCTGATCGGCGTCCTGCACGAGTACCCCGGCCAGAGCTTCCGCGCCGTCCACGCCGAACTGCCGGGCAAGGTAGTGGACGCCTGCCGGGCGACTGGCGTCAGGCGCCTGTTGCACATGAGCGCCCTGCACGCCGACGCCGCCAAGGGTCCGAGCCAGTACCTGTTCACCAAGGGCGAAGGCGAGCGGACGGTCGTGGAGGCGCGGGATTTGGCGGTCACCTGCTTCAAGCCGTCGATCGTTTTCGGGCCGGACGACGACTTCTTCAACAAGTTCGCCAACCTGCTCAAATTCAACTTGGTACTGCCGCTGGCCTGCCCGAATTCGCGCTTCGCGCCGGTTTACGTCGGCGACGTGGCCCAGGCCTTCGAGACGGCGCTGGAGAACGACGCGACCGTCGGCCGGAGCTACGAGTTGTGCGGGCCGCGCGCCTACACCTTCAAGGAACTGGTCGAGGACATCGCCCGGATGCTGGGCAAGAAGCGACTGGTGGTCGGTCTGCCCGATTCGCTGGCGCGATTGCAGGCCAAAATTTTCGGGATGCTGCCGGTGAAGATCTTCACCACCGACAACTATCTCTCCCTGCAAGTGGACAGCGTTTGCGGCCGCAACGGTTTTGAGGAACTCGGCATCACCCCGCACTCGGTCGAGGGCATCATGCAGTTGTACTTCGCCGACAAGACCCAGCGCCGCGCGTACGACCAACTACGCAGGGCGGCGCGGCGCGACTGAGAGACTGTATAAAATCCCCCTCTCCCCCTGGGAGAGGGGTTGGGGGTGAGGGGTTTATTTTCAATTGGTTATATTGCGAGAGGCTGTACAAAAACGCCTCTGAAACTGGCGCAACGGCCCGTTTCCCGCAATGGGAGCGGGTCTGGAATCACCCTCCCCCAGCTTCCCCCGTCTCCGCCCACAGCGCGCCGAGTTCGAGGGCGATGGCGTTGAAGGGCTCCACGCTGACGGCATCCTGCTCCCGAACCGCCCGATCACGGTCCAGCGCCCGTCGTAGAGCAGGAGCGTCGTTTGACCACGAATGCATCCGGCGCTGCCACCTATCAAGAAACCTGCCGCCTTTTGACACCTCGGTCATGAGCTATAATGCACTGGTAACACTTTCGATAGTGCCCGGTGGCAGAGTGTCTTCGCGGTAGCGCACCATGAATTTCATCATTGCCAGTACCTTCGTCGACAGCCTGGCTCGTCTCGGGACGCAGGCGCAGACCCTGGTCAAACAGGCGGCGTTCGATTTTCAACTGGTGCCGGCAAATCCCGGTTTCCAGTTGCATCGCCTGGAACGCGCCGTTGAAAAAAATTTCTGGTCGGCGCGGGTCAATCGCGACTTGCGCATCATTCTCTACCGCGACGCCGATCACCTGGTGCTGTGCTATGCCGCGCCTCATGAAGAAGCCTACCGCTGGGGTCAGAAGCGGCGCTTTGAAATCCACCCCCAGACTCACGCCGCGCAAGTCGTGGAAATCCAGGAACGGATCGTTCACCTCCACAAGCTGGCGCGGGATGCGTGGGTCAACACGCTCAAGCACAAGTTCGCCTTCATCAATGCCAAGCGGTTCAGCGAATTGCTGCAAGCCGCCATCGCCAAGGTCGGCGCCGCCGAATATTCGCTGGCGTTTCTCAAGGCGGAGTGGGAGGCCATCGTCAATTGTTGGGGCATCGGCGATGAGGAGACTTATCTTCGCGCCTCCCGCAAAGGGCGCGGCACGCGCTTGACCGCCCGGCAGCGGCGGGCGGTCTGGCGAGTGTTTGCGGACTTGTTGGCGGTACTGGACGAGAAGCATTACATGACCTGGGAACGCCTGTGCTTCCGCCTCGCCGCCGAACTGATCGAACGGCCGCCGCCCTACCGGCATGTCGTCGCCGACGAGGCGCAGGACTTCGGCCCCGCCGAATTCCACCTGTTACGAGCGCTGGTGGCGCCCGGCGACGACGATCTGTTTTTGTGCGGCGACGCCGGCCAGCGGATTTATCAGCCCCGGTTTTCCTGGCGGGCGGCGGGCATCGAGGTGCGGGGACGGGCGACGCGCTTGACGGTGAATTACCGCACCACCGAGCAAATCCGCCGTTTCGCCGACACGCTGCTGCCCGCCGCGCTGGATGAGGAAGGCAATGGTAAATCGGAATCCCACGCGTCCGTTTCTTTGTTAAAAGGACCGTCGCCGGAAGTCAACGGCTACGCCACGGTGGAGGAGGAAATCGCTGGCGTCGCCCGGCGCTTGCGGGAATTGACCGCCGGTGGTTTCACGCCACGCGACGTGGCGATCTTCTGCCGCAGCGAAACCCGGCTCAGGGAACGCGCCGAACCGGCTTTGCAACAGTGCGGCTTGGCGGGGCACTACCTCAGCGACGACGCGCCGCCGACCGACGCGCATGTCTCGCTGGGCAGCATGCACCGCGCCAAGGGCCTGGAATTCAAGATCGTCGTCGTGATGGGCTGCGACGCGGATATGTTGCCGCGTGCCAGCGTGCTCGACGACATGGTGGACGAAGCCGACCGGGCGGCGTTCGTCGAGCAGGAGCGGCAGTTGCTCTATGTGGCGTGTACCCGTGCCAGGGAGAGGCTGTTCGTAACGTATAGCGGTAGGCCGAGTTGTTTCTTCCAAGTCTGATCTCGTGATGAAAAATCCCTCCCGCACCCGCCGAAAGCCGCCCGACCGCTCGGACGACTTTGATTCCCCGTGGAAGACCCTGCTGGACCGCTGGTTTCCCGCTTTCATGGCCTGGTTCTTCCCGCCCATCGCCGTCGAGATCGACTGGGCGCGCGGCTACGTGTTCCTGGACAAGGAGTTGCAGAAAATCAGCCGCCGTGCCCAGGAAAAGCGTCGCCATGCGGACAAACTGGTCAAAGTCTGGCGGGGCACCGGCGAGGAAATGTGGGTGCTAGTTCATGTCGAAATCCAGGCCGGTCACGAAACCGACTTCGCCGAGCGGATGTTCGTCTACTACTACCGGTTGTTCGACCGCTACCGGCTGCCCCTGGCCAGTCTGGTGGTGTTGGCCGACGACCGGCCCCAGTGGCGGCCGGATCACTACGCACGTCAATTGTGGGGCTGTGAACTCCATCTGAAGTTTCCAGTGGTCAAACTGCTGGACTACCAGGAGCGGCTGGCCGAACTGGAAACGGATCCCAATCCCTTTGCCCTGGCGACGGCGGCCCATCTGCTGGCGCGGGCGACCCGGAAGGATCCCCAAGGTCGGTTGGCCGGCAAGCTGGCCCTGACCCGGCGACTGTACCAGCGGGGCTGGACCAAACAGGAAGTTCTCGACCTGTACGAGTTCATCGACTGGCTGCTGGCCTTGCCCGAGGCCCTGGAAGACGCTTTTCTCGATGAGATTCATGACTTGGAGGCGAGTACGAAAATGCGGTACATCAGCAGCGCCGAACGTATCGGTATGAAACGCGGGCACGAACAAGGCATGCAACAAGGCATCCAACAAGGCATGCAACAAGGAATCGCCCTGACGCTGCGCCGACAACTGCGGCGACGTTTCGGGGACCCCCCCGCCTGGGTCGAATCCAAACTCCAGGAAGGAACCCCACCCCAATTGGAACAATGGGCCGACCGACTGCTGGACGCCGATACGCTGGAAGCGGTTTTCAAGGAATAGGTTCCTGCGGTACATCGGAGGAGGAGATGGCCAGCGTCGCCCGATGCTTGCGGGAACTGACGGCCGACGGGTTCGCGCCCCGCGACGTGGCGATCTTCTGCCGCAGCGAAACCCGGCTCAAGGAACGCGCCGAGGCGGCTTTGCAACGGTGTGGTTTGGCGGGACACTACCTCAGTGACGATGCGCCGCCGACCGATGCCCAGGTGTCGCTGGGCAGCATGGCACCGGGCCAAGGGCATGGAATTCAAGGTCGTCATCGTGATGGGCTGCGATGAGGATATGTTGCCGCGCGCCAGCGTACTCGCTGACATGATGGACGAAGCCGACCGGGCGGCGTTCGTGGAGCAGGAGCGGCAATTGCTCTATGTGGCGTGTACCCGTGCCAGGGAGCGGTTGTTGGTGACGTATAGCGGTAGGCCGAGTCGGCTTCTTTTAAACCATAGACATGTTCCTTTATAGTTTGGCTCAATATGGATTCCGGACTGTTGAGGACGGATCGCGCTGGCGGAGGTTG
>JAVMKJ010000062.1:0-5403 GCA_031732855.1 Candidatus Competibacter sp.
GCAACCCTGGAAATCCTGACAGGTTTGCCATCCCTCCGGAGCTGACCCGTCGCTACGAGATGCGTTGGCAGAGCAGAACCTCATACTTGGACAGCATCCACACTGCCTGGCTGCGTTATGACCTGGACTTTCGTCACAAGTATAGCGGGGCGCCGATGGAGCGAGAAAACCCGCCGGCTTCTCGGGAGACGCTTCGGGCCAGGCATCAGCCGGAACCCGTGAACCCACCCGAACCCGCTCCCGGCGCGTCCGCCAAAAAGTCCCGCAGTCGCAACACCGGACGGCCATTCATCAAACTGCAAGGTTGATCCGGCACATTATCCGATGCCGAAACACCACGCCTTGCCGCTTTTAACCCAATCGATCCTTGAGGATATCCCGCCGTCATGTATTTCCACTACCAGCGTTCCTATCGCGGCCCGGTGCAAGCGGTGATTCTGGACTGGGCCGGCACCACGGTGGATTTCGGCTCGCAGGCCCCGGTGGTCGCGTTCACGCGGCTGTTCGCCGCCCAGGGGATCGATCTCGGGCTGGACGAGGCGCGGGGTCCGATGGGCACCGAGAAGCGCGAACACATCCGATGCCTGTGCGCGCTGCCCCGCATCACCACCGCCTGGCGCGATCTTTATGGCGAATCCCCGGACGAGGCCACCATCGACCGGCTGTATCACGAGTTCGTGCCCCTGCAAGTGACCGCCATCCGCGACTACGCGCAACTGATTCCCGGTTGCCGGGAGACGCTGATCACCTTGCGGGCGCGGGGCATTCGCATCGGCGCCAACACCGGCTACGGCCAGGCGATGATGGAACCGCTGCTGCGAGCCGCCGCCGAGCAGGGCTACGTGCCGGACAGCTCGGTCTGCGCCACCGAAGTGCCGCGCGGCCGACCGTATCCGTACATGAGCTTCAAGAATATGATGGACCTGGAAATCGAAACCGTGCAGTCCTGCGTCAAGGTGGACGATACGGTGCCCGGCATCGAGGAGGGATTAAACGCCGGCATGTGGACGGTGGGCGTCGCGGTCAGCGGCAACGAAGTCGGCTTGCCGCTGGCGGACTGGGACGCGTTGCCGGCCGCCGACCAGCGCCAGCGCCGCGAGCGCGCCCACCAGCGGCTTCTGGCCGGCGGCGCCCATTACGCGATCGATTCCATCGCCGATTTGCCGCGCTGCCTGGACGCCATCGAAGCGCGGCTGGCGCGCGGCGAGCGGCCGTGAACCGGCGAATTGCGCTGGCCGCGCCGCCGCTCGGCGAAAGCGAAACCAACAACACCTCGCGGCGGGCGGCGTGGCAGGCCGAGCATCTGGACGACGAGGGCCGGTGCTTGCTGGCCGAGGACGCCGATTATTTTTTGCACCAGTCGGTTTCCACGCCCTGTCTGGCCGCCATCCGCCGCGCCGAAGGCTGCTGGATTGAGGACACCGCCGGCCGCCGCTATCTGGATTTCCACGGCAACAACGTCCACCACATCGGCTACAGCCATCCCCGCCTGCTGGTAGCGATCAAGGCGCAACTGGACCAACTGTCGTTCGCGCCGCGCCGCTTCACCTGTGAGCCGGCGGTCGATCTGGCGCGCAAACTGGTCGGGATCAGCCCGCCAGGATTGGATAAGGTACTGTTCGCCACCGGCGGTTCCGATGCCATCGAAATCGCCCTGAAAATCGCCCGCGCCGCGACCGGCCGCTTCAAAACCCTGTCGTTCTGGGACGCCTTTCACGGCGCCGGTTTCGGTGCGGCCAGCGTCGGCGGCGAGGCGCTGTTCCGCTCCGGTCCCATCGGGCCGCTGCTGGCCGGTACCGAACATTTGCCGCCGTTCGCCTGTTATCGCTGCCCCTACGGCTATCCCACCGACTCCGAAGGCCGGCCGCAACTGGAGCTGTGCCGTCTGACCTGCGCCAATCTGGTGCGCTACGTGCTGGAGCGGGAAGGCGACGTGGCCGCCGTCATCGCCGAACCAGCCCGCGCCGTGCCCTACGTCCCGCCGCCCGGTTTCTGGCAAACCGTGCGGGAAGCGTGCGACGCGCATGGAGCATTGTTGATTTTCGACGAAATCCCCACCGGCCTGGGCAAGACCGGCCGATTGTTCGCCTGCGAGCACGATGGCGCAACTCCCGACATTCTGGTGCTGGGCAAGGCGCTGGGCGGTGGGGTGCTGCCCATCGCGGCGACGCTATGCCGGTCCGAACTGGACGTGGGGCAGGATTGGGCGTTCGGCCACTACACCCACGAGAAAAATCCGGTGCTGGCTCGCGCGGCCCTTACCACGCTCCAGATCATCGAGGAGGAGGGCCTGGTGGAAAAGGCCCGCCGGCAAGGCGAACGGGCGCTGGCGCGGCTGCGGGAGATGCGGGACCGACATCCGCTGATCGGCGACGTGCGCGGGCGTGGGCTGCTGCTCGGCGTCGAACTGGTGATGGATCGCGCCGCCAAAACACCCGCCCGCGACGCGGCCGAAGCGGTGCTGTACCGGGCGCTCGCGCGCGGCCTGAGCTTCAAAATCAGCCTGGGCAACGTGCTGACCCTGACGCCGCCGTTGATCGTGACCGACCGGGAAATGGATACGGCCCTGGATATCCTGGAAGCCTGCATCGCCGAAACCGAACGGGAGTTGCCGCCGTCGTGAGCACGCCTACGATTCTGACCAACCACGCCGATCTCGCCATCGTCGGCGGCGGTATCTTCGGCTGTAGCATCGCCTGGCACTACGCGCGGCTGGGCGTGGGCCGGGTCATCTTGTTGGAACGCGACACTCTGGCGTTCGCCGCGACCAGCCTCGCCGCCGCGTTGCTGACGCGGGCTCGCGCGAAAACCGCGCTGATGCCGCTGATCGCCCAGACTTATGACGATATCGCTGAACTGGAGTCGGAAATCGGCGAATCGCTGGATCTGCATCGAGTCGGCAGCCTGCACGTCGCCGCCAGCGAGGCGCGACAACAGGAATTGCGGGAACTGGTTGCCATCGCCGAAGCGGCGGGTCTGCCGGTGGAGCGGCCGACGGCGGACGAGGCGGTTCGGCGGGTGCCGTGGCTGAATCCCGAGGGGATAGCCGCCGCCGCGTTCATGCCGGAAGACGGCTTCGTCGATCCCTATCGGCTGACAATGGCCTACGCCCGCGCCGCCAAATTCCACGGCGCGGTGCTGCATCAAGGCGTCACGGTGACCGATTTTCGCCTTCGGGGCGACCAAATCACCGGCGTGACCACCCCGCAAGGCGTCGTCCATGCCGGTTGCGTGGTCGATGCCGCCGGCGCCTGGGCCAATCTGCTGGCGGCGCGGCTGGGTATCGGTTTGCCGATGGCGCCGGTGCGCAGCCAGTACTGGATCACCGCGCCGGACCCACTGTTTCCTCCCGATCATCCCCTCGTCATCCTGCCGGACGCCTGCGCTTACAGCCGGCCGGAGCTGGGCGGGCTGCTGTTCGGGTTGCGGGAGCAGCAATCGGTCAGCTTCGATCCGCGCCGGCTGCCGGACGAGTCGAGCGGGTTTGCCTTGGGCGACGACGACGGCTGGTCCTCGCTGGTGGAGGGTGCGCCGGCCTTGCGGCGATTTTTGCCGACGCTGGACCGGTTGGAGATCGCCCACCATATCGCCGGCCTGTCCACCTATACCCCGGACGGTTCGTTCGTGCTCGGGCCGGCGCCGGAAACGGGCGGATTTCTCGCCGCGACGGGTTGTTCGGGCGCGGGCATCGCCGCCGCTGGCGGCGTGGGGGCGAGCATCGCCGCGCTCGCGACGGGACAAATTCCACCCTTCGACTTGGCGCCGTTCCGGCCCGACCGGTTCGGCAGCGTCGATCCGTTCGATCCGGCATTCCGCCAGCGTTGCGAATGGGCGCGGTCGAACAAGGTATCCGGTTGAAGCGGTTTAGAGCCCGCGCGAAAGCTCCCCCTCTTCCATCGTGAGAGGGTTGGGAGGCACTGCCATTAACTTAAGCAGTACGCGGTGCGTACCCTACCCTGTGATGATCGATGTAGGGTACGCATTGCGTACCTTTTGCAGCGTGTCAACTTCTCGATGGTAGTGAGGGTTGGGGGGTGAGGGCGTCGCGTCCGCCGCACCCGCCGCATCGAGCGATCCGCGCATCGAATTCGATGCGTTGGCCAAATAGCTCCGCGCCACCCCGTCCGCGCCTATCGCTTTTTCTGGACACCCTTCGCCAACGTAGCGGATTCGAGACGTCACGCTTCTCCCGCCAAGCGCAACACGGCCTGACGGGTTACCGGATCAAGCCGGAAACGCAAGGATTCCAGGGTGTCGAGCAGTGGCGCTACGGCATCGACATGGCCGGCGCGCTTGGCGTCGATCAAAATCCCCAGAGTACCGGTGAGTCGCAGACCCAGGCGCTCGGCATGGCGACGTGCCAGGCCATCATCAAGGATCACCACGGCATCCCGACTTTCCAACGCCAGCGCCAACACCGCCGTTTCCCCAGGACCGAGATCGGTCATCAGGGGCAGCACGGCTTGACTGCGCGGCTCGCGGAGCGCGATCCAAGGCAGGGCGGCGGGATCGGGAACCTTCAGGCCACGCCGCCGACCCTCCGCCAACTCCACCGCGACAGCGGTCGGCACGACCAGTGCGCCGGCCAAGCGCTGGAGCACATCCAGCCGACCCAATTGATGCAAATATTGCAGGGGCGAGGTGTTGCAAATGATCTCAGACAAGTCGGGTTTCTCGTTCTAATTCGGCGGCGCTCTGCCGAAACGTGTCGACGCCATAATCCGCCAGCTTGCCGAGGAACACCACCCGCGGAACGCCGGCCAACCGGGCCGCCGCGCCCGAGGAGAGCTTGCCCAGTTCGTAGAGTTTCATGGCGGCGGCCAGCCGAATTTCGGCGCCAGCCGCTGGGCCGGAGAGTTTGAGCGACACCAGGCTGTCGTCGGGAATATCGAGGAGAATTTGGCTCATGGCACAGGGGTCGGATCGCGTGAGGAGATTCGTGCAGTGTGCGCCCGCGCCCGCCGACCGGCAAGCATCTGCGGCCTGACTTCGGCGCCGAAGCCGCCGCAGCCTCCAAAGCCGCCCGCGCCTACAGCCGACCGGAATTGGGCGGGTTCTGCTCGGGCTGCGGGAACGCCCGTTCCACCCTTCGACCTGACGCCGTTCCGGCCCGACCGGTTCGGCAGCGTCGATCCGTTCGATCCGGCATTCCGCCAGCGTTGCGAATGGGCGCGGTCGAACAAGGTATCCGGTTGAAGCGGTTTAGAGCCCGCGCAAAAACTCCCCTCTCCCATTGTAACCGTTCACTCCCCCCTCCCAGCGGGAGGGGGCTGGGGGAGGGCAAGTCGTTGGCGTCGCAATCTTTCCCCCCTCCCAACCTCCCCCCGCTGGGGGGAGGGGTCCGAACGCTTATACCAATTCCCGATAGGTTTTATATTTCCCATGTAGGGCGGGTTAGCGAAG
>JAVMKJ010000063.1:0-5395 GCA_031732855.1 Candidatus Competibacter sp.
TCGCCGCCGGCGCTGCTGACCGCGAGGTGTTAGAAGTCGATGGGATCGCGGATGATCGGGCAGGTCATGCAGTGCCCGCCGCCCCGGCCGCGGCCCAGCTCGGCGCCGACGATGGTGATGACCTCGATGCCTTCCTTGCGCAACTGGGTGTTGGTCCAGGTGTTGCGGTCGTAGGCGAACACCACCCCGGGAGAAGCCGCCACCAGGTTGTTGCCGCTGTCCCATTGCTGGCGCTCGGACGCATAGTGGTCGCCGCCGGTTTCGACGACGCGCAGTCTCTTCAGGTTCAGCGCTTCGGCGACCACGTCGACGAACGGCTTCTTCTCCAGGGTGGCCTCGATCCCCACCGGCTTGTCGCTGGGCCGCAGCGAGATCGCATGGACCCGGTTCATGATCTCGGGATACAGCGTGACCACGTCGCGGTCGGCAAAGGTGAACACCGTGTCGAGGTGCATGGCCGCCCGGAGCTTGGGCATGGCCGCCACGATCACTCGCTCGGCGGCGCCCTTCTCGAACAGGGCGGCGGCCATCTGGCCGATCCCCTGGCGCGAGGTCCGCTCGCTCATGCCGATCAGCACCACGCCGTTGCCGACCGGCATGACATCGCCGCCTTCCACCGTCGCCAGGCCAAAATCGACATCCGGGTCGCCCCACCAGATTTCGAACCTGGCATTGGCAAAGCTCGGATGGAACTTGTAGATGGCCGTGGTCAGAAAGGTTTCTTCCTTGCGCGCCGGCCAGTACAGCGGGTTCAGCGTCACCCCGCCATAGAGCCAGCAGGTGGTGTCCCGGGTATACAGGGTGTTGGGCAGCGGCGGCAGCAGATATTCGGTGACGCCGTGCGACTCGCGGACCAGATTCAGATAATCCGAGGTGGCAAACTCGTCCGGCACGTCGACCACCGAAACCCCGCCGATCAGGAACTCGGCCAGCTTGCGCGGCTCCAGGCTTTCGAGAAAGGCGCGGGTCTCGGCGATCAGCCCCAGACCGACGTTGTTGGGCGTCACCTTGCGGTCGAGCAGCCAATTCCTGGCCTCGGGGATGGCAACGGTCTCGGCCAGCAGGTTGTGCATTTCGACGACCTCGATACCGCGATCGCGCATCTTGGTCATGAAGTCAAAATGGTCGCGCTTGGCGTTCTGCACCCACAGCACATCGTCGAAGAGCAGATCGTCGCAGTTGGTCGGCGTCAGGCGGGTGTGGGCCAGGCCGGGCGCGCACACCATCACCTTGCGCAGAACGCCGACTTCGGAATGAACCCCGTAAGTGACGGAGGGATTGGTGGCAACATCGGTCATTGAGGAACTCCTTGAATGGTTTGTTAAATACTGATGATACCGGTCGCGAGTCCGTAGATTCCGACAACCGCGCCAGCGAGGATCACGAGGAACAGCACCCACTCGGCCGGCGTGAACATCCGACGCTGCTGCTCCCGTCTGGCGAAAATGAACAGCAGCGTGCCCGGCGCGAAGATGATGCAGGAGAGCAGCACGAACTTCAGGCCACCGGCCACGATCATGAAGAAGGCGTAGAGAGTCGCGAGCACCGCCCAGGTCATGTCGAGTCCCCGACCCGTCGAGCCCGGCCCATAAGTCTCCCGCGTCACGGTCAGCTTGACCGCGTAGGCCGCCACCAGCACGTAGGGGATCAAGGTCTTGGCGCTGGTCAGGTCCAGCGCCAGGTTGAACGCCTCCTGAGCGAACAGCGTCACGATCAGGAAGACCTGCACCAGGGTGTTGGTGATCCAGAGCGCCGCGGAGGGAACCTGGTTCTTGTTCTCCTGACCAAAAACCTTGGGTACCAGCTCGCTCTTGGCGGCGGAATACAAGACCTCCGCCGCCAAGAGCGACCAGGCCAGGTAGGCCCCCAGCACCGACACGATCAGGCCAATGCTGACAAACCAGATGCCCCAGGGGCCGACGACCGTGCCGAGAACGCCGGCCATGGAAGGTTGACGCAGTTCGCCCAGCGCCGTCCGTTCCATCACCCCATAGGGCAACAGAGTCACCAGCACGAGCAGGCAGAGCACGCCGAGGAAGCCCAGAACCGTTGCCCAGCCCACATCTTCCCGCTTCTTCGCGTAGCGGGAGTAGACGCTGGCGCCTTCAATGCCGATGAAGACGAACACCGTGACCAGCATGGTGCTGCGCACCTGGTTGAAGATTTCCGCCGAGCCGTAATCGCCGCCGCCCCAGAAACTGCCGATAAACAGGTCGCTCTTGAAGGCGAAGATCATGATGATGATGAAGACGAAGATGGGCACGATCTTGGCGATGGTCACGACCTGGTTGATGAAGGCGGCTTCCTTGATGCCGCGCAGGACCATGAAGTGGACGGACCACAGGATGACGGAAGAGGCCAGGACGGCGGCCAGTGTGTTACCTTCGCCGAACACCGGGAAGATTTTCCCGAGGGTGGACATGATGAGGATGAAGTAGGTGGTGTTGCCGAGACAGGTCCCAGCCCAGAAGCCGAAGGCCGCCGCGAACCCCAGATAGTCGCCGAAACCCGCTCGGGGATAAGCGTAGATACCGGCGTCGAGATCGGGCTTGCGCACCGCCAGGGACTGAAAAACGAAGGCCAGCATCAGCATGCCGCCGCCGGCGATGAGCCAGGCGATGATCGCGCCGAAGGGTCCGGTCGCGGTGCCAAAACGCGCTGGAAGCGAGAAGATGCCCGCTCCCACCATCGAACCAACGACCATCGCGGCCAGCGTCAGTCGTGAAAATTTCTGATCCGACGACGAATCCATCGTTCCTCCATATCATTTCGCGGTAATGGATTTAGAGTGGTGGCTATTGCTTTTCAATGATTTTATTAAACAATAGCACACGTTTGAATATAGCCCAGTAAGGCTGTCGGTTTTCCAAATTAAGTTGTTATGAACAGACCTGAAACCTGATCAATCAAACTTGAGACCATCGATGGACAAGACCACATCCGAAGCGCCGCAACCCCTCACCGTCGTCGAAGCGCTCATCCCGATCATCAGCCTGATTCTGCTGGTCGCGCTGTCCTTCTACCTGTTCGGTGACGCGGGTGCGTCCGGACCGAACCAGGTCGCGCTCGTGATCGCGACGATGATCGCGGTGTTCATCGGCTGGCGACGGGGCCATACCCCCGAGGCGCTGCGCGAGGCGGCGATCGCGAGCGTCGGCTCGGGGATCGGCGCAATCTTCATCCTGCTGGCCGTCGGGGCACTGATCGGGACCTGGGCGTTGAGCGGCACGCTGCTGGCGATGGTCTATTACGGCCTGCAACTGCTCAGCCCCAACTTCTTCTACATGGCAACCTGCGCGATCTGTGGTGTGATTTCTTTTAGCATTGGTAGTTCCTGGACGGTGGTCGGCACGATCGGCATCGGTCTCATGGGCATCGCCCTGAACATGGGTCTGGACCCGGCCATTACCGCCGGCGCCATCATCTCGGGGGCCTATCTCGGCGACACGACTTCGCCGCTCTCGGATTCCGCCAATCTCGCCGCCGCCGCCAGCGGAGTCGACCTGTACCAGCACCTCCGCGAGACGGCCGTGACCTCGTTACCGGCGGTCGCGCTCGCCCTCGGCGTGTTCTGGATGTTCGGCAACCCGGGCGATTTCGACGCGAGCGAAAAGATCACCGACATCCAGAACAGCTTCCACATTACTCCGTGGTTGTTCGTCCCGCTCGTGGTGGTCGTCGGACTCGCCCTGCTCCGGTTTCCGCCGTTCACCACCATCTTCATCGGCGCGCTGGTCGGCGGGGTGCTCGCCGTGGTCGTGGCGCCGGAGCGCGTGATCGCACTGGCTGGCCGGGGCGACGATTTACCGACCGGGCTCGCGCTGGTCAAGGGGGTTTGGCTCGCGCTGGCCACTGGGTATACGTCCAATACTGGCCACCTGGCCATCGATCAGCTCGTCAGCCGCGGCGGCATGGACAGCATGTTGAACACGATCTGGCTGATCGTCACGGCGCTCGCCTTCGGCGGAGTGGTCGAGAAGGCGGGCGTGATCGACCGGCTGATCGCGCCGGTCGTCGAGGCTGTGAAATCGGTCGGCGCGCTGGTCACCTCCCTGGTCGCCGCCGTATTCGCGACGAACGTCATCACGGCGGACCAGTACATCGCCATCGTCCTGCCGGGACGGATGTTCAAGAGCGCGTTCGAGAAGCGTGAACTCGCGCCATTCGTGCTGTCGCGCACCATCGCCGCCTCCGGAACCCCCACTTCGGCGCTCATTCCCTGGAACAGTTGCGGCGCCTACATGGCCGCGACGCTCGGAGTTGCCACGTTCAGTTATCTGCCCTATGCGGTTTTCAACCTGGCCAGCCCATTACTGACGATAGCGATCTCGTATCTGGGCCTGCGGATGGTACGCAATCACTGACATGAGTTACCAGGCTATCCCGGATTTGTTCAAGGCCGCCGCCGTCAATTGGGTGCACGATTACGCCCAAAGCATGGGCGCGGCATTGGCCTTTTACACGATGTTCTCGATCGCTCCCCTGTTGCTGATCGTGATTTCGATCGCCGGGTTTGTTTTTGGCGAAGACGCCGCTCGCGGGGAAATCTTCAATCAACTGGACAGCGTGCTCGGCACCCCGGGAGCGCTGGCGGTACAGAGCCTCATCGAGAGCGCGGGCAAACCGGCCACCAGCGTGCCGGCTTCCGTCTTCGGCCTCGTCTTTCTCTTCATTGGCGCGACGTCCGTCTTCGGCGAATTGCAGGACGCTCTCGATCGTATCTGGCGGGCGCCGGCAAGGGCTGGACACTCCGGCTTGTGGAGACTGCTGCGCGCCCGATTGCTGTCCTTCGGGATGATTCTCGGAATCGGCCTCCTGTTCATGGTGCCGCTGGCGTTCAGCGCCGGCCTGGCCGTGTTGAACCGGTATTGGAATCCGCTGTTCGGCGAATGGGCAACCCTCGTAAACACGATCGAACTGACTCTCGGCATCGTGCTGCCGACCGTGGTGTTCGCGATGATCTACAAGACGATGCCTCGGGCGCGGATCGATTGGAGCGATGTCTGGGTCGGCGCGACGGTCACCTCGCTGCTGTTCCTCGCCGGCAAATTCCTGATCGGCGCCTACATCGGAAGGACCGGCATCTCGTCCGCCTTCGGGGCCGCCGCATCCCTCGTCGTGGTGCTGCTGTGGGTTTACTACTCCGCTCAGATCTTCCTGTACGGCGCGGAATTCACCTGGGTTTACTCCCACCGGTTCGGTTCGCGCAAAGGACAACCGTTACCGGTCGTCGCCGCCGTATTTCCCGCACCCCAATGAGTCACTCCCTCCCGGCCCAAGAACTATCCAGCGGAGAGCAACCCATGACATCCAACCACGCCTTCAGCGCCCCGGCCCGCGGCCTGCTCGTCGCCGGGGCCTTCGCCCTGGTGGTGACCGTCCTTCAGTCCGCCGC
>JAVMKJ010000064.1:0-5340 GCA_031732855.1 Candidatus Competibacter sp.
TTAGTAGTTGCGATACTGCTTTTGTTGCTGGTTCCGCCCGTAGATGTTGCCTACGACGGCGCCCGCCGCGCCACCGATCACCGCGCCGGCCCCGGCATTGCCGCCGGTCAACCCGCCGATGGCCGCGCCGCCCAGCGCGCCGATGGCCGCGCCGCTCAGCGTGCTCTGCTCGGTTGGCGTCATGTTGGTGCAGCCGACGCTGAAGGCGAGAGCTGGAATCACAATCAAATAACCAATCTTTTTCATGGTGTGTCCTCCTACTTTGCCTTGGCCGGGCCCGCTTTGGGCGCGACCATCTGGAACCAGATCACTTCGATGATCGGCTGCTGCTGCTTGTCGGGGTTGGCCTTGTAATAGGCATCGACGGTTTCCACGATTTGCGGCACGGCCATGCCATCCAGTGCCTTGACCAGCTTGGGGACGGTGGTGCGGTGCTTGGGGTTGGGGCCGGTCAACTGGTATTCGACCATCGCCATGTTCAGGATGCCGAGCACGTAAGCCCGCTTTTCGGTTTCGGTGCCGTTCGACCAGTGCCCGCCGTTGGGAAGCAGCCATTCCTTCTTGGCCGGAGCTGCGGTCTGCGCCGGTGAGGTTTCGCCGGACTTGGCGGTGGGGGACGCGGGATCGGCGGCATGAACCGCGATCGATCCACTCAGGCTCGCAGCTAGGCCCAGCGAGAACAGCGTTTTGGTAAAGCGGTTTGTCGGCATAAATATCCTCCTTGGGAGGTTGGGTTCAGAAAGGAAATTCCCTTCGTGGAGATTGCAAGGCGCGGCATGAGCCACAAGTTCTACGATTCGGTTCGACCGTCGGTCGAGCGGGTTTTCCGTTCCTGCCAGCGGTTATATCCCCAAACCCCGACGAAATAGACGATGGCGACCCCGAAACCAATCCATGCCAGCAGGGGCGCGAGGTTGGAAAAGGCCACGTTGACGATCCCGCCCATGAGGATGAAGACCGCGACCACGCACAGCCGCCAATCATAATAAATACCAGCTAAAAAGGCACTCAGGGCGATGGTGTAAGTCATCATGAAGCTGCCCTGCCGGTCGTCAATTAGATCGATGATATTGTTATGACCGGAGGAAACCATATAGAGCAGAAACGCCAGGGCGAGCGCCGCGCCCCAGTGCAGAACTTGATGCCCGACCAGGCTCAGTCGGGATTTTAGGGTGGGTTCGACATTGTTCCACTGGGTGAGGATGCAGATCAGACCAAAGATTGGGATCAGCCAATGCCAGTACCAGCGGCTGGTGTCCAGATCGTAGGTGGTGTAGACGGCGCCGATCCAGGCCAGCACGATCATGAGATAGAAACCAATATCTCTGGGACGAAACAGCCGCCGCCACAGGCTGGATTTTACGGGAGCCGGTTCGGTTGGGGTCAGTTCGAGTTCGGACATAACGGTTTCCTTGCCTGATTTCGGTGTTTTTGGGCGGGTCTAAGGGCACATATTAGCGCATACCCGCTCGATGAAGCGCGCGGCGGCGGCCAATACCGCTTCGCGCGCCTGTTGGTGGGGAACGTGCCCGCAACCGGGCAGCCACAGGATTTCAGCCGATCCGGACATCCCGGCGGCGATGGCATCCACCTGAGCGCGGGTACCGTATTCGTCGTCTGCGCCCTGGATGATCAGCGCCGGACAGGTGACTCCGGGTAACGCTGCTTCCATGTTCCAGTCGCGGCGGCTGGCGCGCAGCCAGGTATCGCCCCAGCCCCGGAACATGGTCTCGGTGTTGGCGCCATGGTAGCGGCGCAGTCCATCCCGCAACGGCCCCTGTTCGTAGGCGGCGCATGCGAGGCGAATCCCGGCGAGACAGACATCCTCGATGAGCACGTGCGCTGCCTCGCAGATCACGGCGCGGGCTCGCTCGGGGTGGGCGGCGGCGAACAGCAGGGCGATGGAGCCGCCGTCGCTGTGGCCGAACAGGATCGGCGGATCGGCGATGCCGCAGGCGTCCAGGACCTCGGGCAGGCTGTCGTGCGCCTCCCGCTCCAGATAATCGTCGGGGCGCGGTCCGGTCAGCGGTTCGGAGCGGCCGAAGCCCCAGCGGTCGTACACCAGTCCTGGCAGGCCGGTTCGGGTACACAATTCCGCCGGGAAATGGCGCCATTGATTGATGCTGCCCAGACCTTCGTGCAGAAAAACCAGGGTAGGGCCGGGGGCGGCGTGAGGGGGCAACAGGCGTTCGGCGTGCAGGCGGTGGCCAGCGGCATGGAGATCCAAATGTTGGCGTCGGACGTGCGCGGTCATGACGGGATTCAGGCGGTGCGCTGTTCGTGGAAGATGGCCAGCAGGATATCCAGCCGTTGCCGGGGTTCGGTCATCTCCAGCAGCGTCTGGCGGATGCCCAGCGGCAGGGGGAGGATTTCCGCCAGCCGGTTGCCGACCCAGGCGGCATCCTCCCAACCGGGGATGAGAAAGCGGGTGTAGGAGGCCAGTTCCTCGCGCTCCAGCAGGTCGCGCAGGATGCGGACCAGGGGCTCGTGGCTGTGCAGGGGTGGCAGTATCGGGTCGTCCGGTAGCCACCGCGCCTGGCCGAGCAGCAGTTGGTCCGGCTGGACCCGGTGGCCGACCACCCGCAAGCGCTGTACCCCCAGGCAGGTGATACCAAGCAGGCCGTCGTCCAGTTGATCGAAATCCACGATGCGCGCCAGGGTTCCGACCGGATGGATGGTGACCGGTTGGCTGCCTGCTTCGGTTCCCTCGTGAATCGTTACCACCCCGAAACCGCTGTCGGCGCGCAGGCAGGCGCTGACCATGTCCAGATAGCGGGCTTCGAAGATTCGCAGCGGCAGAATCCCGCCGGGAAACAGCACGGTATCGAGCGGAAACAGCGGCAGTTCCTGAATGGTGGTCACGGCGGGTCACCTCGGTTCCGGTTCTTCGCCCCAGCGCGGCAGCAGCGCATGCGGGATGTCCAGTTGGTCGAGGATTCTGGCCACGATGAAATCCACCAGTTCCACGGCCCTGACCGGCCGGTAATAGAAACCGGGGTTGGCGGGGAGGATCACCGCGCCGGCGCGGGCCAGCCGCAGCATGTTTTCCAGGTGGATCACGGAAAGTGGAGTTTCCCGCACCGCCAGGATCAACTTGCGTCCCTCCTTGAGGCTGACGTCGGCGGCCCGTTCCAGCAGGTTGTCGCTATTGCCGTTGGCGATGGCCGCCAGCGCGCCGGTGGTGCAGGGACAGACCACCATCGCCTGGGCTCGCGCCGAGCCGCTGGCCGGCGGCGCGGTCCATTCGTCCTGCCCGAAGACTCGCAACTGGCCGGGATCGCAGCGGTAATGCTCGACCAGCGCCCGCTGGATGTCGCGCGGTCGGGCCGGCAGGCGCAAATCGGTTTCCATGTGGATGACGATTTGGGCGGCTTTCGAGATCAGCAGTTGCACCGGCCGATCAGCCTCCAGCAGGCATCGCAGCAGCCGCAGACCATAGTCGGCTCCCGACGCGCCGGTCATGCCGAGGATGATGGGGCGGGGCGCGGGCGGTTCGGGCATCGGTGCGTGATCTGGATCGGATTGGGAGTGGTGGAGACTTTCGGGGCGACGAACGAGGTTGTCAAGGCACAATCATGAACGGTTACCTCGGTGAAAGACAACGGCATCGATATTGACGCACGGCGCGCGGAGCGGATTTTCGTGGTCTTTTAGCGCCCACACACCCGGCGGGAGTATTCTACGGACATCGGCCTGGCCGTGTGCAAACGCATCGTGGAGCGCCACGGGGGCCGGATCTGGTTCGAGTCCGAGCCGGGGCAGGGTTCCACTTTCCATTTCACGCTGCAAAATGGAGATCGCATCCCGTGAGCGAACATCCACTCGTCAAGTCAATCGATATCCTGCTGGTGGAGGATAACGCCGGCGACGCCGACTTCATCGAGAAACGGTTGCTGATGGATGGCTCGACGGCGTTCGCCATCGAGCGCGCGCCGCGGCTGGCGGTGGCGCTCGAACGGATCGGCGCGAACCGCTTCGACGTGGTTCTGCTCGATCTCGAGTTGCCCGACAGCGATGGGCTGGACACGCTCCGCGCGATGCGGCGGGCCGCCGATACGCCCGTGGTCGTGCTGACCGACAACGACGACGAGCGGCTGGGGTTGGCGGCGATCCAGGAAGGTGCCCAGGATTACGTGGTGAAAGGGCAGATCTCCGGCGCCCTCCTGTCGCGCGTCCTGCGCTATGCCCTGGAGCGTCATCGTAGCGCCCAGCGGTTGCGGGAGAGCGAGCAAAAGTTCCGCGGACTGTTCGATAAGATGGCCGAGGGCGTGGCGCTGCACGAAATCGTCCACGACGATCGGGGCCATGCGGTGGAATACCGCATCATCGACGTCAACCCGGCCTACGAGCGGCATACTGGGCTAGCGCCCTCGGCGGTGCGCGGCCGCCTCGCGACCGAAATCTATGGCGTAAAAGCCCCGTTTCTGGAGGCGTACGAGCGAGTGGCGCGTACCCACGAGCCCGTGAGCTTCGAGGCGTTTTTTGAGCCGCTGAACAGGCACTATTCCATATCCGCTTTCGTGCTGGAGCAGGGGTTCTTCGCCACGGTTTTTGAAGACGTGACCGAGCGCGGACGGGCCGGGCAATTACTACAGGCCACGGTAGAACGCTTCTACGCGATTCTTTCAAATCTGTACGCCGGCGTTCTGCTGGTGACGAATGAAAGCCGGGTTGAGTTCGCCAATCAGGCATTCTGTGACCTTTTCGATTTGGAAAACTCGCCCGCGGAGCTAACAGGACTCACCGCGGCCGAGATGATCGAAAGAATCGGGGACGTTTATCTGCATCCCGACGAAGCCGTCGCGCGCATCCGGGAGATAGTGGGTCGGGGAGAACCGGTAAGAGGCGAGGAAGTCGCCATGCGTGGCGGACGGACATTTCTGCGAGATTTCATTCCCATCAGTCTGGATGGAAAATTATACGGTCGCTTGTGGCATCACTTGGATATTAGCGAGCGCAAGCAGGCGGAGGCGGCGTTGCGGGAGATGGAGCGCAAGTATCGCGAGATCTTCGAGACCTCGCCCGTGGGGCTCTACCAGTCCACCCCGGAAGGCCGCTACATCGATGTTAACCCGGCCTTTGCCCGGATACTTGGGTACTCGACCCCGGACGAGATCGTTCGCGAGATCTCCGACATCGGCGCCCAGCTTTACGCGAATCCCGGGGACCGGGAGACCCTGACCCGGCAGGTCGCGGAGCGGGGGGAGGTCCGGGGGTTCGAGGCTGAGGCAAAGCGACGGGACGGTCAGGTCATCTGGGTGTCGATCGACGCCGTGGCCGTTCGCGATGCGGTTGGGGCGATCCGCATGTACCAGGGGGCCATAACCGACATCACCGAGC
>JAVMKJ010000065.1:0-5314 GCA_031732855.1 Candidatus Competibacter sp.
CCGCCCTTCCAAAAATCTCGTCCCGCTTGGCATAATCACTCTTTATAATAGCGACAAGATCATTCCGACTGGCCGTACCATCGGAACCCCTCCAACTCATCGCCGCTCACCCGGCCAAGGGAGCATAACAACAATGCGCGTCCTGCTGACCACCAACGAATATCCCCCGTATGTTTACGGCGGCGCGGGCGTCCACGTCGAATACCTGTCCCGCGAACTGGCCAAGCTGACCCAGGTCGAAGTGCGCAGCTTCCACGATCAGGCAGTCGACGAGGGCCAGTTGCACGTGCGCGGCATCAAGATGGATACCACCCATTTCGCCGGCTGCCCGCAATCCTTCGTCTCGCCGCTCAAGGCCCTGAGCACCTGCCTGGCCTTCGTCGGCCAGGGCATCGGCGACGATCTGGACGGCACCGCCGAGGTGATCCACTGCCATACCTGGTATGCCCACTTCAGCGGCATCCTCGCCAAGATCCTCTACAACATTCCGATGGTCATCACGGTTCACTCGCTGGAACCGCTGCGACCCTGGAAGCGCGAACAGCTCGGCCACGGCTACGATCTCTCCCGCTGGATCGAAAAGACCGCGCTGGAAACGGCCGATGCCATCATCGCCGTCTCGCGCAGCACCCGCGACGACATTCTGCGGCTGTTCGACGTCGAACCGACCCGGGTGGTGGTCATTCCCAACGGCATCGACACCGAGGAATATCACCCGACCCACGATCCCGAAGCCATCGCCAAGTTCGGCATCGACCCCAAGCGCCCCTATGTTCTTTTCGTCGGACGGATGACCCGGCAGAAAGGGCTGTACTACCTGCTGCAAGCCATCCCACACATCGACCCCAGCCTGCAGGTCGTGTTGTGCGCCGGCGACGCCGACACGCTGGCCATGCAGCGCGAGATGGAAGACATGGTGCAGGAACTGCAAAGCCACCGTTCCGGCATCGTCTGGATTCCCAAGATGGTCTCGCGCCAAACCACCATCGCCCTGTACTCGCACGCCGCCATTTTCTGCTGCCCTTCGATTTACGAGCCGTTCGGCATCATCAACCTGGAAGCGATGGCCTGCGGCACGCCGGTGGTGGGCAGCGCGGTCGGCGGCATCTGCGAGGTGGTGGTGGACGGCGAAACCGGCTTTCTGGTGGACCCGCACCTGTCGCTGGAACCGCCGCACGATCCCATCGCGCCCGCCAAATTCGAACGCGGGCTGGCCGACGCCATCAATCGCCTGGCCGCCGATCCGGCGTTGCGGGACCGGATGAGCCAGGCCGGCCGCGAACGCGTCGAGCGGCACTACAGTTGGCGCAGCATCGCCCAGCAGACCTACGACCTCTATCGCCGGTTGCGGCCACAACGAAGCTAGAGCGCAGCCGGTCCCGGCCATCGTTTTCAGGGGCTCCACGGAGCCCCTTTTCGTTGTTGCAACTCTTTCTCGTTTGCATGGTCTTTTGGTTCAGGAAATAACCAAGCGCGGCACTCAGGATTGCGCCGGGTCCACGGATGGCGTCGACCCAACTCCGCCTTGCAACACCAAACGTTGAAAGAGGGATTAAGATGATTGCTTCCATTCCTGTTATCGAAAGCTCCCTGACCACCCCCAAGGTCCGCGTCGTCTCCATGGATCAGCCCTGGGAATGGCTCGGAGCCGGCTGGAAAGACCTGCGGCGAGCGCCCGCGGCGAGCATTTCCTACGGCCTGCTGTTCGTGATCATGGGCTACCTGGTGATCTATACGGCCGAGGCCCAGTTCCAATACGTGTTGGCCCTGACCACGGGCTTCCTGCTGGTCGGTCCGTTTCTGGCGATGGGGTTGTACGACATCAGCCGCCGGCTGGAGGCGGGCGAACCCGCAACTTTCGAGCACGCGCTGACGGCCTGGCGGCGGAACGCGCCGTCGATCCTCCTGTTCGGATTGCTGGTCGGCCTGTTCATGATCGTCTGGGCGCGCCTGTCGGCGGTGTTGTTCGGCGTCGCCGTCGGCGGCGGCGGCGATCTGACGCTGGAAACCTCAACCGCGCAACTGTTCTTCTCGGGCAGTGGCCTGACGTTCCTGGCAATCTTCACGCTGGTGGGCGCGGTCATGGCCGCGATCGTATTCTCGATCAGCGTGGTATCCATCCCGATGCTGCTGGATCGCAAGATCGATTTCATCACCGCGGTGCTGACCAGCCTCAGCGCCGTTCGCGCCAACCCGGCCCCGATGGCGCTGTGGGCGGCGCTGATCGCAACCTTCACCGGAATCGGCCTGGTCACCTTCTACCTCGGCCTGGTCATCACCCTGCCGCTGATCGGCCATGCCACCTGGCACGCCTACCGCGATCTGGTCGAGGATGGCGACATCGAACAACAGCCGCTTTGATCGCCTCCCGGGCGGTCATAAAAACGCCGGCGATCGCCGGCGTTTTTCGTTGGTGATCGTGGCGGAGCCCGATTTAATTCACCTTAGAAGATACAAGCGTTGCCATCAGCTAAAGTTAAGGTTTAACCACCTCGGGCATCACGCGCCTCGTTGCCGTATCGGCGAGCTGCGTCGATCGAACAAGCGAAGGGCAACAAGACAGGATAACCAAGACGATGGAAAACGATCTGGAGCACGAGATTCGCAATCTTGCGCATGACATCTGGCTGACGGCTGGAACCGACTTCAGTCGAACGGCCCTCGATTTCTGGAGGATGGCGGAGCAGATGGTCATCGAAATGACGGCCGATTCGGCCCGTCGGGCGAAAGTCGCCACCACCACGGTCTTGGAGAACGTGGCGGCTTGGCCCTCGGCCCTGCACGCCCTGTATCGTTATCGGGTTCGCGAACTGGCCCACTGCATGTGGGCGGCCAGCGTCGAGCAGCGCGATCGATCGATGGATTACTGGCTGGCGGCCGAAAAGCATCTGCGTCTGCTCACGGAGTCGGCGGCGCGCGCCGCGGGCGCCAGCCTCGGCAAGGAAGAAGCGCTGGCCAAGACCTTCGAGACGTTCTCGCCGGCGAACTATCTGGAACAGATCCGCAAGACGGCCTATCAGCTTTGGGAGACGGCGGGACGCCAGTACGGCTCGGCGCTCGACTTCTGGCTGGCCGCGGAGCAAAAAGTCCTGGACTCGCTCACCGCGAGCGAACCGACGACCATCCTGGAGAATGCCAAACAGCCGGAGCGCCCCAAGCGCACCCCAAAACCGCGACAACGCCCGGCCACGGCGAAATAGCGCCACCATCCTGTTCGGCCGGAGGTTGCGTCGACCCGCAACCCTCATCATCACGCCGGCGTCGGCGCGACCCCCGGTTCCCGAGCGTCGCGCCGGCGTTTGTTGGATTCGATTCCATCACCCCGGCTGGCGATGGCTAAAACCCGCTCACGGTCGCGCCAGCCGCCGCAACCGCTCCAGATAGACCCGCTCGTCCGGTTCCCCGCCGCCGCGCTGCGCCTCCCACAGGGTCTCGCCCAGACACTCCATCATGGCGTGCTCGGCGGCATGGCTGTCCCCCGCCCGCCGGCAAAGCTGCCGGTAGACATCGAGAATGCCGGCCGGCCGGCCGGCGCCCAGTTGCTCCTGGATGGCGATGTGCATGCCCATGTGCAGGAACGGGTTGGTCTGGCCCATCTCCGGAGTGTATTCGCGGCCCAGCGCGGCCTCCGGGTGGGCCAACACCGCCTGATATTCGGGATGCTGGCGAACGACCTCGGCGATGAGGCGTTCGAGCGGTTCCAGCGCCTGGCCGGCGCTGGCCTTTTCCCACGCCGCGCAGTAATAGCGGCGCAGGCCGTCGCGATCGTTGCCAAACATCAGTCCACCTCGCTCTTGTATGGATACTCGCAGAACTCTCGGATCGGGCATTCCGGACAGCGCGGCCGGCGGGCGGCGCAGACATGGCGGCCGTGCAGGATCAGCCAGTGATGGGCATCCTGTTTGAACTCATCCGGCGTCGCCGCCAGCAGTCCTTCCTCCACATCCCGCACCGTTCTGCCCGGCGCCAGCCCGGTTCGATTGGCGACCCGAAAGATATGAGTGTCGACAGCGATGGTCGGTTCGCCGAACGCGGTGTTGAGGATGACGTTGGCGGTCTTGCGCCCGACGCCCGGCAAGGCTTCCAGCGCCGCCCGGTCGCGCGGTACCTCGCCGCCGTGCCGTTCCAGCAGCAGAGCGCAGGTCTTGCGGAGGTTGGCGGCCTTGTTGTTGTACAGGCCGATGGTCTTGATGTAGCCCTTCAGACCGGCTTCGCCCAGTTCGAGCATGGCTTGCGGGGTATTGGCGACGGCAAACAGCCGTTCGGTGGCTTCGTTGACCTTCTTGTCGGTCGATTGCGCCGACAGGATGACCGCGACCAGCAGTTCGAACGGGCCGAGATGACGCAGTTCGGTGGTCGGCCGGGGCCGGGCGGCCCGCAGGCGGGCGAAGAGTTGGTGAATTTGAGCGGGGTCCATGGGCGGCAGGAGGATCGTGGGAAATGCTCGATAGTTTACCCAGAACCTGGAACGGCGACCGACCCGATCCGCATCAAATTGAATTCTCGGTCACGCTGGCGCCGTTTGCCCGGTCGGCCCGCAGGGTGATCAAAGCCGCCTCGTAATCGAAGGCGGCAACCTGGCGCAGCAGGGTGTCGCCGGCCGGGTCGAGACCGGCCCGCAGAAGCGGCGTCTCATCCCGCGCCAGCTCATTGGCTCCGACATTGGCCTGTTCCAGCAGGGTTTCCAGCCGCGCTACTACTGTGCTCAGGCGGGTCCCGTCCACGGTGGGGGCGGCGGGAATATCATCGACCAGCACCGCGCGGAGGCCATCGAGCAAGGGGGACAGTTCGGCGGCCACGGCGTGGCAGCACGACTCGATGGGACCTGGGCCGGCACCCCGGCGGACCATCGTTTGCAGGGCATCCGCCGCCGCGTGCAGCGCCGTCGCGCCCAGGTTGCCGGCGGCCCCCTTGAGGGTGTGGGCCAGCCGTTGGATTTCGACCCAGTCGCCGGCTTGCAACCGTTCGCGCAGGCGTTCCACGTCCAACCCGTGGCGGTCGACGAACAGGGCCAACAACTGGCGATAGGTGGCCGAATTGTTGCGCACGAGGGCCAGCCCCCGCGCCGGATCGAAACCAGGAATGGTCGCAAGGCACTGCCGCCAGTCGGCAGGAACGTCCCCGGCCGGCGCGGGCGCGGCGGCGGGCGCGGCGGCGGGCGCGGCGGCGGGCGCGGCGGCGGACGCTGGCAACCATTCGAGCAACGACGCGTAGAGCGTTCGTGGATCGACCGGCTTGGCCACGTGATCGTTCATGCCGGCCGCCAGACACCGCTGGCGGTCCTCGGCGAAGGCGTTGGCGGTCATCGCCAGGA
>JAVMKJ010000066.1:0-28515 GCA_031732855.1 Candidatus Competibacter sp.
GCGTACCCCATCCACGCTCGGGATGGAGCCCGATTTTCGGAGAACGATCATGCGTGACAGGCTGATGATCGGCGGACTGGCGTTGGTCGCCGCGCTGGCGCTGGGCGGCTGCTCGGGCGGGCGACCGCCCCCGAACCTGGGCGTGACGGAGGGCCGGCTGGCCCCCTGTCCCAACTCGCCGAATTGCGTCTCGTCGCAGGCAACCGACGAAAGCCGGTGGGTCTGGCCGCTTCGCTACCAGGGCGATCCGGCGCCGGCCCGCGATCGGTTGCTGGCGGTGCTGGACGGCATGGAACGAGTCCTGATCGTCCGGGCCGACATCGACTACATCCACGCCGAATTCACCTCGGCGGTGTTCGGCTTCGTGGACGACGTCGAGTTCCAGTTCGACGCGCCCGGTTTCATTCAGATCCGCTCAGCCTCGCGGACCGGCTATTACGACTTCGGCGCGAACCGCGAGCGGGTGGAGGCGATCCGGCAACGGTTCGTCGCCACCGATCACTAAGCGATCCAGTCCGGTTTGGGAGCGAATCCAGGTCGCTCGCCCGGTTCGGGCGGGCGGGCCCCTCAGGGCGCCTGCCACAGGCGGGCCAGCAGCGCCTCGCATTCCCCGGCGGGCAGCGGGCCGCCAAAGTAGTAGCCCTGAGCCGCGTCGCAGCCCTGCTCGCGCAGAAAACGGGCCTGTTCGGGCGTTTCCACGCCTTCGGCCACCACCTGCAACCGCAGGCTCCGGCCAAGCTGGATGATGGTGGTGGCGAGGGTGGCCGCGTCGGCGTCGGTGGGGATGTCCCGCACGAAGGAGAGAGCGATCTTGAGCCGGTTGACCGGGGAACGCTTGAGATGGCTCAGGTTGAAAAGGCCGATGCCGAAATCGTCCACGGCGAATCGTACCCCGCGCGCCCGCAGCCGGTCCATGGCCGCGATGGTCTTTTCGGTATCCCGCAACAGCAGGCTCTCGCCGATCTCCAGTTCCAGCAGCGACGGCGCCAGGCCAGACGATTCCAGGGCGTGGACCACATGATCTTCGAGCTGGGGTTGCAACCACTGTCTGGCGGACAGGTTGACGGCGACCGGTACCCCCGACAGTCCGGCATCCCGCCAGCGGCGGTTTTGCGCGCAGGCGGCCCGCAAGGTCCAGGCTCCGATCGGATCGATCAGCCCGGTCTCCTCGGCGATCGGCAGGAAGGCGGCCGGCGGCATCAGCCCCCGCTCGGGATGCTGCCAGCGGATCAGCGCTTCTACCCCGACCAGCCGGCCGGTTGCGAGTTCGACCAGCGGCTGGTAGTGCAACACGAATTCGTCCCGTTCCAAGGCCCGCCGCAGCTCGTTGCCCAAGACCAGCAGCTCCGACACGCGGGCGTTCAGTTCGGGCGTGAAAAAGGCGTAATTGCCGCGGCCGGCCGACTTGACCTGATACATGGCGTTGTCGGCGAAGCGGATCAGGGTGGGCGCATCGTCGGCGTCCAGGGGATAGGTGCTGATGCCGATGCTGACGTTGACGTGCAGCGACTGGCCTTTCAGCGGGAACGGGGCGCGCAACGCCTCCAGCAGATATTCGGCCACCTGACCCGCGGCGGCCGGCTCGACGATGTCCGGCAACACCAGGATGAATTCGTCGCCGCCCTGGCGAGCCAGCGTGTCTTCCTGCCGAAGGCGGTTGCGCAGCCGCTCGGTGACCGCCTTCAGCAATTCGTCGCCGGCCTCGTGTCCCAGCGAGTCGTTGATGGTCTTGAAGTGATCGAGATCCAGAAACAGCACGCCGACGCAACGCTGCCGGCGGCTGGCGCCGTGAATCGCCTGATTGAGCCGGTCCAGCAACAAGGTACGATTCGGCAATCCGGTCAGCGGATCGTGGGTCGCCAGGTGGGAAATCCGTTCCTCGGCCGCCTGGCGCTGGGCCTCCCGGTCGAACAAGTCCAGACCGAAGGAGACTTCCCCGGCCAGATCGGTCAACAGGTCGATAATGTCGGCTTCGAAATAATCCTGCTCCGCCGCATAGGTGCTCAGACAGCCGACGACCCGACCGTTGCGCCGCAACGGAAAAGCCGCCACCGCCCGGATCCCCAACGCGCTGGCCGGTCCGTGCCAGGGCTGGTTGTTGGGATCGCTCAGGAAATCGTTGCTGACCACCGGCTCGCCCAGCCGGAACGCCATGCCGGTGGGTCCGTGGCCCTCCGGCAGGCCGGGATCGCCCGAGATCGGATTGTCGGCGAGGTAACGCGGGTAATCGGGCGCGGTGCCGGCATGCGCCAGCGGCCGGAACCAGCCGCTTTCCGGATCGACGAAACCGATCCAGACCATCCGGGCTTGTTCCAGATCGACCACGATCTGGCAGATGCGCTGGAATAGCTCCCGAGGCTCGGCGCAGCGCATGATGGCGGCGCTGGTCCGGCTGAGAGCCGCGTAGAAATGGCTCAGGCGGACGATTTTTTGCTCCGCCAGTTTCTGCGCGGTCATGTCGCGGATGGCCGCGACGGTGATCGTGTGGCTCTTATAGATGAAATGCCGGACCCAGATGTCCGTGGGAAAGACCGTTCCATCCTTGCGGCGGTGCGGGCGGTTGGTGAGCCGTTGCGATACGGTGCGCGGCAGTTCGGCGTCGGGCGAGACCTCGGCGGCCAGGTCGGTATCCTTCAGCGTCAGGAATTCCTCGCGGGAGTAGCCGTACAGTTTGCAGGCGGCCGGATTGACGGTGAGGATGCGGCCGTCGTGGCTGTCCATCAGGAACAGAGCGTCGCCGACGGTCGCGAACACGCCGCGGTATTTCAGCTCGCTGGCGTGCAGGGCGGCTTCGATCTTCTTGCGCCGGGTAATGTCTTCCTTGATGGCGACGAAATGAGTGATGGCGCCAGTTTCGTCGCGGATCGGGGCGATCGAGGCGGATTCCCAGTAGAGGCCGCCATCCTTGCGCCGGTTCTGGAGCTCGCCGCGCCATTCGTCGCCTCTGGTGATGGTTTGCCACAGCCGATGGTATTGTTCGCGAGAATATTTGCCCGATTTGAGAATGCGGGGATTGGCGCCGATGGCTTCTTCCCGGGAATAGCCGGTAACCTGGACGAATTTCGGGTTGACGTACTCGATGGTGCCGTCGCGATCGGTGATGATCACGATATTGGCGCTTTGCTCCAGCGCCCGCGAATACTGGCGCAGGATGGTTTCCTGCTGGCGCCGCTCCTGGATTTCCTGGGTGAGTTGTTGTTGCTGCAGGAAAAAATCCCGGGCCAGTCGGGCCAGTTGGCCAAACTCGGTGGAGTCGCCGATCAGGGGGCCGAAGATGGTTGAGTCGCGCTGGGCCAGGCCGCGGGACAGCCGCCGCAACGGCCGGTTTACCCAAAGGAACAGGGCGGAGAACATGACGATCAGCAGCGCCAGGCCGAACGCGACGAACAGATAGTATTCCCACTCGAGCGACTGGCGGGCACTCCGGCCCAGCGCCGATTCGTGGCGAACCGTCAGGATGGCGGCGGGCTGGCCGGTCGGACCGGGCAGGGTTCTGCTGAATTCAGCCAGGCCCGGGATGGTCTGGTCGATCGTCTGTTCCGCGGTCGCGGTGGCCGGTCGCAGCGTCACCGTCCCGCCGATGAGTTCCGACAGGCTTTCCAGATACTCGGCGTCCCAGAACTGGCCGACCAGCAGATGGCCTTGCGCCGGAGTCTGGCGCTGGGTATCGACGCTGGGCTGGATCGGCGCGGCGCGGATTTCCAGCAAGCCCGCGGCGGTATCGATGAAAAAATGCTGGAACGGCTGGTCGCGCAACCAGTCGCGGATCGCGGCCGGCGGCGCGGGTCCCGCCGGGGACAGTCCTGGAACCGGTTTCCGGGTGACGTAAAGCGGTTCGAAATCGGCGCCATAAATCCAGGCGACCGCCAGTTTCTGGCTGGCCAGCGTTTCATCCAGGTTGATCCGCGCCCATTCCAGGTCCTTGCTCCGGACGAACGCGACCATTTCATCCCAGACGCTGTAGTCGAAAGCGTAGTTTTTCAGGGTTTGTCCCTTGAGCGCCAGCAGCTTGTCGAACAGCGTCGCCCGTTCGTCCGCCGCGTTCCGCTCCAGCAAGGCAAGCCGTTCGAGTTCGGCGTTTTTTATGACTGTCAATCCAGCCACGAACAGCGCGATGATCAGAAACAATAGCCCGATGATGCGAAACTGGATCTTGCCTGACTGTGGGTTCATGGGCGGACGTCCCGGCACGCTCACCCGGCCAGGGCGGCGAAGGTCCGCCAGCCGGCGAGCGCCGCCAGCAACAGGAACAGCGCGCCGCCAACCAGGTGCAACAGGCGCAGCGGCAGGCGCCGCAACAGCGTCTGGCCCGCCAGCACCCCCAGCGCCGAGGTCAGCGCCAGCGCCAGCGTTCCACCTACCCAGACCGCCAGCGCATCCTGGGTGCCGGCCAGCCCCGCGACCGCCAATTGAGTCTTGTCGCCCAGTTCCGCCAGGAAAATCAGCGCGAAGGTTGAAACCAGAATACCCCGGCCATCCCGCTCCTCGACGGCCACCGTTTCCGCGCCGGCTTCCCGCAGGGCGTGGATACCGAACGCGGCGAACAGCACCGCTACCCCGGCAGCGACCAGCCACTCCGGCAACCAGGCGGCGGCGACGGCACCAAAGATTACCGCCAGCAGGTTCAGCACCGCGAACGCCAGCACCGCGCCGAGCAGAACCGGAGGCGCCGGATGGCGGGCCGCCAGGGTCATGCAGACCAGTTGGGTTTTGTCGCCCAGTTCGGCCAACGCGACCAGACCCAGCGTGGTGGAAACGGTTACCAAAAAATCACTCATGATAGGGGCGGCGTTGGGGTGAAGTACCGGCGCATCGAGCAATATGCGGTCGCGGTCGCGGCTGGAACGCCCCGCGTTCGAGGGTTATTAGTATAAACTTATATACAGATTCCGGATGCGCCAAGAGCGCGCAAGCGATTCAAAATATTTTAAGGGGGGAAACCTCATGCGCTGGCACGGACAGTTGGCCTGGATGGTGTTGCTGGCCGCGTCGGGCACGGCGGCGGTGGTTGCCGACGACAGCATGCGTTGCGGCAGATATATCGTGAATATCGGTGACTCTCAGTCGCGGGTGCTGGAACTCTGCGGCGAACCGCGCCGCGCCTGGCAGGACGGCTTCATCGAGGAGACGGCGCGGCGGGGCGATCGGTATTACGATCCGGTCAATCCGGTGCCGCCACCGTATCCGCGCCAGTCGGGCTACGAAACCGAGGTTCGCCGGATCATTCCGGTCTACAAGTGGGAATACAGTCTCGGGCCGGGAACCTTCCTCAAAACCCTGGTTTTCCACGGCGACACCCTGGTGGGCATCGTCCAGGGGCCGAGGCAGTAGCACGGTATCGCCTCCAGGGAAAGCGAACCGCATGGTCGTTCACCGGGTCGTCAAACTGCTGCTCGGCATCGCGATCACCGGCCTGTTCGTGCTGCACGCCGGCGGCTGGCTGTCCTGGCCTTTTCTGCGCCAACTGGAAAGCATCGCCTACGACGCACGGCTGAAACTGACGCTGCCGGGCGGGGTGGATCCGCGCGTCGCGATCGTGGATATCGACGAGCGCAGCCTGCGGGAGGAAGGCCAGTGGCCCTGGCCGCGACAGCGGCTGGCCAAGCTGGTCGATCTGCTGTTCGAGCGCTATCGGGTGGCCGTGCTCGGCTTCGATGTGGTGTTCGCCGAACCCGACGCGACGGCCAGCATCTTCGCGACGCTGGCCGCCGGTCCGCCGAGCGAGGATGCCCGACTGCGCGAACGGCTGGATCAACTGCGCCGCGAGTGGGACCCGGACCGCCGCTTCGCCGCCGCCCTGCGCGACCGCCCCGTCGTGCTCGGTTATTTCTTCAACATCCGTGCCTCGTCCGGCGCCGACACCCGGTTCGGGCAATTGCCCGAACCGGTCGCCACGATCCAGGACCTGGGCCCGAACGATACCGTGCTGGTCGATGCCATCGGTTACGGCGCCAATCTGCCGCTGTTGCAGGACAGCGCGCAAGGCGGCGGTTTCTTCAACAGTCCGCTGGTCGACCTGGACGGGATTTCTCGTCGAGTGCCGATGTTGATCCGTTATCAGGATCGGCTGTACGAGCAGTTGGCGCTGGCCGTGGTCCGTGCGTTGCTGGGGCAACCCTCCGTGGAGTTCGTCATGGGCGCCGGCTATGGCGCGGACGAGCGAAACCGTCGGCTGGAAGCCTTGCGGATCGGCGGCTTCACCGTGCCGGTCGACGAGTTCGGAACGGTACTGGTGCCGTATCGCGGTCCCCAGGGCAGTTTTCCCTACGTTTCGGCGGCCGAGGTGCTGGCGGAGCGCGCCGACCCACGGTTGCTGGATGGCGCGATCGTGCTGGTGGGCACCACGGCGGCCGGATTGATGGACCTGCGCGCCACGCCGGTGCAGAACGTCTTCGCCGGGGTCGAGGTGAACGCCAACCTGATCGCCGGCATTCTGGATCAAACCTTCAGGAGCCGACCGGCGTTTACCGCCGGGCTGGAGATCGCACAGCTGGGCATCATCGGTCTGCTGGGTATTCCGATCGGCTTCCTGACCCCGTTGTGGGCGCTGTTGCTGGCGGTCGCGACCGCCGGAACGCTGCTCGGTCTCCACGGTTACCTTTGGGAAGCGCACGCCCTGGTGACTCCGCTGGCCTCGGGGCTGGCGCTGCTGTCGACTTTGTACGTGCTGTACACCAGCTACAATTTCTTCGTCGAATCGCGGCGGGAGCGGCGGATCACCCGGCTGTTCGGGCAGTACGTCCCGCCCGAGATCGTGGCGGAAATGAGCTGGCGCGGCGAGCGGTACTCGCTCGAGGGGGAAAGCCGGCACATGACGGTGCTGTTCGGCGACATCGCCGATTTCACGGCCATTTCCGAGCGCTTCGATCCCCGCCAGCTCACTCGCCTGATGCAGTGCTATCTGACCCCGCTGACCCGGGTCATTCACGAGCATCGCGGCACCATCGACAAGTACATCGGCGATGCGATCATGGCGTTCTGGGGCGCGCCGCTGGCCGATCCCGAACATCCCCGCCATGCGGTTCGGGCGGCGCTGGAGATGACGCGGTGCTTGCGAACGCTGGACGGCGAATTCCGCGCCGAGGGCTGGCCGCCGCTGCGAATCCGTATCGGGATCAACACCGGCGCGATGAGCGTCGGCAACATGGGTTCGCGGTTCCGAATGTCCTACACGGTGCTGGGCGATGCGGTCAATCTGGCCTCGCGGTTGGAGAGCGCCGCCAAGCAGTATGGGGTCGCCATCGTCATCAGCGAACATACCCGGGACGCCGTACCGGAGTATGCCTGCCGCGAGCTGGATCGGGTCCGGGTCAAGGGCCGGAGCCGGCCGGTCGCGATTTTCGAACCGCTGGGCCTGGCGGCGGAACTGGAGCCGGAACAGCAAATGGAACTGGCCGACCATGCAGCAGCGTTGCGCGCCTACCGGCAGCGGGATTGGGACGAAGCAACGGCCCGCTTCCAGCGATTGGGCGCGCGATGGCCGGATCGCCGGCTGTACGCGCTGTATCTGGACCGGCTGGCCGCTTTGATGGTGGCGCCACCGCCGGCGGATTGGGATGGCGTTTTCAATTTGCAAACCAAATGATGGCTGGCAAGATCGCGACGAGGAGAGTTGAACCCATGCAATCGCGCGCTTCGGCATTAGTGATGGGCATCGTTCTGGGACTGGCGCTTTTCGCCGCCGCGTGGGCGGTCGCTCCGGAGCCGGTCGGCTACGTCACCCGCATTCAGGGGATCGCGAGGGCGCGACCCGCAGAACCCCCGGACGCGGCACCGCGTCCGCTGGGTTTGGGCAAGCCGGTTCATGCCGGCGATCGCCTCGCGACGGAGGCGGATGCCCGGCTGGAAATCCGGTTGCGGAACGGGGTGATGGTGACCTTGGGCGAACGCACCGAGTTTACCGTTCAGGCCGCCCCGGCTGCCGGAGACGATCGTGCCCAGGGGACGCTCATGGATCTGACGCGGGGCGTGTTCCGTGCGATCACGCCGAAAACGGCCACCGAAATCCCGGCGCCGTTGCAGGTCCGCACCTCGGTGGCGGTAATCGGGATTCGGGGTACCGATTTCTGGGGGGGCTTCCAGTTTCAACCCGGCGCCCTGGATGTGGTGATGCTGGCGGGCAAGGGCGTTTACGTCGAAACTCCGGCGGGCCGGGTGGAACTGACCGTACCGGGCGAGGGAACCACGGTCGCCGACCCGGCCCAGCCGCCGACGCCGCCGAAAAGCTGGCCCGCGGCCAAGTTGCGGGCCGCCCAGGATTCGGTGGCCTGGCGCTAGCCGGGACGCTGCCGATCCGGCATGCAGAAAACCGGGGATGGATCGAGCGTCCCGCTCCGGCCATCGACGCATTTCAGCACGACACGACTGTTGAGAGCGCTGAAGATGGCGACCGTTTGCAATCGATACTGGCCATCATGCGCTGTCTTCACGGCGGACGCTCCAGGATTTCCAGGACCGCTCGCGGCTCGATCTTGCCTTTAAAGAACAAAACCGGCCCCGGAATGTCGCAAAAATCGTCCGCGCCGACGTTCAACCGCTCCGAGACCGCCACGATCAGATTCGGCATGGCGGCGCGGCGCAGTTTGTCCAGCTTGCGGCGCAGATAGTCGGGATGCCAAAACCCCATGATCTCGATGTGGACCAGCCGGCCGTCGGGATGGCGCAGGGCGAAGTCGGGCACGAACACCGTGCCCTTCAGGTCCACGATCTCGACTTCCCGCTCCAGCACCCACGGCGTTCCCAACTTTTCCCAGCGACGGGCAAAGTTTTCCTCCAGCAGGCTGTCGTAGGCGCGCGGCGCGGCGCCCGGCGGTTTCAACGAAGACTGGGAATCCAGTCGATAGCTCGATTCCCGCCCGTCGCGTTGCAGGACCGCCTCCATCTCCCAGCGGCTGACCCGCAACAGCGCCGGCAGGAACATGGCCATTTGCAGGCCGTACTTGCGGGTCTGCTTGAACAGGCTGGCGGGACCGTCCACATAGATTTGGTAGCCGTCCTCCAGATGGCCCTCGACCGCGTACATCAGGCCGTGAAACTTGAGATGGCGGAACAACCGGCGGTATTCGCCGGGGACGTTGCGATGGGCGGTGAGGCGCAGATACAGCGCCGAGTACAGCAGTCCCTGCGCCTGGGCAAGATTGTAGCGGTCCACCAGCGTATCCGGCGTGAAATCCGGCAGCGCGGTCAGCAGGTGGTTTTCCGGCAGGTCGGCGTAGAGCGCCTCGCGCAGCGTTTCCGTTTCCAACTGGTAGCGCGGCGCGACCGCCTCCAGCACCGCCCGCGCCTGAGCTTCGCCGTAGCCGCCGCGTTCCGCCGCCAGGGTGAAGACCTCGCGTCGCAACGCCTCCGGTTCCAGCTCGCCGGTGGCCAGGGTGAACTCGGCGGCGTTCAGAGCCAGGTGAGCGAAGCCGCGCACGATGCGATAGTCGGGCGAATCACCTTCCAGCGCCCGCAGCGCCGCCTGCAATTCGCCGCGGGTGCGGTGCTGGTGCTCGCGGATCAGGTTCAAGACCTGTTCGGCCCAGACGTACTGTTCGCGCCGCAGAAAGCGCGGGTAAACCTGGGAGCCGCGTTTGTAGGAGAACAGCAGGTCGGAAGGCAGCATCGGTTAGGGTTGCATCACCTCCGAAATCCCCCGGCGCCATCCCGCCACCCACCCGTGCAAAGGGCGACCGGGGAGATTTCGCTGAGGGCCGTCATTCGGGACCGGTGGGCGGTCGCGGATCGAACAAGGCCAGCGTGGCTTCGATCCGCTCCGCCTTGCGACTGGCGTCGGGAGGCGCGCGGCGCCGGTCGGCGACCCGCTCCTCGCGGGTTTCGCGGGCGATGACTTCGTACAGGATCGCCTGCTTGCCGTCGCCGCGCCGCAGGATGCGGCCCAGCCGCTGCACGAATTCCCGCGCCGAGGCGCTGCCGGACAGGATGACGCCGATCGAGGCATCCGGCACGTCCACCCCCTCGTTGAGCACGTTGCTGGTGACGATGGCGGTGTAGCCGCCGGCCTTGAAAGCGTCCAAAAACGCCTGCCGTTCCTTGATGGCGGTCTGGTGGGTCAGGCAGGGGATCAGGAAGCGCTGCGAGACTTCGTAGGCGGTGGCGTTGTCCTCGGTGAAAACGACCGTCCTGGCGCCCGGATGGTGGGCGAGGATCATGCCCAGCGCCCGCAGCTTGGCCGGGGTGGCGTGGGCGATGCGGCGGGCGGCGCGGTGGGCGCGCATGGCGCGGCGGCCCTCGACGCTGCGCGCCGACAGCATCACGAACCGGTTCCAACCCTCCAGGGTGCTCAGCGACAGGCGATTGGCCTGCAAAAAGGCGTTGCGTTCGTCCAGCGCCTGTTGGTAGGCGGTCCGTTCGGCGGGAGACAGATCCACATGGACCGGCCGCACCTGAAAGTCCGCCAGTACGTCGCCGGCCAGTTCCTCCGGGCGCTTGCGATAGACGATGGGACCAATCAGGTCCGGCAGATCGGCGTCGCGCCCGTCGCCGCGCTCGGGGGTGGCGGTCAGCCCCAGCCGGTAAGGGGCGAGCGAGAATTCGGCGATGGCGCGATAGAACTCCGAGGGCAGGTGATGCGCCTCGTCGAAGATCAGCAGGCCGAAACGGTCGCCCAGCCGTTCGACATGGCGAGCGGCGGAATCGTAGGTGGCGATGGTGAGCGGTTGCGGTTCGTGATAGCCGCCGCCGATCAGACCGATTTCGCTATCCGGGAACGCCGCTCGCAGCAGCGCGTACCACTGCTGCATCAGGTCCAGGGTCGGGACCAGCACCAGGCCGTCGCGTCGCGCCCAGCACAGCGCCAGCAGGCCGACCAGGGTTTTGCCGGCGCCGGTCGGCAACACCACCACGCCGCGCCCCTTGGCCGCCTGCCAGGCCGCAAGGGCTTCCCGCTGGTGGGGGTAGGGGGTCATTTCCAAGGCACAGGTCAGTTCCCGGCGCTGGTAGCGCGGCGCCCTGTTGCGAGCCAGTTCGCCCTTCAGGGGGCCGATGATGTCGCTGTAGCGGTGAGCGGGCGCGCGGTAGGCGTCCACGCGGGGATCGTAGCGAAACCAGGTTTCCAGCCCGACCGGCAGTTCGGCCACGCCCTCCAGCAGCAGCGTGCCCCGGTCGAAGCGAAGCTGGCGCTCCGCGTCGTCGCGGCCGGTGCGGTAAAGGCCGGCGGTGTCCTTGGTGCGGTGGGTCATGCCCGTCCCTCGCGTTTCAACTCATTCACCAGACAGGATCTCCGTCACGTACGCCGTCCCGCCGCGCATCTCCCAGCGCAGGTCGAAGTCGTGCAGCTTCATGCCGTAGGGTCGCCGGGCGGCGTTTCCCCGCTCGTAGGCGGGACGGGGATCCTGGCGCAGGATCTGCGCGATCAACTCGCGCGGGTCGCCGTCCGGCCTGGCCGCGCAGAACGCCGCTGCTTGCGGGCTGAAATCCACCGCCAGTCCCGCCTGGGGCGCTTCGGGCGCAAACCCTCCAGCGGCATCCGGGATCCGGTCCGAGTAGGGCAAATAGGGCTTGATGTCCAGCACCGGGGTTCCGTCCAGCAGATCCACCCCCGCCAGATGCAGCGCCACTCGGCCCTGGCCGATTTCCACTCGTTCCAGCCCCACCGCCGACAGACCGATGGGATTGGGCCGGAAGGGGGAGCGGGTCGAAAACACGCCCAGCCGCCGGTGACCACCCAGCCGCGGCGGCCGGACCGTCGGCTGCCAGCGGCCCGCCGGCACCCCGTGGAACACGAAGATCAGCCACAAGTGCGAAAAACCCTCCAGCCCGCGTACCGCGTCCGGCCGATCGTAGGGCGGCACCAGTTCCAGCGTGGCCCGCGCCGCCGGCGCCAGTCCCGGCTGGCGGGGAATGCCGAACTTCTCGCGGAAACAGGAGCGAACGAAGCCGATCGGCGCGAAGTGGAGCATCTACAGCCACCCGGTTTTTCTCAAATAGCGGTACAGCAACAGGCAAATCACCGTTACGCCTCCCATCACGGCGGGATAGCCATACTCCCATTCCAGTTCTGGGAACCAGCCCTTGAAATTCATCCCGTAGATGCTGAATACCATGGTCGGAATCGCCAGCAGCGCGCCCCAGCCGGCCAGTCGCTTGGTCGCTTCGTTCTGGCGGACCGCGCCGAGCGACAGGCTGATTTGCAGGGCGAGCGCCAACGTTTCCCGGATGATTTCCACCGCCTCGTTGATGCGCAGGGCGTGATCGTGGACATCGCGGAAATAGGGGCGAATATCGTCCGGAACGTGGTGGGTGAACACATCGGTCAGCAGATAATTGCAGACTTCGACCACCGGCGCGGCGGCGCGGCGCAGTTCCACCAGTTCGCGCTTGAACTGGTACAGCCGACCGAGGTCGTCCTGACCGAAATCCCCCTTGAAAAAGCGTTCTTCCAGTTCTTCCACTGCGTCTTCCACGTTGTGGATAATCGGGAAATAGTTGTCCACCACGAAATCGAGGATGGCGTACAGCACGAACCCGGGCCCCTTGCTCAGCAGGCGTGGATTGCTCTCGCAGCGGGCGCGCACCGAGGCATAGGGCAGCGAGGCGCCATGCCGGACCGATACCAGATAGCGGGGACCGACGAACAGGTGGGTTTCGCCGAAATCCATCCTGTCTTCGCTCATCTGTACCGTCCGCAACACCACGAACAGGCAGTCGCCGTACAGCTCCACTTTGGGCCGCTGGTGGGCGTGGTGGGCATCCTCGGTGGCCAGCTCGTGCAGACCGAACAACTCCTGGACCCGCGCCATCAGTTCCTCGTCCGGCTCGCGCAACCCCAGCCAAACGAAGGCGTCCGGTCGAGCCCGGATCTCCGGAATATTCTCCAACGTGATATCGGGCAGCTTGCAGCCGTCGGCATAGGCAACGCAGTTGACGATCATGTGCTGATTTCCCCACCCAAAACCATAAAATAAGTGATACTATTAAACGTAATGGGGAGGGGCGCGCGAACCCCTCCCCTTTCATCGCATGCCGACCGATCGCGGAGGATCGAGATGGCGCGTCATCCGGTTTGCAACGAGGGCGATATTCCCGTCGGTGGCATGAAGGCCTGCAAGGTCGGCGGCGGGATGGTGGTGGTTTTCCATCTGGACGATGGCTTTTACGCCACCCAGAACGACTGCACCCACCTGTTCGCCTCCTTGCACAAGGGCAGGATCGTCGAGGGTCACCAGATCGAATGCCCGCACCACCGAACGCGCTTCGACATCCGCACCGGCGAGGTGGTGTGCTGGGCCAATCACCCGCCGGGCGTGCAATTATTAAACTTCCTCAGAGCCAGGAAAGCACTCAAGACCTACCCGGTCGCGGTCGATGCCGGTCAGGTGTTCGTGGAGGACTGAAGCCGTTCAGCACGGGTGGCGGCGCGGGCGCGATTCCGGCCGGTACGGCTCCTCGCGGTCGTGCAAATGCATCCGGTACTCGACGAAGGCCGGACCATCGTCGAAGTGCAGGAACGGATTGCCGGCGAGTTGTTCGGCCATGGTCGAGGTCGGAGTAATGCCGTAGTTGTGGCCGGGGCGGACGAGCGTGCCGCCCGGCAGCCGCTCGCCCAGCCGGCGCAGGCTCTGGTACATCTGCTCGGGGTCGCCGCCGCGCAGGTCGCAGCGCCCGCAGCCGAACACGAACAGGGTATCCCCGGTCAGCACCTGATCGCCCACCCGGTAGCAGGCCGAACCGGGCGTGTGGCCGGGCGTGTGCAGGATTTCAATTTCGGTTTCGCCCAACGGGATGTGGTCGCCGCCGTCATGCAGGGTCGGCAGGTTGAGATCGCGATCCCAGAACGCCGCTTCGGCCCGGAGCAGGTGCAAGCGGGCATCGCTCGCGTTCAGCAGCGCCTCGACGCCGTTGATGTGGTCGAAATGACTGTGGGTCAGCAGGATGTCGGTGATCCGCAGCCCGCGCCGCTCGGTCACGGCGAGGATGGCGAGCACGTCCCAAGCGGGATCGACCACCGCTGCACGATCGGTGGCGTGGTCGTGAATCACGTAGATGAAATTGCTCATGCGCCCCAGCTCCAGGGCGTGGATCGTGCAGGGGGAAGTGTCGGTCATCGCGCATTCTCACGGTGATGAAAGCGATTGCGCCGGCGCCAAGCAGCCCGGGTTTCCGAGACCGCCTGGGGGGCGGCTGAATCATTGGAACATTAGCGGCGGTCGCGACTCAGAAAGACTGTTGTCTCGGGCCGGCGGCGCGTGCGGCCACGATCGGAGTCCCTGGATAGAGGTATCGTTCATGCGTTTCAGTCTCGACATCGACACGGGCAGACATTTCATCAAGGGCTATGGTCCGGGCTGGATCAACGTCAACGAAAGGGAAATCCATCGCAGCGTGATCGTCACCCCGGATCGGCTGGTAACCGACTGGCCGCCGCAGACCTTCGCCGATCTGGAGGAAATGCATTTCGAGGCGATCGCCCGTTTGGAACCGGAGATCGTGCTGCTGGGCACCGGCAGCCGGCAGCGATTTCCGCGCTCGCGGCTGATCCAATCCCTGCTGGCGCACGGCACGGGCGTGGAAGTCATGGACACGGCCGCCGCCTGCCGGACCTACAATATCATCATGCTGGAAGAACGCCGGGTCGCGGCGGCCCTGCTGATGATGGCGGATTAACGCTCGCCCCCTCCCCCGCAAGACTTCGACGAGCGCGCAAAGCCCGGAGCGAAGAGAGCGAGCGGGGCCCCCGGTTACAGAAAATCCTGGGAAAACCCTTCGTTTTCCAGAATCTTGCGCAGCCGGCGCAGGGCGTCGATCTGAATCTGCCGCACCCGCTCGCGGGTGACGCCGATTTCGTTGCCGACCTGTTCGAGCGTGGCCTTTTCCTGACCGCCGAGCCCGAACCGCCGTTTCACCACGGTTCGCTGCTTGTCGTTCAACTGGTCGAGCCACAGATCCAGCTTCTCGTTGAGATCGGAGTCCTGGAGCAGCTGCGATGGATCGGCGTTGTTATCGTCGGGAATGGCGTCCAGCAGCGAACGGTCCTCGTCCTTGCCGATCGGCGTGTCCACCGAGGTGACCCGTTCGTTGAGCTGCAACATCCGCTTGACCTCGTTGACCGACTTGCCCATGGCTTGGGCGACGTCATCGGCGCTGGGCTCGTGGTCGAGCGTCTGCGCCAGTTGCCGGGCGGTCCGCAGGTAACCGTTGATTTCCTTAATGATATGGATCGGCAGCCGAATGGTGCGAGTCTGGTTCATCAGCGCCCGTTCGATGGTCTGGCGGATCCACCAGGTCGCGTAGGTCGAAAACCGGAACCCGCGCTCGGGATCGAATTTCTCGACGGCGTGGATCAGGCCCAGATTGCCTTCCTCGATCAGGTCGAGCAGGGTGAGGCCCCGGTTCATGTAACGGCGGGCGATCTTCACCACCAGGCGCAGGTTGCTCTCGACCATGCGGTTGCGGGCACTGGTGTCGCCCTGCAACACCCGGCGGGCGAAGTAGACTTCCTCCTGAGCCGTCAACAGCGGGGAGAACCCGATCTCGCTCAGGTACATGCGGGTGGCGTCCAGCTCCTCCTGGGTGAATTCCCGGCCGGTTGCCGCCGGTACCGACCAAGGGGCTTCCACCGCTTCCAGTTCTTCCTCCTCCGCGATCACCTCATCCTCGGTGTCTTCCAACTTGTCCTCGTCCAGCAGGGGATCATCCATGGTCAGTTCGTCGTCGCACACGACCGCTTCCAGACAGGCGTTGATCCGTCGGGACATCAATAACCTCCTCACCCGTTCTTCAATCTTGGTGGATCTTCATATCGACATGGGGCCGATGCTGGCCGCGTCTTGATTATTTATTGGTATTGTTCGAAGGCGTCGGCTTGGAACTTCGCCTTGGCGAAGCGACTTGCTCCCGCTCGCGCTGTCGGAGCAACCCCGTCCCTGCTCCAGATCTCGAGCGCCGCAATCATGATAATCCTTACGTGGCGTGTGAGTCTACAGGCAGACTGTATATTCCAAAATACATAATTTGAAAATTTTCATATATTTATATTCACTGGTTGCTCAACCATTCCGCCAACGGATCCAGCACGCCGTGACGGGTCAGGTCTACTTGCAGGGGAGTGATGGAGATCTGACCGGCGCGCACGGCATGGAAATCGGTACCGGGGCCGGCGTCCTGTTCGGGACCGGCCGGGCCCACCCAGTAGATCGGCCGGCCGCGCGGGTCGGTGCTCTTGATGACCGGCGCGGACTTGTGGCGGTGGCCCAGCCGGGTGGCCCGGAAGCCGGTCAATTGTTCCCAGGGCACGTCGGGGACGTTGACGTTGAGGATGGTGTCGGGCGGCAGCGGCCGTTCCCGCAGCCGGCGCACCAGCCACGCCGCCGCACGGGCGGCGGTATCGAAGTGTTCGGGCCGGAGCGACGCCTGCGAGATCGCGATCGCCGGCAGGCCCAGGAAACGGCCTTCCATCGCCGCCGCCACCGTGCCGGAATAGATCACGTCGTCGCCCAGGTTGGGGCCGCTGTTGATGCCGGACACCACCATGTCCGGCTCCTGCTCCAGCAGGCCGGTGATGGCGACGTGGACGCAATCGGTGGGGGTACCCTCGACGCTGTAGAAGCCGTTGTCGTGGCGGGTGACGTAGAGGGGGTTTTTGAGGCTCAGCGAGTTGCTGGCGCCGCTGCGGTCGCGGTCGGGCGCGACCACCGTGACCTGCGCCAGTTCCCTCAGCGCGGCGACCAGGCGGAGCAGGCCGGGTGCCAGATAACCGTCGTCGTTGCTGACCAAAATATGCATGAAGCCACCTATCCTTTTGTTCGTTGATTGAATTCCCTCGCGAGATCGCCGGCGTGGCGCGCGAGGCGGTTCGGCGATTTGGACAGCCTCCAACGCATTGCGCCCGGTCGCCGGCAAAGATTACCCTATCGACATGACACGCAGCTTACCGAAGGCGAGCGATCGAACCTCCGCCGTTTGCGCCACCATGCTGAGAACATCGATTATGGTAAAAAACATTCCATTGAACGAGCGTATTATTTTTGCATTGGACGTCGCTTCGAAAGCGGAAGCCGAACGCTGGCTGGATCGCCTGGGCGATCGCGTGCGTTTTTATAAAGTCGGCCTGCAACTGTTTTTGGCCGGCGGTTTCCCGGTCGTCGACCTGATTTTGGCGCGTGGCCACAAGGTCATGCTCGATTTGAAATTTTTCGACATCCCGGAAACCGTGGCGCTGGCGGTTCGCGAACTGAAGAACCGGGGGGCCACCTTCATCACCGTGCACGGCAACGATCCGATCCTGCGCGCCGCCGTTCAGGAACGGAACGGCGCCAGGATTCTGGCCGTCACCGTGCTCACCAGTTTCGACGAATCCGACATGCGGGAGATGGGATTGACTGGAACCATCGAACAACTGGTTTACCATCGCGCTCGAAAAGCCCTGGACCTTGGTTGCGATGGCATCGTCTCTTCCGGCCTGGAAGTGCCGCGGTTGAGAGAAAGCCTGGGCGATAAATTTTTGATTGTAACCCCCGGCATCCGGCCGGGCACGAACGATGTCATAAAGGACGACGACCAGAAACGCATTGCGTCGGCTCATGACGCCATTCGCAACGGCGCCGATCATGTGGTGGTGGGTCGCCCCATCCGCAACGCGAAAGACCCGGTGGCCGTCGTCAAGGCCTTGCAGGAAGAAATCGCGTCCGCGTTGTAATTCCGCTCGATTCCCTGGTCGGCGCCGACGCAAATCAACGACGGTCGTTCGCCATCCCGGCCGGACGCCCCTTGCCGCCTTCGACGAGGCGCCCATGACCAAGCCATTCGCGCTCGATCCGCGGGATCGGGAATTGTTCCGTCAGACCGTCGGTCCGGTGAAGCCGATGCGTTGCGATCGGGTCGACCCGATCGCAACGCATCCAGCCCCGATTCCCCGCTTCACCCTGGCCGACGAGCGGCAGGTGCTGGCCGACATGGTTTCCGACTATTTCGAGCCGGCGGAACTGGATACCGGCGAGGAATTGTACTATCGCCGCGACGGGGTGCAGCAGGCGATACTGCGCAAGCTGCGGCGCGGGCAGTTCCAGGTTGGGGCGGCGCTGGACCTGCACGGCATGACGGTCGCCACCGCCAGGGACGCGCTGGCGGCTTTCCTCCAGTACGCCCGCCGCGACAGTCTGGGCTGCGTGCGGATCATCCACGGCAAGGGCAAGCGTTCCCACCACCGGGGACCGGTGCTGAAACAGAAGATCAACCACTGGTTGCGCCAGCGCGACGAGGTGTTGGCGTTCTGCTCGGCCCGGCCGATGGACGGCGGGACCGGGGCGATCTACGTGCTGCTGCGCAAATCCTGATGGCGGACTCGCCATGCCTGTCGCCCGCTTTCAAAGGCTGTAAAAATCGCTATCTTGTCAAGCAGTCGCTCGATCCACCGATGGGAGCAGTCCGTCGTGCCACTCAAGAACTCCGCCACTCATTACGGCCTGGTGACCCGCTTCCTGCACTGGGCGGTCTTTCTCCTGTTTGTCTGGCAGTACGTCAGCGCGAATATCATGACGAATCTCGCGCGGGACAAAACGCTGTTCGGCCTGACCCAGGGCGATTACTACAACTGGCATAAATCCATCGGCCTGACGCTCCTGCTCCTGGCGCTGGCGCGAATCCTTTGGCGCAAGACCACGCCGTTGCCCGACTGGGCGCCGACCCTGTCGCCGGCCGAGCGCGCCATCTCCCACTGGAACGAAACGCGGTTGTACGGCTGCATGTTCCTGCTGCCGCTCAGCGGCTATCTGTTCGTCATGGCGGGCAACTTCGGAATCAAGCTGTTCGGCGTTTTCGACCTGCCGAACCCTATCGGCAAACAGGAATGGCTGGCAACGCCGGCGCTGGTCGTCCACATCGTCACCGGCTACGCCGCGGTGGTCCTCATCGCCTGGCACGTCGGTCTCGGCATCAAGCACCACCGGTTCGACCGGGACGGCTTCCTGAACCGAATGCTGCCGTTCAGACGGCCCTGACCGGGATGTGGAAGGGCATCGAAGCTCGCCTCGCCCATTGGAGGGAGCGCGAAACGAGGATGCCGGAGCACGGCGGAGGAGCGATTCATGCCGGTTTGCCGAAGCGGTAGTGCGACACACCCCATTCCTCGCCGTTTCGATAGCCGAACAGTTCGGCGCAGGCCATGAAGAACACCCGCCAGCGCTGGAACCAGCGTTCGGCCTGCTCGGGACCGTAGGTCGCCCGGAACAACGCCAGAATTTCCTTCCGATGCCGGTCCTGGTTGGCCAGCCAGGCTTCCAAAGTGCGTTGGTAGTGGCGACCGTTGAAGTGCCATTGCTCCTCCAGGCGCAGATCGCCCTGGAAGCGCGGCAACAGATCGCGCGAAGGCATCAGCCCACCGGTGAAGAAATACCGTCCCATCCAGTTGTCCTCGCCCTCGGTCTCGAACGGATAGGCCAACCGGCGGTGGGTGAAGATGTGGACGAACAGCTTGCCGCCCGGTTTCAACCAGGCGTGAATCCGCCCCATCAGTTCCCGATAGTTGCGCATGTGCTCGAACATCTCCACCGATACCACCCGGTCGAAGCGGCGGTCGGTGTGGAAATCGTTCATGTCGGCCGTGATGACCCGGACGTTAGGCAGCGCGCGCGCCCGGCACTGTTCCTCAATGAATTCCCGCTGCGAGCTGGAGTTGGAAACCGCCACGATCCGCGAGTCGGGGTAAAACTCGGCCATCCACAGCGTCAGCGGCCCCCAGCCGCAGCCCAGCTCCAGAATGTCCTGATCGAAGCCCAGTTCCGCACGCTCGCAGGTCAGGGCGAGCATGGCGGCCTCGGCGGTCTCCAGATCCTTCACTTCATCCGGCCACCAGCAGGAGCTGTACTTGAGCCGCGGCCCCAGCACCCTCCGAAAGAAATCGGCCGGCACTTCGTAATGCTGCTCGTTGGCCGCTCCAGCGTGCAGGGCGATGGGACCGTCGCGCAATTCGGCGATCAGCCGCGCCAGCGTTGCCTCGCGCGCCCGGTCGTCGCCGACATCCTCGGCGCGCAGCCGCTCGCCCAGCAGGCGGCGGATGCCGATCCGGGTCAGCCAGTCGGGCACATAGCCCCGCTCCATGAGTTCGATGGCGGTTTTCAGCATCAGGACGCCTCCTTTTTCGGGAACCACGGCACGAACGCGCTGGTCGCGCGCTGATAGGCGCGGTAGTCGTCGCCGCGACTGGCCAGCGCCTGCCGTTCGGTGTAAGGAATGCCGGTAACCTTGATCAGGGTGTACAGCATCAGCGCCGGACCGAGCAGGGTCAGCCACCACGCCGGCGACCCCCAGGCCAGCAGCGGGTAGCTCCACCAGTGCAACCACTCGCAGAAATAGTTGGGATGGCGGGAATAGCGCCACAGTCCGGCCCGGCAGGTCCGGCCCCGGTTGGCCGGATCGGCCCGCCAGGCGGCGAGTTGTCGATCGGCCAGCGCCTCGCCGCCCACCGCCAGGAGCCAGATTGAGATGGCGGCGACGAGTGCTAACAGCGGTGGTCGCTCGGGGGTCAGCGTGACGATGAGAAATGGTATGGCGAACACGGCCGTCAACAGCGCCTGCACCTGGAAGAAAGCGAAGAATTTGAGTTGGGTGTGCTCGCGCCAGTGGGCGCGCAACCGCTGATAACGCCCGTCCTCCGGCTTGCCGATCAGCCGGTCGAGCAGGATGTGGCCAGCCAGCCGAAACGACCAGCCGCCCGCCATGACCGCTGCCAAAGCCCGCCGCAGCGAATCGCCATCGGCCAGCAGAGCGTAGCCGACCGCCAGCAGCCCCAGCCCGGCGGCCCAGGTGAAATCCACCACGCCGGCGTCCCGGGTGCGCCGCTGCACCACCCAGGCCAGCAGCATCAGCAGCGCCGCCACCGCCCAGCCGGCCAGAAAGAAGTCGAAGCCGGTCATGGGCGAGCGGTGAAACGAACGCACTTCCCGGCGCGAACGCGGTCTGGTGAGAAGTGCGAATTCCTCGCCCGGAGAGCTTTAATGCTGCGCGCCACTGTCATCATTTGCGGAATCCTGCTCGGCCTGTTGGTGACCGCCATTCTCATCGCCAGCGGCCATAGCCATGTCCTGGCCGGTCTGCGCCATGTCGTTGCCGATCCCTGGGGTGTGGTCACGCTGCTGGATCTCGGTGTTGGGCTGTTGTTCGTCGCCGTCTGGCTGGCTCTGGTGGAACCCAGCCCCTGGCGGGCGGCGGCGTGGATCGCTGCCCTGTTCCTGCTCGGCAACGTGGTCACCCTGGCTTACCTGCTTTGTCGGACATGCCAGGTCCGGCACTGGTCGGAGCTGTTTCTGCCATCCCGTTCCAGCGACCGGCGATGATCAGCAGCAGCGGCATGGCCAGCGTCCACACCCCTGAAACCGCGGCCAAGCTGGCCAGCGGTTCGCCGAACGACACCCCGCCCAGTTTCGCCCCCCCGTAATAAGCCAGCGGTCCCGCGACCATCCCCAGCAGCGACGCCAGTTCCAGATGGGGTTTCAGCGAGCGCAACGAGACGTTGATCGTGGTGGCGAAGAGCATCCACATGGCCACCATCCAGTACGGGGCAAGCTGGGAGTGGAACTGTCCGGATGGAAAATGCAACAGGCCGAGGCCGGTCAGCAGCGAATCGGCCAAGAATCCCAGCAGGCCGCTCAGCCCGATCAGCACGGCTTCCGCCCCAGGTTGCGCCGCCCGGCGCAGATGCAGGGTCACCACGGCGGCGGTGACCGCCACGCCCAGCCAGGGCCAGCCCCAGGCCCCGCCCAGCACGCAGGCGAACCAGCCGATTTGAAAGGCGACGACGTTTAATAGCATGTTGCCGATAGCCTGTTTCTCGCTTTCCATTCTCCCCTCGGCACTTTTTTCCCTCTCCCCTCGGGAGAGGAGCCAGGGACTTTTGTTTCCCTCTCCCCTCGGGAGAGGGGCCAGGGGTGAGGAAATCTTTTCAAGCCAGCACCGGCGTCAGCGGCTCGCGCCGGCACAGGGGCTTGGTCAGCAACAGTTGCACGGTGCCGATGGCTCGTTCGCGGAAGCCGCCCTCGCAGTAGCACAGGTAGTATTCCCACATGCGGATGAACGGGTCCGGGAAACCGAGCATCCGCACCCGGTCGAGGTTGGCGAGGAACCGCTCCCGCCAGTGGCGCAGGGTGGTGGCGTAGTGGGCGCCGATGTCCTCCAGGTGGAAGACGCGCAGGTCGGTGGCTCGGGTCAGGGTTTCAGCGATCGCGGTCAGCGAGGGCAGAAAGCCGCCGGGGAAGATGTACCGCCGGATGAAATCCACTTCGTTCCGGTACTGCTGGTATTTCTGGTCGGCGATGGTGATGGCCTGGAGCAGCATCATCCCGCGCGGTTCCAGCAGTTGGGCGCAGACGCGGAAGTAGGTGTCCAGATGCCGCTCGCCGACCGCCTCGATCATTTCGATGGAAACCAGCTTGTCGTAGCGTCCGCGCAGGTCGCGGTAGTCCTGGCACAGTACCGTTACCCGGTCTTCCAGCCTCGCCTCGCGCACACGTTCGCGGGTCAACTGATACTGCTCCCGCGAGATGGTGGTGGTGGTGACCCGGCAGCCATAGTGGCGGGCGGCGTGCAGGGCGAAACCGCCCCAGCCGGTGCCGATTTCCAGCAGGTGATCGTCCGGGCCCAGTTCCAGCTTGCGGCAGATGCGGTCGTTCTTGGCGACGGAGGCTTCCCGCAGCCCGGTATCCGGGGTCGGGAAGATGGCCGACGAGTACATCAGGGTTTCGTCGAGGAACAACCGATAGAACTCGTTGCCGAGATCGTAATGGGCGGCGATGTTGGCGCGGCTGCCCCGGCGGGTGTTGTCGCGCCCGAGGTTCAGCAGCCGGAACAACGGCATCATCAGCCGGGTGAGACCTTTTTCCAGCCCCAGCAGTCCGTCCTGGTTCAGCACGAAGATGCGGACCAGGCTGGGCAGATCGTCGCAGGACCACTCCCCTTCCATGTAGCCCTCGCCGACGCCGATGCTGCCGCGCAGCGCCAGCCGCCGGTAGGCGTTGGGATCGTGGATGGTGACGGTGGCGCGCAGCGGGCAATCGGCGCTGGTTCGGCCGAATTCGCGGGCGCCGTCGGCGTCCGCGACCGTGACGCAGCCATGCGCCAGCTTTTCCAGCCGCCGGAACACCGCCCCACGCAGCCAGCGCTCGCTCGACCGCGGTCGCGTGGGAATCGCGGACAATTCCAGGGGGGACGACATCACCGATTCTGGGTGCATGACCTTAACTCTCCATGGGTTTGCTGGATGTCGGAGGATGCGGGAAGATCGGAATCCGTTTCAGCAGCAGCCGGAGCGCTTCCCAGTGAATCGCGGCGATGACCCTGAGGGTCATGAATGGGAACCGGACCAGCACCCCGGCCATGCTCCGCCCGTCGAGCGGCCGGCGGCGCAGGCTGAGGGTGGCGTCGAGCATGCGGAACTGGCTCTCGAACACGTCGAGGTGTACCGCCAGGTGTGGCCCCGGCGGCGTGGAATGCCAGCGGTAGCGCAAGCCCATCGGCATGAACGGCGAGACGTGCATGGCCTTCTGGAACTCCGCGTGCTGGTTGCCACCGGTCTGGCCGGCCACGTCGAGCACGTAGCCGATCTTCTCGCCCCAGGGGGTGTTGGTGACCTCGGCGACCAGCATGTCCAGCGCCGCGCCATCGGGCGCGAAGCAGTAGTAGATGCTGATCGGGTTCATGCAATAGCCGAAGTAGCGCAGGTGGGTCAACAGGCGGATCGGACCTTGCGGGCGGCGGCCAGTCTGCCGTTCCGCCAGATCGCGGACGCAGGTGTCCAGCGGAATGGCGGGATCGCCGAAGTGATCCTGGCGGCGGAACCAGGCCAGCGCCGGCCGGCGGGCCGACCACAGCCAGCGGCCGTTGAAAACGGTTTCGAGTTCCGCTAGATCGAGGTAGACCATGAACAAGTTATAGCGGAATTCGTGCCGGCGCGGGAAGAAACGCCGGTGCCGAACATGGCCCACATAGAGGCAACTCGGAGCCGAAGCATCTTCTGCCCCCTTATGAGGGAGGGTTGGGGAAGGGAGTGCGCTCATGCCGCCGCCCGATGTTCGAGCAGGCCGCGCGCCACCGCCAGCCCGCTGTTCACCCCATCCTCGTGGAAGCCGTAGCTCCAGTAGGCGCCGCAATACCAGCTTCGATTGGCGCCGCTGATCTCGTCCCGACGGGCCTGGGCTCGAATGCCGGCTTCGGTGAACACAGGATGGTGGTAGGTGGTGCGATAGAGAACGCGCGCGGGATGGATGGCTTCGCTGCGGTTGAGCGTGACGCAGAACGTCTCCGGCGCATCCAGGCCCTGTAGAATATTCATGTTGTAAGTGACCGCGACGCGGGTTTGCGGTTGCGCCGCCAAATGATAGTTCCAGGCCGCCCAAGCCAGCTTCCGGCGCGGCAGCAGCCGGGCATCGGTGTGCAGCACCACCTCGTTTTCCTGATAGGGAATGGCGCCGAGGATTTCACGTTCCCTCGGGGTGGGATCGGCCAGCAGCCGCAGGGCCTGATCGCTGTGGGTGGCGAACACCACCGCGTCGAAGCTTTCCGCCGGACCCTGTTCCGGCTTGATCCGCACGTGGGTCGGATGGCGGTACACCTCCGCCACCGGGCAATTCGGGCGAATGCGGTCGCGGAACGGGGCGATCAGGGGTTCGACGTAGCCGCGCGAGCCGCCCTGGATCACCCGCCATTGCGGCCGGTTGCCGACGCTCAGCAAACCGTGGTTCTTGAAGAATTGCACGAAGAACCGTGCCGGCATTTCGCCCATGGCGTCCGGCTCGGCCGACCAGATCGCCGCCGCCATCGGCATGACGTAGTGCTCGATGAATTCCCGGCTGTAGGCCCGTTCCCGCAGGTAGGCGTTCAGGGTAAGGTTGCTGTCGCCGCCCAGCAGTTCTGGCGCTTCGCGGTTGAAGCGTAGGATGTCGCGCAGCATCCGGTGGAACGAGGGACGGAACAGGTTGAAGCGCTGGGCAAACAGAGTGTTCAGATCCTGGCCGTTGTATTCCAGTCCGGTGCGCTCGCAGCGGACGCTGAAACTCATCACCGTCGGTTGCGAGGCGACGCCCAATTGCTCCAGCAGGGCGATGAAGTTGGGATAGGTCCAGTCGTTGAAGACGATGAAGCCGGTATCCACCGCGTAATGGCGTCCGCCGACCTCCACGTCCACGGTGTGGGTATGGCCGCCGATGTAGTCGTTGGCCTCGAAAATCGTCAGGTCGTGTTCGCGATGCAGGTGCCAGGCGGCGGTCAGGCCGCTGATGCCGGTACCGATGATGGCGATTTTCATGTCCCGTCCTTCCCGCTACAGGCGGTTTTTGATGGCGCGGATGATCCCGCCCAGCACCGGTACTCGTTCGTAGATGAACTCGCCCATGTCGAAGTAGTCGCGGTGGTAATGGACCCGCCCGTCGTCCAGGAACTGGAGATGGCTGGCGCCGCGCAGTCCCAGCATTTCGCCGGCGCGGAACCGGGCGTGCTGGAAGCGCATGACCCATGCCAGCATCCCCTGCTGGCCCTGGATCACTTCGGCCTCGAAGTCGAAATGGCAGGAGACGACGCCGACGTAGAGCCGGCCGTAGTAGTCCCGCAGCGCCGACAGGCCGTCGAGGGCGTGGACCGGGTCGCGGAACCTCACGTCTGAGGTGTAGATCTCCCCCAGCAGGCTCAGATTGTCCCGGTTCAACTGATTGAACACCGTCTTGAAGCGATCGAGTGATCTCGACATCGGACTGTCCTCCGGCAAGCAGGAAGCTTGTCCAACAATATTGGACAATATCTATACATTATTGTTAATGATTATACAAGTCCTATTCAAACACATAGGAGAACACCATGTCGACGATTGCATGGGTGGCGGACGCCAATCGGGGGCGAGGGCAGGTGGTGACCTGGAAGTTGTCGCGGGATCAGCAACGGCGCCGGCCGCGCCGGAGTGGCGAAGCGGTCGCGTGGAGGGGACCCAGCCGGTGATCCCCACGAAATTCGAGAGTATCCAGGTACTGCGCGGTATTGCCGCATTGCTCGTGGTCGCCGCCCATCTGCAAGTCATCGAACAGAAATACAGTCACGGTGGAGTGATTCTTCCCGCCTGGCTGGAATATGGAAAGGTCAGCGTCGATCTGTTTTTCGTGATCAGCGGCTTCGTGATCGCCACCGTCACGCGCGGGCAATTTAAATCCAGGCGGGCCGCCGGATACTTTCTATTCCAGCGAATGAGCCGTATCTATCCTCCGTATTGGCTTTACAGCGCCATAGTCCTGCTGCTCTGGTTGTTCAGGCCCGACGTGGTGAATGCGTCACAAGGCCATCGGATCAATATCGTGGCTTCCTTTCTGCTTCTTCCCCAAGATCTAGTGCCATTGTTGATGGTGGGGTGGACACTGATTCACGAGATGTATTTTTATGTGGCCATGGCCCTATTGATGCTCGTTGTTCGAGAACGCGCGTTTCCGGTCGCGCTTGCCCTGTGGGCGCTGGTCGTGATCGTCGGACAGCTTTATTGCGTGATCGACACCGGAGAAAATGTTAGTCCATGGATACGGTTGATATTCCATCCTCTGACCTTGGAGTTCGTGGGAGGCGCTGGAATAGCCTTGCTCCTGAATGGCAACATTCGTGGCAATGGGCGGGTCATCATGGGTGTTGGAATTATTGGATTTATATTTGCCGCGATTTGGCTTTATGCTGGCGATACCGCGCTCGATACCGACGGCTGGTGGCGCTTGTTGTTCTTCGGACTTCCGTCATTGCTCGTGGTCCATGGCGCCGCGAGCGCGGAAATAGCGGGCAAGGCGCGCTTTCCAACGATAATGCGAAAGATTGGCGATGCCTCGTATTCGATTTACCTGACCCACATTCTCGTGCTGTCGGCCATCGGTCGCGCGTGGGCGCAAATAGCCGTTCCCGAAGCCATCAACCATGCGATCGTGCTCGCAACCATGATATTGACTACCCTCATCGTTGGACTGCTGAGCTATCGTTGGGTGGAAGTATCCATTTTGAATGTCATTCGAACCTGGAGGACTCGATAAGCGCGCGTCCATCAGAGCGGGTTCGGATCGATTGGTTGCATCTGTGATTGTCGCGAAATGACAAGATCACGAGACGCGTTCGCTGTAATAATTAACGAATTAACATATTTTTCGGCGCGCGATAGGGTGCTCTTCCCCCATGATGTATTTTTGATAATTTCAACAGGTTAGCTGCTCATTTCACGACCGGTGCCCATCGCCCATGACGTATTTTTCCCGGACACGAGAAAGTGGATAAGTCCCGCTCGATGGCGCCCGGCGTTTCCGGGTTGCCCTTCCTCCCACTCCCCCTTTCCCATTAACGGAGTTCAAACGTTATGCGCAGTTTTTCGCTTCCTGTCCTGGGATCGTTCGTCTTCTTGATCGCGGCTTGCGCGACCGGTCCCACCAGCGAGCAGGCGCCCACGCCCGCCACGTATGCCGCGTTTCTGACCTATCCCGACCGGCTCCAGCCGGTACCCGGCGACAGCGGCGCGTACCGGTGGGTCGATGCCAGCTCCAATCTCTCCAAGTACAACAAGATCCTGCTCGAACGCATTCAGGTCCAGCTCGCCAGCGACGCCGAGTACAAGGCAATCGATCCGACCGAACTTAAGGCGCTAACCGATTACTTTCACCAGGCGATCGTGAAGGCGCTCGGCAATGCTTATCCGGTGGTTACCCAGCCCGGGCCGGGCGTGTTGCGGGTGCGGATTACCATCGTCGATCTGGTACCCACCAAGCCGGAGATGAGCGTGGTCGCGCTGGTGGTGCCCTACGCCACGGTCGCCGACGTGGCCTCGGGCGCGGCGGCCGGTGGACCGGTGGGGTCCGCGCCCTATCTGGGCCGCACCGGCATCGCCGCGCAGTTCATCGACAGCCAGACCAGCCGGGTAATCGCCGAGTACGCCGATACCCAGGTCGGCCGGAAATACGTGGTGGATACCTCGAAAGGCGTCGGCAACGCCATCACCACCGGGTTTTCGGATTACGCCAAGGCCTATTCGACTTGGGCCTACGCCCAGCAGGCCTTCGATGGCTGGGCGGAACTATTCCGGGCACGGTTGGATCAAGCCCACGGTCGATAGGCATAATGACTCCTTCCTTTCGAGAGACCCGCTAGGATACTGACTGATCCAACGGTACAGTGTTGTTCCCAAACCATGAGGAGATTGGCATGAAAACGATTGTGAAAGCCGGGTTGTTGGCAGTGTTGGTCGGCGGCGCCCTCGCTCTGCCGGTTCAGGAAGCCGGGGCCGCGACGGGGTGTACTTACAGGAATGGCCACAAGGTGTGTGGTACCACCGCCACTCGTTATCCCAAGACCGTGTGTACGACAACCAACGGCGTCAAACACTGCCGCAAGGTGTATTAGCCAGCAACTGCGAGGCTGGTCTTCGCATGAAGATTCAGCCTCTTAATACTATTCGGATCCAATATCCACCCTGAGAATTTTGGAGGGCGACCATGCAGGTTAAATTCTGGCGAACCGCCTTGCTGTTCGCCTTGCTGTCACCGTTGACCGTCGGACTGGCCGTCGGCCAGGACAAGGCCCCGGCGC
>JAVMKJ010000067.1:0-28374 GCA_031732855.1 Candidatus Competibacter sp.
TGCAGGCGGGCGACGACGACCGCTTCGCCGTGAAAGATCTGCTGCGGGCCAAAATACGGATCGTCCTTCGGCTCGCCGGGCGGGATTTCGATCCCGGTGATCGCGATGCCCCGGCTGTCCGGCAAGCTCAGCCGAAATTTGTCGCGATAGAGGTAATAGCCGGGCGCGATGGTCCAGCGGACCTCGATGGTCGACGGATCGAGCGCGCTGGCGGTCAACTGAAACGCCTGATCGGCTTCGAGGATCCGGTCCTGGGACGAGCTGCCAAAGCGGTCGAACAATCCGCCCGCGACCGGTCCCGCCAATAGCGCCAGCAGCAGCGCCAGCCAAGGCCACGCCCGGCGCGGCTGTCTCATGCCGGCACTCCCGTGTGGTCCGCGATCCAGTCCAGATAAGCCGCCAGCCCAGCCTGAATCGGCAGGGCGATGATCTCCGGGATTTGGTAGGGATGCAGTTCGCGAATGCGCGCCTCCAGCAAGGGGTAGACCGCCTGGTGGGTCTTGACGAGCAGCAACAGTTCGGAATCACGCTGCGTCTGGCCGTCCCAGCGGTAGATCGAGGTCAGGCCCGGCACGATGTTGACGCAGGCGGCGAGCCGCTCGCCGACCACGGTTTCGGCGATGCGTTCGGCGGTGGCCGGGTCCGGACAGGTACAAAGGACGATCAGTGGCGACTGGCTCATGGTGTATCTTTTCGGACAAGAATCTCGTGTTGTAGGAGGTATTGTTATTTGACGGATATTATGGACCATGACCGGCCATCGCCGTTGCGCTTGCCGCCGCCATGGCGGGACCGAATCGTCCACCTACCCACCGCCGTCCTCTTTCTCAGAATCATGCATCCGCTTTCCGACGCCACGCCGACAGCCGGTTCCCCGGCCGAAAACATTTCAGGAATATTCCAGCGCCGGAGACCCGAACGGCGGCGGTTGCTGGCGTTCTGGCTCGGTTACTTTGTCCTCTGGTACGCCGCCTGGTTCGGCGCCTCGGTGCTCGGCGCCTTCGACAACCAGATCAGCTTGTGGTATCCACCGGCCGGGTTGCGTTTTTTTGTGCTGCTGACCTTCGGCTGGCGGGCGTTTCCGCCGGTGATGCTGACCGAGGCTACGCTGAGCGTGTTGCTATGGGCCACCGCGCCTTCGCCCTTCTCACCCTCGCAATCGCCGCTGGGTCCTCGCCTGGAAGGCGCGCTGGCCCCCACGGTCGTCTATCTGTTGGCGGCGCTGTTGCTGCGGGCCTGGAATGCCGGTCGGACCCATAATAATTTCGCCGATCCGGCTCACTCCGGCCGGTTTTTGGGCGTGGCCCTGCTGGGCAGTCTGCTGGCGGCGGGCGTCGGCGTGACGCGAATGCTGCGCGCCGGTTCGATCACCTCCGGTGAGTGGCCCGAAGCCTGGCTTCACTGGCTGATCGGCGACTTTATCGGCGTCGTCACCATTACTCCGCTGTTGCTGGTGCATCTGGGTCCGCGTCTGCGCGATTGGCTGCCGTGGGGCCGTTGGCGGCAACCGTTCCCCCAAGCCCAAGGCGGGCGGTGGTGGCGCTGGCCCGCCTCTTTCGCGGGGTTGCTGTTGGCCCTGGCCGTCCTGTTCGAGTCGCCATCATGGCTGGGATTGGACGCGACGGCGCGCCCCTTTCTGACTCTGTTGGTGCTGCTGCCCGTGGCCTGGATCGCCATCGCCGGCGGTTTGCCGGTGGTGACCCTGGCGATTTTCCTGCTGGACGCTGGCTTGGCGATCCTGGTGGCGTGGGGCGAACATCAAGACGCGGCGTTGTACTACCAACTGGTCATGATCGCGGTCGCGCTCATGGGCTTGCTGCTGGGCGGCGTGTCTGAAGCCCGCGACTGGGGACTGACCCGCTTCCGCGATCTCAGTCGGGTTTTGAACGATTTGCTGTGGGATACCAACGCGGATGGACGCATCACGCAGCTCAGCGGCAGGCTGGCGTGGGAACTGGCGCCTCGCACCGGCTTGTGGTGGCGGACCGGCATCCATGCCATCCCGGTGGAGCACCGCAAGGTGTTGAGCGCGGCGTTGCGGGCCAGGCGACCGTTCCGGGAAGTGTTGCTCAGCATCCGGGATCACGCCGGCGAGACCCGCTGGTTGCGGGTCAACGGGTTGCCGTACCAGGACGAGCTGGGTCGTTTCGCGGGCTACCGCGGCGCCGCGACCGATGTGACCACCCAACATGTCGCCGAGCTGGTGCTGGCCGACTACGCCGATCAGCTGCGGCGGGAAGTCGCGGTCCGGACCGCCGAATTGCGCCGGCTCAACCGCGATCTGGCCTTCGGCGAGCGCCGTTACCGGACCATGCTGGCCACGGCGCCGGTAGGAGTGGCCGAGGTGGATGCCGAGGGACGCTGCCAATATGTCAATTTTCCCTGGTGCATCCTGACCGGTCAGGCGGCGACCGCAGTTCTGGGGCATTCCTGGCTCGATTGTGTTCGCCCCGACCAGCATGAGGAGATGGCGCGCCGCTGGCGCACGGCGTCGAACCTGCGCGCGGGGGACGGCGAATTTCAGAGTCTGGCCGATCGGTGGCTGAGCGTGTCCTGGTCAACGCTCTACGATGGCGACGACGATACCGCGATCGCGGGCGCCATCGTGATCTTGAACGATGTGACCGACCGGCGGCTGCGCGAGCAGGAAAACTGGGAACTGGCCCACTTCGACGCGCTGACCCAGTTGCCGAACCGAAATTTATTTTGGGACCGGCTGGAGCAGGCGCTGCGGCTGGCCGGTCGAAGCCGGCAGACCGTGGCGGTGCTGTGGCTCGATCTGGACGGTTTCAAGGCGGTGAACGATACCTTGGGCCACGCCGCCGGCGACGACCTGTTGCGCCAGGTCGGCCAGCGCCTGCGGGGCGCCTTGCGCGAGAGCGATACGGCGGCCCGCCTGGGCGGCGACGAATTCGCCGTGGTGCTGGCGACGGTCGCCCGGTCCGAGGATGCCACGGGAGTGGCGCAAAAGATCATCGACCGGATCAACCAGCCTTTCACCCTTCCGCAAGGACCGGCGCGGGTCTCGACCAGCATCGGGGTCGCCCTGTATCCCGACCACGCGGGCACGGCCAGGGTGCTGGCCCACCACGCCGACCAGGCGATGTACGCCGCCAAGCGGGCCGGCAAGAACGGCTGGCGGGTGTGGGACGGCGCGGCGTCCTGAAGCTCTTTCTGGCCGGCGGCCCCCCCATTTTCTTCGCCTCCGGCTCTTGAAATTTTCCATCAGCGCCCCACTTCACTGGCAACCTCTTGACAGGGTGTTTGCGCTGGCTATGATTAGCACTCACTAACGGTGAGTGCTAACAAAGCGAACACCAACCTCGAGCCAACGAACTTCATTCTTCTTAAGGAGATGTCACCGATGAACATTCGACCCTTGCATGATCGGGTGCTGGTCAAGCGCGTTGAGGAAGAAACCAAGAGCCCGGGCGGCATCGTTCTGCCCGGCACCGCCGCCGAGAAGCCCTCGCGCGGCACCGTGCAGGCGGTGGGTCGCGGCAAGCTGCTGGATAACGGCGACGTGCGCCCCCTGGATGTCAAGGTCGGCGATCACATCCTGTTCGGCAAGTATTCGGGCAGCGAAGTCAAGGTCGACGGCGAAGAGCTGGTCATCATGCGCGAAGACGAGATCATGGCCGTCATCGAGAAGTAAACGCTCCGCTTGCGCGAATCTTTTCATCTCGAAGCATTTCAACCCGTTTTCAGAGGAATTCCCCAATGGCTGCAAAAGAAGTCAAGTTCGCTGACGATGCCCGCTCGCGCATGGTGCGCGGCATCAATATTCTGGCCAACGCCGTCAAGGTGACCCTGGGCCCGCGCGGTCGCAACGTCCTGCTGGACAAGGCTTTCGGTGCTCCCACCGTGACCAAGGATGGCGTTTCGGTCGCCAAGGAAATCGAACTGGAGGACAAGTTCGAGAACATGGGCGCGCAAATGGTCAAGGAAGTCGCGTCCAAGACCTCCGACGTGGCCGGCGACGGCACCACCACCGCCACCGTGCTGGCTCAGGCCATCGTCCGCGAAGGCATGAAGGCCATCGCCGCCGGTATGAACCCGATGGATCTGAAGCGCGGCATCGACAAGGCGGTCGTCGCCACCGTCGAGGAGCTGCGCAAGCTGTCCAAACCCTGCACCGACGACAAGGCCATCGCCCAGGTCGGCACCATTTCCGCCAACGCCGACGAAGCCATCGGCCGGATCATCGCCGACGCGATGAAGAAGGTCGGCAAGGAAGGCGTGATCACCGTCGAGGAAGGCAAGAGCCTGGATAACGAACTGGATGTCGTGGAAGGCATGCAGTTCGATCGCGGCTATATTTCGCCCTATTTCATCAACAACCAGCAGAACATGAGCGCGGAACTGGAAGCTCCGTACATCCTGCTGTATGACAAGAAAATTTCCAACGTCCGCGATCTGTTGCCGGTGCTGGAGGGCGTCGCCAAGTCCAGCAAGCCGCTGCTGATCGTCGCCGAGGATGTCGAGGGCGAGGCGCTGGCGACCCTGGTGGTCAACACCATTCGCGGCATCGTCAAGGTCGCGGCCGTCAAGGCGCCGGGCTTCGGCGACCGTCGCAAGGCCATGTTGCAGGATATCGCCATCCTGACCGGCGGCCAGGTGATTTCCGACGAAGTCGGCCTGAGCCTGGAGAAAACCACGCTGAGCGATCTGGGCACCGCCCGCAAGATCGTGGTCGCCAAGGAAAATACCACGATTATTGACGGGGCCGGCAAGACCGACGAGATCAAGGGCCGGGTCGAGCAGATCCGCCGCCAGATCGAGGAAGCGACCTCCGACTACGACAAGGAGAAGTTGCAGGAGCGCGTCGCCAAGCTGGCCGGCGGCGTGGCCGTCATCAAGGTCGGCGCGGCGACCGAAATCGAGATGAAGGAGAAGAAGGCCCGGGTCGAGGATGCCCTGCACGCCACCCGCGCCGCGGTCGAGGAAGGCGTGGTGGCGGGCGGCGGCGTGGCGCTGATCCGCGCGCTCCAGGCCATCAAGGGCCTGAAGGGCGCCAATGAGGATCAGAATCACGGCATCGCGATCGCCTTGCGTGCCATGGAAGCACCCCTGCGCGAAATCGTCGCCAATGCCGGCGAGGAACCCTCGGTGATCCTGAACAAGGTTCTGGAGAACACCGGCAACTTCGGCTACAACGCCGCCACCAACGAATATGGCGACATGGTCGAGATGGGGGTTCTGGATCCGACCAAGGTGACCCGCTTCGCCTTGCAGAATGCCGCTTCCGTGGCTGCGCTGCTGATCACCACCGAGGCGATGGTCGCCGAACTGCCCAAGAAGAAGGAATCCGCCATGCCGGGCGGCGGCATGGGCGGCATGGGCGGCATGGGCGGCATGGACGACATGATGTAAGCGCGCTCTCGACTTCTCGTCGAACGAGAAAGCCCCGCTCCGGCGGGGCTTTCTCGTGGCTGGAATCCCAGTTGACGAGCCTCTGGCAACCCGGTTTCGAATATTATCCGGTTTGAGACGGGGAATCAGCGGGCGGAGCGGCGCCGGCACGGCTTTCCAGTTCGGCGCCGATGGCGTCCAGATCGCGGGGTGCCGCCAGCGGCGGCAGTTCGCTCAGACTCTTGAGGTTGAAATAATCCAGGAACGCGCGGGTGGTGGCGTAAAGGGCCGGCCGGCCGGGTACTTCCCGGTGGCCGATCACCTTGATCCAGCCACGTTCCTGCAGGGTTTTCATGATGCCGCCGCTGAGGCTGACGCCGCGTACTTCCTCGATCTCGCCGCGGGTGATCGGCTGGCGGTAGGCGATCAACGCCAGGGTTTCCAGCAGAGCCCGCGAGTAGCGGGTGGTCCGCTCCTCCCACAGCCGCGACACCCAGGGCGAAAATGCCTCGGGCACCTGCAGGCGGAGCCCGCTGGCAACCTCGACCAGTTCCATGCCGCGCCCGGCGTAGTCGGCCGCCAGCTCGGCCAGCGCGGCGCGCAGCGCGTCCCCGTCGGGCCGCTCCGTTTCCGGGAACGCCTCGAGCAGGCGATCCGGCGACAGGGGTTCCCCGGCGGCCAGCAGCAGGGCTTCGAGAATGGTCTTCAGTTCCGGCATGGCGGCGACTCAGCCCTGTCGTCGGACGTGGATCGGTCCGAATGGCTCGACCTGCACCAGTTCCAACAGCGCCTCGCGCAGCAGTTCCAGTACCGCCAGGAAGGTCACCACCACTCCCATCCGTCCCTCCTCCGGACGGAACAGCGCGGTGAAGGGCGTGAAGCGCAGCGCGTCGAGCCGGTCCAGCACCTGGCTCATCCGCTCGCGCACCGAAAGGGTCTCGCGCCGGATATGATGGCGGCCAAACATTTCGGCGCGCGCCAGCACCTCGCGCAGGGCGCCCAGCAGGTCGGCCAGGCTGACCGGCGGCGGTACCCGCGCGACTTCCCGGCAAGAGGGCTCGGCGCTGGCGGCGAAGAGGTCGCGTTCCAGCCGCGGCATCTCGTCCAGCGCCCGGGCCGCCTGCTGGAAACGCTCGTATTCCTGTAGCCGGCGTACCAGTTCGGCGCGCGGGTCCTCCTCCTCGGCCTCGCTCGGCGTCGGCCGCGGCAGCAGCAGCCGCGATTTGATTTCCGCCAGCCAGGCCGCCATCACCAGATACTCCGCCGCCAGATCGAGCCGCAGCTCCCGCATCAGCGCCAGGTATTCCATGTACTGGCGGGTGATGGTGGCGATGGGAATGTCGAGTATGTCGAGGTTCTGGCGCTTGATCAGATACAGCAGCAAATCCAGCGGTCCCTCGAACGCTTCCAGGAACACTTCCAGGGCGTCCGGTGGGATGTAGAGGTCCTGCGGCAACCGGGTGTAAGGTTCGCCGCCGACCCTGGCGAGTGGCGGCGCGTCGGGAGTGGCGTTGTCCATCAACCCAGCGGCCGAATCCCCACCGCGCGCCGCAGTTCCGCCAGAAACGGTACGCTGTATTCGCGCGCCCTTGCCGCCCCTTTTTTCAGAACCTGCTCGACGTAGTCCGGCTTCGCCAGCAGTTCCTGGTAGCGCTGGCGCGGCTCGCTCAGCCGGGCGTTCAGGTACTCGAACAGGATTTGTTTCATCTCGCCCCAGCCGATGCCCCGGGCGTAGCGTTCGCGGATGGCCGAGGATTCCCCGGTGGTGGCGAAGGCCTGATAGATCTGGAACAGCGTGCAGGTTTCGGGATCCTTGGGCGCTTCCGGCGGCAGCGAGTTGGTCTTGATGCGCATGATCAGCTTGCGCAGCATTTTTTCCGGCTCGAACAGCGGGATGGTGTTGCCGTAGCTCTTGCTCATCTTGCGCCCGTCCAACCCGACCAGTACCGCCGCTTTCTCGTCCACCACCGCCTCGGGCAGCACGAAATGCTCGCCGTACAGGTGGTTGAAGCGGGCGGCGACGTCGCGAGCCATCTCCAGGTGCTGGACTTGGTCCCGGCCCACCGGCACCTTGTTGGCCTTGAACATGAGAATGTCCGCCGCCATCAGGATGGGGTAGCAGAACAGCCCCATGGTGATGCCCTTGTCGGGATCCTTGTCGGGATCGGCCACATTTTCGGCGACCGCCGCCTTGTAGGCGTGAGCGCGGTTCATCAGCCCCTTGGCGGTCGCGCAGGTCAGCATCCAGGTCAGTTCCAGGATCTCCGGGATGTCGGTCTGGGCGTAGAAGATGACGTTCTCGACCTCCAGACCCAGCGCCAGCCAGGTCGCCGCGACTTCCAGTCGCGAGCGGTGGACCAGGGCGGGATCCTGGCATTTGACCAGGGCGTGATAGTCGGCCAGGAAGTAGAACGATCGCACGTCCTTTCGGCGGCTGGCCTCGATGGCGGGCAGGATCGCGCCGACGTAGTTGCCCAGGTGCGGCGCGCCGGTGGTGGTGATGCCGGTGAGGGTGATTTCCATAATGGCTGCAAGGGCTTGGGATTAGAAGAGGAACAGAGTCAGAATGAAGTGGCGGATGCTCATGACGATGGGCATCAGATTCAGCAGGCCGCTGACCAGTAGCAACACCAGGATGATCAGGCCGTAGGGTTCCAACCGCGCCATCGCCAAACCGAACCGGTCGGGCAGCATGCCCACCAGCACCCGCGAGCCGTCCAGCGGCGGAATGGGTACCAGATTGAGCACGCCCAGCATGACGTTGACGTCCACGCCGGCCACGCCCATCACCATCAGCGGCTCGCCCAGCCAGGGCAGCGTGGCCAGGGCGCCGTGGCCGATCGTGGCCGCCAGCGCCCAGCCCACCGCCATGAACAGATTGGCGCCCGGTCCGGCCAGCGCCACCAGCGCCATGTCGCGCTTGGGCTGGCGCAGCCGGTGGTAGTTGACCGGCACCGGCTTGGCCCATCCGAAGATAAAGCCGCCGAACACCGCCAGCAACGCCGGCACCAGCACGGTGCCGACCGGGTCGATGTGTCGCAGTGGGTTGAGGCTGAGCCGGCCCTGGGCCTGGGCGGTGGTATCGCCACAGCGCAGCGCCATCCAGCCATGCGCGACTTCATGCAGGGTGATCGCCAGTAGTAAGGGCGGCGCCAGTACGATGAGTTGTTGGATCACGTTCAATTCTTGCATGGCGCGATTATACGCAGCCTGCCCGAGGCTGGACTAGAGAAACGGGTCGGCATCACCCAATCCTTGGCGGATCAGCCGCGGAGCGTCGTCGGTCAGGTCGAGCACGGTGGTCGGTTCCCGCTGGCCGGGGCCACCATCGATGATCAGGTCGACGTCGTGGCGCAGCCGTTCCTCGATCTCCTCGGGGTCGTGCAGCGGCCAGTCATCGCCCGGCAGGATCAGCGTGCAACTCATGATCGGCTCGCCCAGCTCGGCCAGCAGGGCGCCGACGATGGCGTTGTCCGGCACCCGGATGCCGATGGTCTTGCGACGGGGGTGTTGCAGGCGGCGCGGCACTTCGTGGGTGGCTTGCAGGATAAAGGTGAACGGCCCCGGCGTGGCGGCCTTCAGCAACCGGTAGCGCTGGTTGTCCACCTTGGCGTAAGTGGCGATCTCCGACAGATCGCGGCAGACCAGGGTGAAGTTGTGATGGCGGTCGGTCTGGCGGATGACGCGAATGCGTTCCGCCGCCGCCTTGTCGCCGAGCTGGCAACCCAGGGCGTAGCTGGAGTCGGTGGGATAGACGATCACGCTGCCTTCGCGCAACCGGGTCACGGCCTGCGCGATCAGGCGCGGCTGGGGGTTGGCGGGATGAATTTGTAATAAGCGGCTCATGGCCTGTACTATTCTCAAGTTTGAAGACAAGTTCGGACCGGCAACTTGCCAGCCCGGCGCTGTCCGGTCAAGACGGCGGCCGTGAGGCCGCCCGGTATCAATCCGCCCGCCACGCTTTTCCGCTCTCTCAAAGGAACCTTGATTGCCGGCATGAAACTGCTGTTCGACTTCCTGCCCATCCTGCTGTTTTTTGTTGCCTACAAGCTGGCGGACATCTACGTCGCGACCGGCGTGCTGATCGTCGTGACCCTGGCCCAGGTCGGCTGGATCTGGCTGCGGCGCCGCCAGGTCGAGAAACTGCCGCTGATCACCGCCGGCCTGGTGCTGGTGCTGGGCGGCGCGACGCTGGCTCTGCACGACCCGGTTTTCGTCAAATGGAAGCCGACGGTGGTGAACGGGCTGTTCGCGGCGGCGTTTCTTGGCAGCCGCTTCATCGGCCGGAAAACCCTGCTGGAGCGGATGCTGGGCGGCCAGTTGGAACTTCCCGCGCCGGTTTGGGTCAAGCTGACATTTGCCTGGGCGATCTTCTTCTCGGTCATGGGCTTGGCCAATCTGTATGTGGCCTACACCTTCGACGAAAATACCTGGGTCAATTTCAAGCTGTTCGGCATGCTGGGTTTGACCCTGGTGTTCGTGCTGGCCCAGGCGGCCTACATGAGCCGCCATCTCAAGGCCGACGACGTTCCCTCAAAGGAGTCCTGATCATGCTCTACGCCATCCTCGGCCGCGACGCGCCCGGTACCCTGGACCAGCGTCTGGCGGCCCGCCCCGCCCATCTGGAACGGCTGAACGCGCTGTTGGACGAAGGCCGGCTGATCCTGGCCGGGCCGCTGCCGGCCATCGACAGCCCCGATCCCGGTCCCGCCGGTTTCCAGGGCAGTCTGGTGGTCGCCGAGTTCGCCACGCTGGAGGAGGCCCGGGCCTGGGCCGAGGCCGATCCCTATCGGGCCGCCGGCGTCTACGCGGCGGTCGAGGTCTATCCGTTCCGCAAGGTGTTGCCGGCATGAGCGACCGGGTGGCCCTGATCGAGCAGCGACTGCGGGTCGCGCTGGCGCCCGAACGGCTGGAAATCGCCGACGACAGCGCCGCCCACGCCGGTCACGCCGGCGCGCGCGATGGCGGTCATTTCACCGTCCGCATCGTCTCGTCCGCCTTTGCCGGCAAGACCCTGATTCAGCGTCATCGTCTGGTATATCGGGCGGTGGACGACCTGATGCGCCGGGAGATTCACGCCTTGAGCATCGAGGCGAGAGCCCCGGATGAAACCCGATCTTCAACCCCTGGAAATTAGCCTACCCCCTGGAAATCGAGATGAACAAATCGAACAAACTGACTCTCCCGCTGCTGGCGCTATCCTCCGCCCTGCTGCTGTCCGGCGCGGCGCTGGCCGCCGAAGACAAGAAACCCGAACAGGCTCCGGCCAAGGCCGCCCCGGCCGCTCCCGCTGCCCCGGCCGCCGCCCAGCTGGCGTCGTTCACCATTCCCGATCCGGTCGCGGTGGTCAACGGCAAGCCGATTTCCAAGACGGCGTTCGAGCAATACGCCCAGCAGTTGCGTGGCAAGGCCAAGGTGGATTCGCCGGAAGCCAGCAAGGCGCTGGTCGACCAGCTGGTCATGGAGGAACTGCTGGTGCAGGAAGCCGCCAAGGAGAAATTGGCGGACGATCCGCAGATCAAGCAGCAACTGGAAATGATCCAACGCAGCCTGCTGGCCAGTACCGTGGTGCGCCGGATGCTGAGCGAGAACGCGCCGAGCGAGGACGCCATCAAGAAGGAATACGAAACCGCCGTCGCGGCCATGAAGGGCAAGGAGTACAAGGCCAGCCATATCCTGGTGGACTCCGAGGACAAGGCCAAGGAAGTCATCGTCGAACTGAAGAAGGGGGCCAAGTTCGCCGACTTGGCGAAAGCCAAGTCCAGCGACAGCTCCGCTGCCAACGGCGGCGATCTGGGGTGGTTTACGCCGAGCATGATGGTGCCGCCGTTCGCGCAGGCGGTCGCCAAGATGGAAAAGGGCAAGTACAGCGAACAGCCGGTCCAGACCCCGTTCGGCTGGCATGTCATTCTGCTGGAGGATGTCCGCGACGCCACCCCGCCGTCGATGGATGAGTTGAAGCCGCAGATCGCCCAGATGCTGCAAAGCCGGATGGTGAACGACTATCTGGAGAAACTGAAGTCGGGTGCCAAGATCGAGGTCAAGGAAATCGCCGTGAGCGAAGCCAAGCCCGCTCAGGAACCGGCCAAGGACGTCAAGAAGTAAGAGAAGAAACAAGCCGTCGTGGGTTGGGGCGAGGCCATCGGGCCGAACCCCAACGTCCCACGGGCGCGAGACCGCAAGCCGATCCGACTCGCCGGCGCCGAAGCGCCTACCGCTCCAGCAGCGCCAGCAATCCCGCCTGGTCCAGCACCGCCACGCCCAGTTCCCGCGCCTTGTCCAGCTTGGAACCGGCATCGCGACCCGCCACCACGTAATCGGTCTTCTTCGACACGCTGCCGCTCACTTTGGCGCCCAGCGCCCGCAGCCGGTCCGACGCTTCATCCCGGGTCAGCGACTCCAGCGTCCCGGTCATAACGAAGGTTTTGCCGGCAAGTGGATGGCCGGAATCCCACCTGGCCGTCGCTTCCGGCCATCGCACCCCGACGGCTCGCAATCGGGCGATGACCTCCCGATTGTGGGGTTCCTGGAAAAACGCGCGGAGAGCCGCGGCGACCACCGGACCGATGTCCGGTACCTGTCGCAGGCGCTCCTCGTCGGCCGCCATCAGCGTCTCCAGCGTCCCAAAGTGCGCGGCCAGCGCCAAGGCGGTCGCTTCGCCGACCTCGCGAATCCCCAGCGCGTACAGGAAACGCTCCAGCGTGGTGGCCTTGCCGCGTTCCAGCGCCGCAACCAGTTTTTCCGCGGACCTGGCGCCCATCCGCTCCAGATCGGCCAAAGCCGCCACGTCGAGCGCGTAGAGATCGGCGGGATTGCGCACCCATTCCTTTTCGACCAACTGCTCCACCAGCTTGTCACCCAGTCCTTCGATATCCATCGCCCGTCGCGAGGCGAAATGGCGGATCGCCTCCTTGCGCTGGGCGCGACAATAAAGACCGCCGATACAGCGCGCCACCGCTTCCCCTTCCGGACGAACGACCCGCGATCCACACACGGGACAGATTTCCGGCATCACGAACGGCCGCGCATCGGGAGGACGGCGATCCAACACGACTCCGACCACCTCGGGAATCACATCGCCGGCTCGCCGCACCCGCACGGTATCGCCCACCCGTACGTCCTTGCGCGCCACTTCATCGGCATTGTGCAGGGTGGCGTTGGTGACGGTGACGCCGCCCACGAACACCGGTTGGAGCCGCGCCACCGGCGTGATCGCGCCGGTTCGGCCGACCTGTACCTCGATGGCTTCGACCACGGTCAGTTCTTCCTGCGCCGGGAACTTGTGCGCCACCGCCCAGCGTGGCTCGCGGGTGCGAAAGCCCAGTTGCCGTTGCCAGTCCAGGCGGTTGACCTTGTACACCACGCCGTCGATGTCGAAGGGCAGCGCATCGCGCTTGCCGGCGATGGCGCGGTGAAACCCGATCAGGCCATCCGCGCCCCGCGCCAGGGCACGCTCGTCGCTTACCGGCAGGCCAAGCGCAACCAGTGCGTCGAGTACCGCGCCGTGCGTGGCGGGCCATTCCCAGCCCCGCGCTTCGCCCAGCCCGTAGGCGAAAAAGGATAGCGGCCGTTTGGCGGCCAAGCTGGGGTCGAGTTGCCGGATGCTGCCCGCCGCGCCGTTGCGCGGATTGACCAGCGTGGGCAGTCCCGCGGCGCGCTGCCGGGCATTGTAGCGCTCGAAGTCAGCGCGGCTCATGTACACCTCTCCGCGGACTTCCAGCACCTCGGGCGCGGCGCCTTGCAGTCGTAGGGGCACGGTCTTGATCGTGCGTACGTTCTGCGTGACGTCCTCGCCGGTCTCGCCGTCGCCGCGGGTGGTGGCCTGCGCGAGCACGCCACTCTCGTAACGCAAGCTGACGGCCAGGCCGTCGAACTTCAGTTCGCAGGCATACTCGACGGGCGCTACGTCTTCGCTCAAGCCCAACTCGCGCCGTACCTGTTTGTCGAAGGCTAGCGCGCCGCCCGGGCCGATATCGGTTTCGGTGCGGATGGACAACATCGGAACCCGGTGCCGCACGGGCGTGAAGGCTTCAAGCGGCTTGCCGCCGACCCGCCGGGTCGGGGAATCGGGGGTAGTGAGTTCGGGATACGCGGTTTCCAACTCCTGGAGTTCCCGAAACAGCCGGTCGTACTCGGCGTCGGGAATTGCCGGGTCGTCCAGCACGTAGTAGCGGTAGTTGTGCCGGTTAAGCTGGTCGCGCAACCAGGCGGCGCGCGCCCGTGCGTCGCTGGAAACCATCATGGCGCCCGGCTCCCTCAGGGCGACTGAGCCCACACCCGCCGCCGCCGTTCCAGTTCGGCGACTTCATTGCGCAGGTGCATGAGCGCCTGGTTGGTCATCCGGTTGCGGCGCTGGTCGCAGATCGCCCCGCCCAGCTTTCGCGCCAGCTGGTCGGCGGTGACCACCAGCAGTTCCAGCGCTTTCATTTCCTCCATCGGTCCGGGCAGCTTCATGAACAGGAGCAAGCCCGGAGTGGCCAGGCCATCCAGCGCCAGGGGTTCGAAGGTTCCCGGTTCGCGCAAGTGCGCCATGCCGAACACCGGCCCATCGAGCGCGGATTCCTCATCCGGGAACCGCTCGAACAGGCCGCCGGCGCCGAGCCGAAACTTCAACTCTCCGGTCGCCGCCTGGATTTGGGCTCCCTTGAACAACTGACCGCGCGGCGCCATTACGGTCAACACCACCGTCATCTTCGGCGGCGGCGGTACCTCCGGCTCCCGGCGCGACTCGCGCGATGGTTCCGGCGCGGCGGGTGGAGCTTCGGAATCCACCCCGGCAGCCGGTTCGACCTTGCGGTTGATGGGCCGGATTTCCACATCGACCAGCACTTTATCGGCCAGATGATGGTCGGGCGTGATGCGACCCAGTTCCCCGAAATCGTGCATGTTCAACATGGGGTCGGGTGGTTGTCCTGGTTCCTCGCCATCCAACATCGGCTCGCTTTCCAGCGAGGGCTGGCGCCGACGTTTGCGGATACCTTCTCTGATCCGGGCGCGGATGCCCCAAAGATAGATCAGGGCCACGACGACGGCTCCGATGCCGGCCAACAACCACTGCAGCTGCGTTTTGTCCAGTTCCATCAATCGAAAGCCCCAGCTTGCGGCTCGCTCCAATCATCGGATTGATCCGCGGAACGATACTTTAACCTTTAAGCCCCCATTCCGGCCGAGCCGGGGGCGGGGGGCGGCTCCATCGTTTATACTGAAATCCTCACGCTTTCACAAACTGCATCCACAGCCGCGCCGCCCGTCCGGGTCGGGCGATTTCCGGGCAGGCACCGGGAGCCGCGCCCGCCAGCAACCCCGTGGCGATTTCGGCATGGCCGGCTAAGCGACCGCGGACAGCCGCGCCGCTTCCTCGACATCGACCGCGACCAGCCGCGATACTCCCGGTTCCTGCATGGTCACGCCGGCCAGATGCCGGGCGATTTCCATCGTGGTCTTGTTGTGGGTGATGAAGATGAACTGCACCTGGGCCGACATGTCTCGGACCAGCGCGCCGAACCGGCCGACGTTGGTATCGTCCAGCGGCGCGTCCACTTCGTCCAGCAGGCAGAACGGCGCGGGATTGAGTTGGAAGATGGCGAACACCAGGGCCACGGCGGTCAGCGCCTTCTCGCCGCCGGACAGCAGGCCGATCGATCCGATCCGCTTGCCGGGCGGTTTGGCCATGATCGCCACGCCGGCGTCCAGCACGTCCTCGCCGGTCAGTTCCAGATGCGCCTGACCGCCGCCGAACAGGCGCGGAAACAGTTCTCCCAGTCCGGCGTTGACCCGTTCGAAGGTATCCCGGAAGCGGGTCCGGGTCTCGCGATCGATCTTGCGAATGGCGTTTTCCAGGGTGGCCAGCGCCTCCAGCAGGTCGGCGTTCTGCGCGTCGAGATGCTGTTTGCGTTCCGACAGCTGAGCGAATTCCTCGATGGCCGCCAGGTTGATCGGCCCCAGCCGCTGGATGCGCCGTTCCACCTGTTCCAGCCGGGCCAGCCAGTCGCTCTCGGCCATCACCTCCGGCAGGGATGGTAGAACGGTTTCCGGATCGGTGGCCAGTTCGCCCAACTGCTCGCGCAGATTTTGCTGGCGAACCCGGTTCTCGCCCAAGGCCAGCCGTTGCTCCTCGATCGACCGGCGCCAGGTTTCCGCCCGCCGCTCGCAGCGACCGCGGGCCTGTTCCCCCGCTTCCAGTTCGGCGTCCCGCGCCTCCAGATGCTGGCGGGCTTCCCGCAGTTCCGCCTCGATGGCGAGCCGGGTTTCCAGCCAGCCCGCCAGTTCGTTCCCGGCAGTCGCCAGCGTCGCATCGGTGTCGCCGGCGCGCTCCGCGTTCAGATGATCCCTTCGCGCCCGCAACTGGTCCCGCTGCGCGTCCAGCCGCTCCAGCGCCTGCCCGGCGGCGGCCAAACGCACTCGCAAGGTTTCGATCGTGGCTGCCAGGCGGGCCGCTTCCTGGCGCGTGGCCTCGGCTCGAACGCGGCATTGGCGGACTTCATCCCGCAGTCGGTCCCGCTCCGCGAGCCGTTCCGCCTGTTCCGCCCGCAGGTTCTCCAAGGCCAGCGCCGCCTCTTCCAGCCGCAGCCGGGCCAGTTGCGCCTGCTCCCGGTCCTGCTGGCATTGATCGTCCAGTTCCATCCGTTCCTCGACCAGCGCGACGAGGCGGAGTTTCGCCTGCTCCCGGCGGGCCAGCGCCGCGTCCAGTTGTCCCAGCGCGCGGGCGTGGTGGCGATGCCCCTGGTTGACCGCCTGCTGCAAATCGTGACGTTGCTGCTCCAGTTCGCGCTGCCGGGCGCGGAGTTGTTCCCGTTGCGCCGCCTGCCGTTCCCGCGCCGCCGCATCCTCGCCCAGCTTCGTTTCCAGTTGGCGAATTTCCCGCTCGCGCGCCAGCACGCCATCGTCGCCGCCGCGCGCCAGCCGCAGCCAGCGGCGCCCGCACAGCACGCCGTCCGGCGTCACCACGGTTTCGCCCTCGCGCAGGCCAGCGCGGCGGGCCAACGCCTCCGCCACGGTGGCGGCGGTCGTCACCCCGTCCAGCAAGTCGGCGAGCGACCACGGCGCGCGCACCTTGGCCGCCAATGCCTCCGCCGGCGCCGCGTTCGCGACCGCAACCGGCGCCGTCACGAGCGGTGGTTCGAACAGGGTCAGGCGGCCCTGGGACAGTTCGGCGGCGGTTCGGGCCAGCGCGTCGAGATCCGGCACGCAGACCGCCTCCAGCCAACCGGCCAGCGCCGCTTCCACCGCCGTTTCCCAGCCGGATTCGACCTCCAGTCGTTCGGCCAATCGCGGTGCGTCGGCCAGGTGCCGGACGCTCAGCCAGTCGTTCGACTCCCGGTCGTGCCGGCCCAGCGCCGCTTCCTGCAAGGCGTGCAGCGAAGCCAGTCGGCCGCGACCGGCCTGCAATCGTTCCTCCAGTCCCCGCAAGAGATCGCCGGCCTGGCGCAGGGCTTCCCGGGTCGCGCCCAGCCCGGCCTCGGCGCCGGCCAGTTCGTCCTGATCGCGCCGCAGGTCCTCGGCGACGGTCCGTTCGGCTTCGCGCAATTCGGCGAGTTCCCGTTCGGGATCGGCGCCGGTCAGTCGTTCCTGTTCGAACCGCAGTCGTTCCAGCCGGCGTTCGGTCTGGGTCAGTTGCCGCTCCAAATGCTCGATCCGGGTACGCTCCACCTCGGCCTGGCGCTGGGCCTCTCCGTTGCGCCGGGTAAAGACGTCCCAGGTCGCTTGCTCCTCGCGCAGCGCGGACTCGGCGGCGGTCAGCGCCGCGCCGGCGTCCGCCTCCCGGGTCAGAACTCGCGCCAGTTCCGGCTCGGCGTCCGCCAACTCGGCGGCCAGTTCGTTCCGCTTTGCCCGATCCAGCGTCCGTTGCGACTCGACCTGTTCCAGCATCGCCTCGGTGTGGCGCCAGTCCTCCTCGCGTCGCCGCCGCAGCTCCCGTTGGTGTTGCAGAATCTGTTCGAGCCGGTTGATTTCCGCGCCCGCCTGGTAATAACGGCCCTGAGTGTCGTTGCAAGCCTCGTTCGACTCCGCCCGCCGCGCCCGGCCGGCCTCCAGTTCCGCTTCCAGGCGGCGCTGCTCGGCCAGCAACGCCTCCAGGGCCGTTTCCTGTTGGCCCAGGACCCGCTCGCGCTCGAGGACGTCGGCTTGCAATTCGCGCCAGCGGAGGGCCAACAGCTCCGCGCGCGTCCGGCGCTCCTCGGCGCGGTATTCGCGATACTGTTCGGCGGCGCGCGCCTGCCGTCGCAGGTGCTGGAGTTGTCGGGCCAGTTCCGCGCGCACGTCGTCGAGCCGCTCCAGGTTCTCGCGAGTATGGCGGATGCGGGTCTCGGTTTCGCGGCGGCGCTCTTTGTATCGGGAAATGCCGGCCGCTTCCTCCAAAAAAACCCGCAGTTCTTCCGGCCTGGCCTCGACCACTCGCGAAATCATGCCTTGCTCGATGATGGCGTAGCTGCGCGGTCCGAGGCCGGTACCCAGAAAGATATCGGCGATGTCGCGGCGGCGGCAGTGGGTTCCGTTGAGAAAGTAGCTGGACTGGCCATCGCGGCCCAGCAGACGCCGGATGGCGATCTCGGCGTAACTGGCCCATGGACCGCCCAGCCGCCCCTCGCTGTTGTCGAATACCATCTCGATGGAGGCCTGCCCGATGGGTTTGCGGCTGGCCGCGCCGTTGAAAATCACATCGTTCATGGTTTCGCCGCGCAGGCTGCGGGCCGAACTTTCCCCCATGACCCACCGCACCGCGTCGATGATGTTGGATTTGCCGCAGCCATTGGGACCGACGATGCCGACCAGATTACTGGGCAAATGCAGCACCGTGGGGTCCACGAACGATTTGAACCCGGCCAGCTTGATCTTGCTTAATCGCATGGACCGGACGAACGCTCCGTACCGGTCACGCCCGGCGGATCAGCGGTTGCAGCACCGCCTCGATGGCTTCCAGATCCGGAATGATGACCGGCCGATCCTGATGGCGTGCCCAGACCAGAATGCCCGGCCGGCGCAGATCGTCCTCGGGGACGTCCGGATCCGGTTCGATGTCCTGGCGTTGCAGGTTGAGTGGCCTCGGCGCCGAGGTGCTCAGGATCCCAAAGTGCGGCAGCTTGGAATCGGTGCCGAGGGTATTGACGAAGATAATGCGGGAGTTGATATCGGTTTCGGGCGCCACGCGAAAGATCAGCCGTCCCAGACTCACCAGAGGCGTGGTCAGATTGCGCCACAGCATGGCGCCGACCACCCAGTGAGGTGCCATTTCGATCCGCAGAGGGGTCGCGAAGGGCAGGACTTCGACGACGAGACTGTTCGGCAGGATGATTTGCCCGCCCTGTACCGCGATCAGCAAACAGCGTAGGTTCGAGGAAGCGTCCATAATTTTAAGGGTTCGGGGATCAGGGTGAAGGTCGGGCATCAAGATGCCGGTTATGACCTGGCGCCTGACGCCTTCCAGAATGAGTCGGTGCTCAGGTGATCAGTTCCAGGGCGCGCTCGCCCAGAATCTTGCGGATCGACTGCATCAACTGTTCTTCCTGATAGGGTTTGGTCAGGTAATCGTTGACCCCCAGCTTCATGGCCCGCTCGCGATGCTTCTCGCCGCCGCGCGAGGTTACCATGATGACCGGCAGATGTCGCAGATAGGGTTGGTTGCGGACGTGAGCGACGACTTCGAACCCGTCCATGCGCGGCATCTCGATGTCGAGGATCGCCAGATCGGGTACCTGGGTTTGCAGCATCGCCACGGCATCCAGGCCATCCTTGGCGGTAATGGCATGAATGTTGTGGCGCTCCAGAATGCGGGCGGTGACCTTGCGCATGGTGATCGAATCATCGATGACCATGATGCTGATCCGCTCTTGCCGGACTTCCTGGCGCGCCATCCGCAAGGCCCGGCTTTCGGTCTGTTTCTGCCGCTGGGAGCCGATGTTGCGCACCAGCGCCGCCAGTTCCAGCACCACCACCACCCGACCGTCGCCCAGCACGGTGGCGCCGGAAATACCGGGCACGCCGTTGAACTGTGGGCCGACCGGCTTGACGATGATTTCCTGGTTGCCCTGCACCGCCTCGACCTGCAGGGCGGCGCTGGCTTCGGCGCTACGGAACAGGAGGACGGGGGGCCGGCGGTCCTTGGCTTCCTCGAAGGGCAGCAGGTGTTCGCTGCCGATCAGAATGCCGAGGTTATGGACCGGATAGTGGCGGTCGCTGTACTGATGCTGGCTTTGCTCGCCGGACAGATAAGCCTGGAATTCGCTTTCCTTGAGCCGGGCCACCAGTTCGATGCTAAGCAGGGGAATGGCGAACGTGGCGTCGCCGGCTTGTACCAGCAAAGCCTGGGTAACCGACAGCGAAAACGGCAGGCGGACGATGAAGCGGGTTCCCTGGCCGGGCTCGGTCTGGATCAGCAATGCGCCGCGCATGGCGCGGATGGCCGCGTTCACCACGTCCATGCCGACGCCGCGCCCGGAAATCTGGGTAACCGTGCTGGCGGTGGAAAAACCGGGGCGCAGCAGGAGGGCGATCAGCTCTTCCTGGGTCGCCGGCTGTTCGGGCAACAAAAGACCTTTTTCCGTGCCCTTGGCGCGGATCGCGTCGAAGTTGAGGCCTCCCCCGTCATCGCCCAGTTCGAGCACCAGTTCCGCGCCCTCCCGGCGCAGGCTCAGAGTGATGGTGCCGATATCGGATTTACCGGCCGCCCGGCGCTGTTCCGGCGCCTCGATACCGTGCGCCAGCGAGTTGCGCAGCATGTGCTCCAGCGGAGCGACCATGTTCTCCAACACAGTGCGGTCGACTTCCGACTCCTCGCCACCCACCAGCAATTCCGCCCGCTTGCCCAGCTCCTGGCTGGCCTGCCGCACCACTCGCCGCAGTCGCGGGATGACGCTGCCGAACCGTACCATGCCGGTACGCATCAAACCCTGCTGGATTTCCTTGTTGACCTTGGCCTGCTGGTCGAGCAGCGTGGTGATTTCCCGGGCATGCTCGCTCATGGTGTTGCCGACATTGCCCAAGTCGTCGGCGATCTCCATCAGCGACCGGCTGACCTGCTGCAACTCGGTGAAGCGATCCAGTTCCAGAGGATCGAATTCCAGTTGGTGGGCCTTGGCGCCCTGATCCTGACGCGACTGGATGCGAGCTTCGGCCTGCGTGGCGAGATTCGTCACCTGACGGCGCAGCCGGGCGATGGTCTGTTCCAGTTCGTTCAGGTTGAAGCTCATCGCGCCGACGCCCTGATCGATACGGGCACGGAAGATACTGCTTTCGCCCATCTGATTGACCAGGGTATTGAGCAGCGCGGCGCTGACGCGGATGCTGTCGGCGGGCGTGGCCGCGGGCGTCTCGGGCGGGCGGGCCGCGGGCGTCTCGGTCGGACGGGCCTCGGGCGCGACCGCGACGGTGGGCGCGACGGGTTTTGGCCGTTCCGCCGGTTTGCCGCCGAGCACGCCGTGCAGTTCGTCGATCAGGTCCTGATGCGTCGGCGGCTGTCCGCCACCGACCAAGGTTCCCAGCATCTGGTGCAGGCCATCCAGGGCGTGCTGAACATGATCCAGGATGAGCGGCGACGTCTTCAGGACACCCTTGCCGAGGGCGTCCAGCACCGATTCCGCGGCATGGGCCAGATCGCCAACCATCATGAAGCCGGCCATGCGCGAACTGCCCTTGAGCGTGTGCATCTCCCGGCGCAGATCGTTCAGTAGTTCGCCGCTGTCCGGTTCGTCGCGCAACCGTTGCAGGATGACGTCGCTGGAATCGAGAATTTCGGTCGCCTCGGTCTGGAAAACCTGCATCAGTTCCTGATCCAGCTCGGTCATGGCCTGGAACGAAACGGGTTCCGGAATCACGGCCGCTGGTTCCTCGATGCCGGCGGGCGCGGCCAGAGGCAGTTCCTCGGCCGGTTCGCCCGTGGCAACCACCTCGGCCAGACGGTGCAGGTCGCCGATCAGGTCGGTCGCGCTCGCCGGGTTCATGCCGCCAGCGGCTGCCGCCAGCATGCGGTTCAGCCGGTCCAGTGCCTGTTGCAAGGTATCCAGAACGACCGGCGTCACACGGCCGATTCCCTTGCCGATGGCGTCCAGCACCGACTCCGCCGCGTGAGCCAGGTCGCCGACCGCCATGACGCCGGCCATGCGCGAGCTGCCCTTGAGCGTGTGCATTCCCCGGCGCAGATCGTTCAACAGTCCGGGCTGGGCGGGTTCGGCGCTCAATTGCTGCAGGATGGCATCGCTGGCATCGAGGATTTCGGCGGCTTCGTACTGGAAAACCCGCACCAGTTCGAGATCCACCTCCGGTAATGCGGCCGGCTCCGGACCGGCGATTTCGGGTGGGTGGGCTTCCATCGGAAGGAGGATTCCGACCGGAGCGGGCGCCTCGATCCCGGCCGCCTCGACCGGTTCCATCGGTTCGACCGGAGCGGGCGCCTCGATCCCGGCCGCCTCGACCGGCTGGGTCGGGACCGGCGCGACACCGGCCATCGCTTCCCGCAACAGTTCATCGATGCGCGCCGTCAGGGGAGCCAGGCCCGCCGCGGCTTCGGCGGTGGCGGGCGTCTCGCCGACCAGCGGCGCCAGGGCCGTGACGGCCTCGCCAACCAGGTCGTTGATCGCAGGCGATGCCTCCAGCGTACCGTTGAGAATTTGAGTCAACAGGTTCTCGAAGCACCAGGCGAAATCGCCGATAGCGGTCGCGCCGACCACGCGACCGCTACCCTTGAGGGTTTGAAACGCCCCGCGGATGTTGATCAGCGGCTGGCGATCCCGCGGATCTCGCTGCCAGAGGATCAGTTGCTCCCGAATGACCTCCAATTCGCCTCGCGCTTCCTCGAGAAAGACCTCCAGGAATTCCAAATCGATTGCCGGCGCCATCGCCGGGGCCGGCGGCGTTGCCATGACGGGTTCCGGCGTAACCCGCAACAGCGCCCGCGCCCGGGCGGTCAGCGCCGGCAGGACGTCCAGTTCGCCACCCCGCGGCGAAATTTCGCCCACCAGCGGTGCCAGGGCCGCGGTCGCTGCCGCGACGAGGTCGGCGATAGCCGGGATTGCGCTCAGACTACCGTCCAGAATCCGATTCAGCAGGCTTTCGAATTCCCAGGCGAAGTCGCCGATCGCGGTTGCGCCGACCATGCGACCGCTACCCTTGAGGGTATGAAATGCCCGGCGGATGGTGATGAGGGCCTGGCGATCGTGGGGATCCGCCCGCCAGACGGTCAGTTGTTCCCGAATGGCGTCCAGTTCGCCCCGCGCTTCCTCGAGAAAGACCTCCACGAATTCGGGATCGGCGTCCGTCAGACCGATGAGATCCACCAGGTTAACCGTGGTGGTCGCGGCCGTGTCCGCATCTTCCTCGGGCAGGTCCAGATTCAGGTCCAAGTCCGGTTTCTCGGGCGGGCCCAGATCCAAATCCGGTTTCTCGGGCAGGTCCAGACCGATATCCAGGTCCAGGTCCAGGTCCAGGTCCAGGCCGAGGTCCAGATCCGGCTCGGACGCCTCCGCGATCGCTGGAGGCGCCGCGCGAGTGCCTGCCACCGGCGTGGAGTCGATGTCCGATTCTGGCCATTCGATGTCGATCGAATCTTCGGGGATGGTCGTGCCCGATTGTTCGAGCGGCGGCGCTGGAGAATCCGGCCAATCGGGAAAGGCGAGTTCGACGTCGGTCGTGGCAAACGGCATGGCGGTCGCGGCGTCGGCGACTCTGGCCGGCGTGGGCTCCGGCCTCGAGGCCCCGGCAAGGGGCCTGACGGGGAATGTTTCGGCCATCGCCGGCAGGTCGAGCAGGGTATCCAGTTGGGCGAGATGTTGTTCCGCCTTGCTTAAGGCCGCCACCGGCACGGGCCCGCCACTGTCCAGCGGCTCCGGGCAGTAACTCAGCCCGGCCAGGATTTCGGCGCAGACCCCGCTGACGAGCAATCCGTAATGCTCGGCGGCGCCCTCGGCCAGCACTTCGACGATCCGGTTCAGACGGCCGAACACCTGGGTGGCTCGAGTCCAGTTTTGCTCCTTCATCAACCAGTGAAGGGTTTGCAGTTCGCCTCGCATGGCCTCCCAGGATTTGGGATGGTCCGGGGCTCCTTCCAGCGTGTCGGCCACGATTTGCCGCAGTCGCTTCAGGGTTTCCTGCATTGAATGGGGGCCCGAAAAGGGTTCCACCCGGCCGTTGCTCGTGCCATCACCAGCAGTGGTACGAGCGTCGCGGCGGCGCGCATGACGCAAGGTGGTCGTTGTCTCGGGCAATTCGGCGTCCGGCCGCCGGCTGTTGCCAGGGGACAGGCAGTTTTCCAGATAGGCCGTCAACTGTTCGGTCGCCTGCCGCAAGATCGCGGGATTCAGGGGCGAGGGCGTCTTCCGCGCCAGATCCAGGGTGGTCGCGCGCATTTCCTCCAGCAGGGCGGCCGCCTCGCGATGTTCCAGAGCCGCCAGTGGGGCACGAATCTGATCGATGGCATCGATCATCGTTTCCAGTGGCGCCGATTCGGTCGGATCCTCGCAATACGCGTCCAGATTCAGCTGAATCCGCCGCAGGGCGAGCAACAAGTCGTCCTTGAGGGGGCCAAGTGGATTATCGGCGCCACGATGCGAAATCATCACGTTACCTCCGTGCGGGAAACCTGCCCGGCGGGCCGTTGCCGTTCGGAACCACGTTCGTCGGGACGGGGGCGCGATATTGCATCCAGCCCCGACCCGCGAACTTAATCGGGCAAACGGAAACCCGCCACCGATTGCCGTAATTCCTGCGCCAGTTGATTCAGCTTGCCGATGGCGGATGCGGTCGACACGCTGCTCTCGGCGGTTTGACCGGTGATTTCGTTGATGGAAATCATGGCGGTCGACACTCGCGAGGCCATCTCCGAGACCTGGCCGGCCGATTTGGAGATCTCGTCGATCAGTTCGGCCAGGTTGGCGGATACCTTCTCGATCTCTTCCAGCGCCTCGCCGGCTTTCTCGGCCAGGCCGGCGCCGCCGACTACCTCGGACGTGCTCTTCTCCATGGAGATGACCGCCTCGTTGGTATCGGCCTGAATGGTCTTGACCAGGGTCTCGATGCGCTTGGTGGCGTTGCTGGACCGCTCGGCCAGCCGCTGCACCTCATCGGCGACCACGGCGAAGCCGCGGCCGGCCTCGCCGGCCGCCGAAGCCTGGATCGCGGCGTTCAGGGCCAGGATGTTGGTCTGGTCGGCGATGTCGTTGATCAGCGCGACGATATCCCCAATCTCCTGCGAGGATTCACCCAGGCGCTTGATGCGCTTGGAGGTATCCTGAATGTGCTCGCGGATGGCGTTCATGCCGTGGATGGTGCGCCGCACCCGGTCACCGCCCTCGTGAGCGATGCCCACCGATTTTTCGGCCACCTCGGCGGACGCGGCGGTCTTGGCCGAAACCTCGTCCATCGACTGGGCCATTTGGGTCACGGTGGCGCTGGCGTTCTCGATCTGCCGGGCCTGGATCTCGCTGGACTTGGCCAGCCGGTCGGCGATGGCGCTGGTTTCCTGCACGGCGGCCGCGACCAGCCCCGAAGTGCTGTTGATGGTAGATACCAGGTCGCGCAGGGCTTCGATGGCGTAGTTGATCGAGTCGGCGATCGCGCCGGTGATGTCCTCGGTCACGCTCGCCTGGACGGTCAGATCGCCCTCGGCCAGATTGCCCAATTCGTCGAGCAACCGGAGAATGGCGTCCTGGTTGCGGCGGTTTTGCTCCTCGGTCTCCTGCTTGCGCTGTTCGGCATCGACCAGCCGTTGCCGGCTTTCGCGGTTCTGGACGTAGAACAGAACCAGCAGCAGGATCAGGGCGAGCACGCCCAGGAAGTAGGCGATCTGATAGCTGAGCAAGATGCCGAACACGTGGATTTGGCGACCGGTCCCGGTATATTCCTCCAGCAGCTTGGTGGCCGCCTCCAGCAGGGCGTCGCCCTTGTCGGCGATGCCCTGGGCCGCGTTCTGGACCTTCACCAGTTCCGGGGATTTTTCGACGATGCGCGCGGTTTCGGCCTCGAGCGATTTGAACAGGTCGGCGAGTTCGGCCAGCTTGCCGGCGCCGGCGGGAATATTCACGCGATCGATGCCCGGCCCGCCTTCGCGCATGCCCTTGAGGACCCGGCCGAACAAACTGACGTTTCGGCTGAAACGGTCGGCGGCGGTGGCGGCGCTCAGACCTCCCTCGGTCAGCATGCGCTTGAGATCGCTCTCGATCCGCTGCGCCAGCAGCAGCTGGTTGGTGGCCAGGTAGACCTGCTGGGGATCGCCCCGGTTGTTGGCCAAGCTCTTGGCAATCTCATCGGAGAGGGTGATCATCTGAGTCAGGGAGCTTTCCAGCAGGGGCACGAAATTGCTGACCGACACCACTGGATCGCGTCCGGCCAAGACGGTATCGATCTCGCCCCGGATCGGTTTCCAGCGGTTTTCCAGTTCGGCCAGGTACCGCTGGAGCGCGGCCGGCGAAGGCGCCAACCCCAGTTCGGCGTTGCCGTTTTTCTGATCGCCCAGGATTTGCTCGAAGCGGTCGCGGCTGTTTTTGAGCCTGGCGAACGCCGCTTCCTTGCCCCGCGCGGCTTCGAGGGCTTCCGTCACGATCGCGCGCGACAGCAGGCGCTGTTCGCTGGTCAGATTGAAGTAGATTTCATTCTGTTCGTTCTGCCGCGCCAGCATGATGAAAATGACGCCCATCAGCACGATGAACAGCACCAGCGCACCCAGCACCGCCAGATAGGTGACAGAAAACCCTTTCAACACCGAATGATCTCGCGAGTCACGCATTGGTTATTTCTCGTCGAACATGGTTCTGACCGGCCCCGCCCGATCGTCCGGCGGGGAAATTCTCGAAAATCTAGATGGCCGCATTCAAAAATCTGGACTCCGAGAGCAGCTTGCCGGTATTGAAGACCAACCATTGCTGGTTGTCGTTCAGGAATGCCTCGGAGACGTAGGGACGAAGGTTCGCCTCCACGGCATCCAGCGACGGCAGGCGATGCTGCGGTCCGAAGTGTCGCATGCCGATGATTTCATCGACCAGCAGGCCGTAATCCCACGTCCCGGAGCGCACCACGACGATCTGGCTGCCCGGCACCCGCGTGGTGGGCCGCTCGGTCAGAAAATCCCGCAGATCCGACACCGATATGACCTTGCCGCGCAGGTTGGCGATGCCCAGCAGCCAGCGCTTGACGCCGGGCACCCGGGTCACGCGGGGAACCGGGACGATTTCGGCGACGTCATCCATGGAGAATAGCAGGTTCCACGGAGCAAGGCGCAACGCCAGCCGCCCGCGAATTTCCGACAACTGGGCGTTGATCGCCACGACCGGCGCCCGCTCGCGGATGCGCTGGTCGAGCCGCAGCAGGATATCGAAGGGATGCAGCGGAGAGGGTGCCGCGGAGGTGGTTATTGCCGCATCTGCCACATGACTGTCCTCGGAACGGGATTCGGAGCCGGAAGTCGTCGCGCCGGATCCAAATCGGGAATGGTCGCCATCCCCACCGCTTTTGGGCGGCGCGCTTGGCCGTGATTAAAGCTTGGTCTTTTTTGCATGATTTTTAGCATACTAACGACAACGATGCCATGAAACAAACCGCGATTCGCGACTTTCGGGGTCGCGGCCCGCTCGCCCCGCCGGATATTTCGGACCGGGATCGCCCAACCTGACGGACAGGCCGACCATGACCATCAAGCTTGGCGTGGTGATGGACCCCATCGCCACCATTACCATCAAGAAGGACACGACCTTCGCCATGCTGCTCGCCGCCCAGGCCCGCGGCTGGGAATTGCACTATTTCGAGCAGGCCGATCTCTACGCTCGCGGCGGCGAGGCGTTCGGTCGGTCCCGGCTGGTGAGCGTTCGGGACGACAAGAGCGACTGGTTCGCCTTCCACGGCGAGCGGGAACTGCCGCTGGCGGAGTTGGATGCGATCCTGATGCGCAAGGATCCACCGTTCGACATGGAATACATCTACACCACCTATCTGCTGGAACTGGCCGAAACGGCCGGGGTTCTGGTGGTGAACCGGCCCCGCAGCCTGCGCGACGCCAACGAGAAATTTTTCGCTCTGCGATTCCCGCAATGTTGTCCGCCGACCCTGGTCAGCCGGGAAGCGGCGCGGCTCAAGGCGTTCCTGGACGAGCACGACGACATCGTGGTGAAGCCGCTGGACGGCATGGGGGGGGCCTCGGTGTTCCGCCTGCGGCGGGACGACCCCAACCTGAACGTGATCCTGGAAACGGTCACCGACCATGGCCGCCGGTCGAGCATGGCGCAGCGCTATCTGCCGGAGGTGGTCGCCGGCGACAAGCGCATCCTGCTGATCGACGGCGAGCCGGTCCCGTACGCGCTGGCGCGCATTCCGCAGGCGGGCGAGACCCGGGCGAATCTCGCGGCGGGCGGTCGCGGCGAGGGCGTGCCATTGAACGGGCGCGACCGTTGGATCTGCGCCCAGGTGGCGCCGAAGTTGCGGGAAATGGGCCTGCTGTTCGTCGGTCTGGACGTGATCGGCGACTATTTGACCGAGATCAACGTCACCAGTCCCACCTGCGCCCGGGAGTTGGATGCCCGGTTCGGCCTGGACATCGGCGGCGATCTGATGGCCGCCATCGAGCGGCAACCGCGGCGCTGACCGGCGCCGGCGATGTCGCGCTCCTATCCGACCCGTGGAATCGCCGCTTCGAACCACCCCGGCGCCGCGCGCCACCCGATCCTTGGCCGGGGAAGGGAATTTTTCCACGACCGGCATGGGATCGCCATGGATGAACGTCCTCGTTCCGGACGCGGATGAAGCCCGCCGGCGGATGGCACTGGCGCTGCTGCTGGCGCTTGGTCTGCACGCTGTCCTGCTGTTTGGGATACCGACGAACTGGCGGTCGTTCCATTTTCCCGCGCCGCCGCGGTTCGACGTCGTGCTGCCGCCGCCGGCGGAGAGGCTCGAAGTCCCGGAGCGGGTCGTCGTGCTGGAACCGGCGCAGCCCGAGGTCGCGTCTGGGGCGTCGGCGGCCATTACCGGCCCGGAATCGGCGATCCCGCCTCCCGAACCCCGGTCGGATACGCCACCCGTGTCGCCGCCACCCGCGGCAACTCCGGCGCC
>JAVMKJ010000068.1:0-18080 GCA_031732855.1 Candidatus Competibacter sp.
AGGTCAAACCTCGGTGAGTCCCCCGGCAGAGCCGGGGGCTTACCTCATTGAGTTAACCAAATTTGGGTTGTAACCACGACATCTTCGCGAGCAGACCCCATAGACGACCCGAAACATGCCGAATGAAGGTGCTTTATCACCACCGTCCTGGGGTCCCGTATCCTGGCTTGATTTTTCCCTTCGGCGATCTCGTGTTAATCGGCTGCGTCGAGTTCGGTCAACAACCGGCGAAAAAATACCCCCAGCGGGGGATGCCGGGGGTTGGGCAAGTAACGCAGACCGGCCAGCACCGGCAGGGCGGACGCCCGTTCGGAATCCGGCAGGGCCAGCAGCGTATCCCGGAGCAGGGAGAGATGCTGGGTCCAGGGCAGATGGCGCTGGGTGCTCCAGGCGCGGGCGTACAGACCGTCCAGTAATTCGCCGCGCCAGTGGATGCCAGCGCCCGCTTCCCGGCCAGCCTGGCGTGCGCGCAGCAGATCCAGGGTCAGGGTGGTGTACAACCGATTCAGTTCGCCCTGGGCGAATTCCGGCAACCAGGCCAGCACCAGCGCCCCCGATGGGGTCGCCGGATCCCGGCCCAGCCGGCAGATCGGGCACAGCGCCGTGCCGGAACCGGGTTCTCGAACCAGGCTCGCCGTTCGACCGACGCCCAGACCGCAACCGCCGCAAATCGCCGCCGGCGTGGGCGTGAACGCCGCCGGTTCGCCGGCTGGCGCAAGCCAGCGCCCGATCAACGAAGGCTCGATCCGATCCGCCATCCCGGCCTCAACCGCCGCCGATGGCCGTGGTGCCCTGGATTTGATTCTTGGCGGCGCCGGTTTGATAGACCGTATCGCCCGTGGTCTGGAACGTCTCGGGCAGAAACAGCAGGCCGGCCGCCACCAGCCCCAGGACCACCGCGTGCGACAGCGGGTGCTGTTGCGGGTTATCGCGGTTCGCCTTGAGCTTCATGAACGCCCCGCCCCCGGCGGCCATCCCGCCCAGGTAAAACAGCACGGAGATCGCCTTGCCGATGTTTTCGCCCTGAGTCGCCAGGTGGGCGCCGATATCGCCGGCGGTATCCGCCAGGGCCGGTCCACCGGCCAGCAACGTCCCCACCACCCCCGCGCCCAGGGTGATGCCGGCAATGATCCGGCCCACCGGCCGCCACCGTTTCCACGTCATGATCTCGCTCATGTTCAGATCCTCCACGCCATCGCTCCACTCACTCGATGAGGTACTGCAGCAGCGCCTGCAAGCCGAAGGTCTCCGCCGCCATCTTGAGGGTGGCGACGCCGTTCATGGCCAGAATGCCGCCCACGATGTGGGTCGCCCCCTTCGCGCCCAGCCCGGGCTCGTAACCCCCGCGCGCATGGGCGCGGTTCAGGAGCAGGAATCCCCACAGAAAGGCCCACAGCCCGACGATCTGGACGAAACCCAGCACCGTCCTCACCACGATCTGGCCACTGGCCGACAGCGCCGAACCGGGGGTGTAGCTCAGAATCGTGGGTTCCCCGAACACGGTGGCCTGGCCGCTGGCGATGGCGGCGGGCAGATACAGGAACACCGCGCACGTCAGCAGCCGCAGTGCGATGCCACCGGCGGTCGCGTCCGGCTCGTAGCGCTGGCGTCGCCATAGCTTGAGAAACGCCGACCCGCCAGCCCACATCCCCAGCAGGTACGCCACCACGGTGAGCAACCGGATCAGGCCCGGATAGCTCTGGCTGAACGCCTCCAGAATCGAGGTGCCGGTTGGCATTAAACTATTGCTCTATTAAATATAAAAAACATTATTTACTGATGATTACTATAGAATGCCGATTGCTGTTTTGCAAACCGAATGCTAACGCCAGGATGGCCCCGGTTCGCTCGGCCAGCGCTGGAGCGGCCGGCTTTCCAACGCCCGCCACGATTCCCGATACCGCGCCAGGCGCTCGACTTCCCGGTCGCCGGCCGGTCCGAAGGCATAGCGAACGGCGCGCGCCGCGTATGTCGGCCAATGCCGTTCGTCATCCCCCTCCCAGAGCGTCGGCGCGCCGTTCGCCAGGGTGGCGATCATGTCGTCGCGGGAATGCCCGGTGATTCGCAGTCGCACGGCGATCATCGCATCCACGCGCGACCGGTCGAGCGCGCTGCCTTCCCGGCCCCGGATATCCTGGAAATGTCGCCGATAAATCTCGGTGGCCGATACGCCGACGGAAACGGCAGGCCGGGCGCCGGGGGCCTGTCCGGCTGGTGGCGCCTCGCCGCCAGCCGACACCGGCGCCCTCGGACCGCCAGCCGAGAGGCCCGGGGGTTCGCTCCGCCGACTGCCCTCGGGGGCACTCGAGTCGGCGTCGCGCCGTTCGCGCCGCCATTCTTCGTCGTCGGGAAAGCGTGGATGCCGCTGGCGCAGCGCGGCCCGTTCCTGGCCGTGCCGGTCCCGCAAGGCTACCCGCTCGCCGGCCTGGAGGGTGGCGAGCGCGCTGCGCAAGGCGTTCAATTGCAGGCCGCGACCTTGCCACGAGCCGCGCAGCCAGTGATGGCGCGCCTCGCGATGCCGATCGCGCAAGGCCTGCCGTTCCGCCTGCTGGCGCCGCCGGAGCGCTGCCAGGTCCTGCGCTTTCGCCCGGTGATCGTTCTGGCGTTCCCTGCGGTACGCCGACTTTTCAGGCCGGTCCGACTGGACCGATTCCAGCACACGCTCGCCCGGTGGGAGGTCCGATTCGGCCGGACGATATGCGCCCAGGCGTTGGCGCAACGCCCCCAGCCCGCACTCGTGCCCGAGGCGGGAGACCTTGACCGCGATCTCCCCGACCCACAACACCGCTCCCCTCCCCCGCGGTTCCAGCCGCAGGCCCCGCGCCGCCAGTCCTTGGTGCAGGTCGGCCCAACCGGTCGCCCTCCGCAACAGCGGCGCGCCCTCCGCGAGAGCGATCCCCTCGGCTGACCTCGTTCCGGTGCGCGCTTCCAGATCACGCGCCTTGGATCCTGGTCCCGGTTCCCGTCGGCGCGACTCGCGGACCAGTTCCCCGGTGGCCGACACCCGATAGCGCCCGTTCGGTTCGCGTTCCCACACCTGGACGTGTTCGATCCGGGCGATGGCGCGATGCGCCGCCTCCAGATCGAAACCCCCGTTAGGTTTGATCGCCTTCAGCGTCTCGGGATGGACGCGATTCACCACCAGATGCAGGTGAAAATCGTCGGTATCGGCATGGAACGCATACAGCGCCTGATGCGCCCGCATCCCGAGTTCGTCGAGAAACAGATCGACCGCTTGCTCCAACTGCGCTGGAGTCGGTTGCTCGCTTTCCCGCCAGCTCAGCACCCAGTGCTGAATCGGATTCCTGCTGGCGACCGCCTCCTGGGCCAGGGCAATCATCTCGGCCTTTTGACCGGCGCGGCTGTCGCACAGGCAATTGCGCGCGCCCGCATACACGCATTTCTCCTGTTGCCGCCGGTTTTCCGGAGCGTCGATGTAATCGACCAGCCGGGTCACCCGCGCGGCCTTGCCCGGCATCCGGCGCGGATTCGTTTTAATCTTTTTGACGATCATCGCCCAAGCGTTCGATGGCGGCCACGACGGCGCGCAAGGCCTCTTCCGTTTGCTGGGGTTGCGTCCCGCCGCTCTCGGCGCGTATGGACTTGAGCAAGCCGCCCAGCCGGCGCAGTTCGCGCACCATCGCCTGGTCGGCCCGAGCCAGGATCGGCCGTCCGAAATACCGCCGCCGAACCAGCTCCGATACCGACAGGCTGGCCAGCGCGGCATCTTCCCGCAGCCGGGCTTTTTCGCCGGCCGTCACCCGCACGCCGATGCGCTCGGTCAACGGTTCGGTTTCCTTCCGGGTCTGGGGCATCACGTTCTCCGGGTTCGACGTTCGACAAGGGTCATCCTGCGCGCCCGACGAGGACACCCGCCGGGGGAAGCCGCCGAGATGTTCGGGATGACGACTGGCAACATCTTCCGCACGATGAACCGTCCCCATCCGACGACCCATTATTGCCAGGATTGAATCCTAACTATTGTTTTTTATTTATTATAAATCTATTTTAATGACGGCGATGCCGGTTGGGCGATTCGCCGGATGGTCGACCGTCTGCCTCGACGGTTCAAAACCGCATCGAGACGGCTCGCCGGATCGAAGGAGCGACGGATCGTTCGTGATCACCAGGTGATTCATGGGAAAACACGCGCCGGAATACACGCTCGAACAGATCGCACGCATCGCGACGAAACTGGACGCCCTGCCGAAAATCGACAAAGCCTGCTTCGGCAAGCGGGAGGCGATCGAACGGCTGTCCAAGTCGATTCTGAACGTGCTCAAGCGCGGTTATTCGATGGACGACATCGTCGCCAGCTTGCGCGAGGAAGGACTCCATCTCACCGCCTCGACGCTGAGAACCTACCTGCATCGAACGACGGCGAAACCGGCCAAGGCCAAACCTGACCCGCCGCCGGGACCGAAACCGCGCGAGACCCGTCCGCCGATCCCAACACCGTTGCCCGCGAGCCGGGGGACCTTCATTCCCCGGGAGGATTCCGACGAAATTTAGAGGTTCACCAGCGACGCCTGACGTCAATCCGTCGAGGTCGCCACGATCCTTTGGAGGACCACAGCATGGCGAAACCGATTTACCTGGTGGGCGGCAGCAAGGGCGGAGTTGGCAAAAGCATCGTGACGATGGCGTTGATCGACTCTCTCCAATCGCTGGACGAAACCGTGCTCCTGGTGGAGACGGACACCACGAATCCTGATGTCTGGATGTGCTATCGGGATGAGGTGGAAACCGCCACCCTCGATCTGGACGAGGCGGATGGCTGGATCGCCCTGATCAATCGCTGCGAAAGCCAGCCCGATCATCCGGTGATCATCAACACGGCTGCCCGCAACAATCACGGCGTGAGCGTTCACGGCGTCACCCTCGACAGCACCCTGGCCGAACTCCAGCGCCCGCTGGTGACGTTTTGGGTGATCAACCGCCAACGGGACAGCCTGGAACTGCTCAAGCCGTTCCTGGACGCTCTGCCAAACGCGACGGTTCATGTCGTGCGCAATCTCTACTTCGGCGAGCCCGCGAAATTCGAGTTGTACAACCAATCCCGCCTGCGGGAGACCCTCGAACGCGCCGGCGGGCAAACGCTCGATTTCCCCGATCTGGCCGACCGGGTCAGCGACGATCTATTCGGCCGGCGTTTGACCATCGCCAAGGCCGCCCGCGATCTGCCGCTCGGCAACCGGGCCGAGTTGACGCGCTGGCGCCATGCCTGCGCCCGGATGTTCGCCCGCATTCTCCATGACCCCGCCAACGCTCTCCGCTCCGCGTGACGCACCGGATTTTCGGACCCGCTGGATGGTGAGTTTCACCCGACTGCTGGGCCGGCCGCCCAGCGACCGCGAACTTCGGGAACTCGACCGGGTTCGGGAAGCGCTCGACCTGCGGGATAACGACGCCCTGTGGCTGATCATCATGGCCTTGCAGTACTTCCGCCAGGATATGGAAACATCGGTCGCGGCAACCCTCGGCAACCTCAAGCAGGTCGCTGACGCCACCGCCCAAGCGGCGATGGAAAACGCCAGGCGCGAGTTTCAGCGCGACTTTCCGCAGGTTCTCAGAGAGGTGGCCCGGAATATTACGGTTCCGACCACAAAGCCAAACCTGCAACGCCGGAAACAACGATTCCTCGCAGTTGGCGTGGTTGCGACTTTGTTTTTACTGGTTTTTCTAGGGCTATCGTGGCTGGCCTACGATCATGGCTGGCAAACCGGATACCAGGCGGCCCGGAGCCAAATGCAAATAGACAACCCAGGAACCCATCCTTAACGGGGTCATCAGGAAGCATCTAAAAAACATGACCTGGTTTTTGGGGGTTGCGATAGTTGCGACAGTTGCGACAGTAGTTCCGGAAAGTCCCTATAGAGTATCCCCTATGGGGATTTTTCCGACTTAGTGTCGCAACTGTCGCAACTGTCGCGGTCACCGGTAGAAGTCCTGGGCGAAAGACCAATGCCAATCCGTTTCACCCTATGGCTTCCTTCTTTGATAAAACCTTTTGAAGTCAAATAATTACCCAGTTTAGTCTGACTTTGCTCCCTGACGCCGGCCTCTGCGCACCACACCCGGTAAGCGTTCCATAGATCGTTCGCCCACACCTCCGCGTTGCGATGAACGATGCAGCATTCCCGGATAAATGGGCCGAACACGTCCATTTCCTCGCGGTAGGCCTGGGTGGCGGCCTGGACCTTGGCCGGGGGTTGCAAGCCGTGGCGTTGCCAGTCCAGGCAACCTTCGATGGCCCAGTTGAGGATACCGGGGAGTTCGGCTTCCAGTTTGTCGGCCAGATCGAGGTCTTCGCGGCCCTTGAAACTCACCTCGAAGGGCACCAGGCGCACCCGCGACCAGATGGCGTCATCGGTGCCCCGGATTTCCGGCTTGTGATTGCCGTACATCCAGGGTTTGAACTGCGGTTTGAAGGTAAACGCTTCCTGATAGAGCCGCCGCCCTTCGAGGGTATCGCCGCCGGTGATGTCCTTGATCAACTGTTCGTTGAGCCGGTGTTCTTCATCCACCTCGCTGGTGCAGACGAAGCGCGGACCGGCCAGCGTGGCCGCCTTGCGCTGATTGTCTTCCGGATTCTTTGACTTCATGAAGGTGTCGGCGCCGACCTTGCGGCCGTAGCCGTAGCTGGCTTCGCCGCTGGCGCCGACCAGTTTCATCAGAGTTTCCACCAGGGTGGTTTTGCCGTTCTTGCCGGTGTCGCCGTACAGGAAGAACAGGGCGCGTTCCTTGACCACGCCGGTCAGGGACCAGCCGACCGCGCGCTGGAGGAAGGCCACCAGATCGCGATCGCCGGCGAAGACCTCGAGCAGGAAGCGCTCCCAGGTCGGACACCGGGCGGCCGGGCCGTAAATGACGGGAGCCAGGAAGGTGATGAGGTCGGCGGGATCGTGGGGGCGCAAGGCGCCGGTGCGCAGGTCGAGGGTGCCGTTCTGGACGTTGAACCGCCAGGGGTCGGCGTTGAGGGCGCTGTAGTCGGTCAGCAGGGCGTGTTTCGACAGCTTGAGGCCCGCGGCGATGGTGCGCTCGTGTTCGGACTGCACCGCCCATTTCAGCAGGGTCTCGGCTTGGTTCATCAGCGACTTGCGACGATCTTCGTCAGCGTCGTGGGCGGCGCGGCGGGCGAGGGTGGCGGCTTCCCGGGCGATGCGGCGCGAGAGGCCGCCGACGAATCCGGTCGCGAGGGCGCCTTCGCCCGTGGGATCGGGCCGCCAGAACCGGCCGGTCCACAGGATCCAGCCGAGTCCCAGCGCGTACCAGATGCGGCCTTGGTAGTAGTTGCGGATCCGGTACGAATTCGCCAGATGGGTGCAGGGACTGACGGTCGGGGGACAGTAAACGGCTCCGACCGGGGCGGTCGGTTCGTTCGAGACGGCGGGTGTCAGGGCGGAATCGGGCGGGGTGGGGAACACGAACACCGGCGCGGCGGCCGCCAGCGCCAGCAGTTCGGCCACGGTGTGACCCTGGTTCAGCCAGTCGGACACATCGCCCTTGGCCGGCAGCTCGGGTAGTGCCAGCAGCCGCACCTCACCGACCTGGCCCTGCAGCGCCTGAGCGATGGCCTGCATGTGCGCCTGTCCGGGCTCGTCGTGGTCGGGGAGCAGGACGACGCGAGCCGCTCCGGCGAGTTGGGCGGTGTACGCCTTGCGCCATTTCGGTTTCTGGTCGGACTGTGCGGCCCCTTCGATGTTGGTGGTGGCGGCCAGGCCGCCCGCCGCCAGCCGGTCGCAGTCCTTCTCGCCCTCCACCACGAACACCGTCGCCCCCGCAGCGATGGCCTGGCGCAGTTCCGGCAAGCGATAGAGCACCGCCGGGCCGGGACCGGCTTTATAAACCCACTGGCCGGCGGGGTCCTGATGGCGGATGCGAAAGTCCTTGGGCGCGTAGCGGATCTTCTGGCGAACCTCGACCCCAGTAGCATCGCGGTAGCGGTAGGTCGCTACGATTTCCCGCCGCTTCGCAGGCCGTTCCGGGGTCAGGCCGAGGGCGGCCACGATGCGCTCGTAGCTGCAACCGGCGAAGCAGTGCAACAGCAGCCGGCCGTTCATCTTGACCGACAGCGAGGGGTTGCGGTCCTCGTGGCAGGGGCAGCGGGCTTTGTAGCCGTCGCCGGCCTTGACCGGCCGGTAGCCGGTCACCCGCTCCAGGGCGGCCAGGGCATCGTCGAGCGGATTCATGACCGCTCCCGAAGCCGGCATGACCCTGCGATAGTGGCGCGGGCGACGGGAAGAGCGGACTGCCGCGCGGGCGAATCGTGGTTGCGCGAGTAACGCGAGGTTGGTAGCAACAGCGCGGATGCCGCCGGAGCGCTGATAATGCCGTGAAACCAATTACCGGCACATCGCTTCATTCCCAGAGCCCCGTTCTCGTGAGTAAGCCGCGCACTTTGACGCTCATCATGGGACTTCCTGGTCAGGCGATACTATTTTGACCAAGCGTCGTTCGAGGAGCGGTACTTGCGACATTGCTACCGTGGAGGGCCAACCAACTCTGCTGAAGACTCCGGGGGGAGCGTCAAGGTGGTTTTCAGAAGCGCGTCGGCGTGGCGCAAGAGGTCATCGAAATAGTACTGATATTGCTGCAGCCGCCAGATTTCGCCCCGGACCTGGTTCGCCAGGGTGGCAAGGTGGTGCCGATGGTGGACGATATCACGAGTGACAAACTGCTCCCGCCAGAACTGGACTTGGGTCAATCCTTGTTCGATGCGGGAAATCGTGATGGTGGGATCGCCGCTGGGCGGCGATTGCAGCCGCTGATACAGGGTGTCCGGCGTCACCGGCTCGCCGCGAGCTTCGAGATACTCCACCGTTTCCAGGACGTCCATCGCCACGCGAAAATGCAGGTCTGAATCGGGCGCCGAAATTTTCCTGCGGTGATTACCCATGGCACGCACCTCCGAGGCAGTAGGCGACTTTGATTCATCTTTATCCTGTCGCTACCGGGTTTCCAAGGGGCTAACGGCAAATGCAGAATCCTCCTACACTGTTTTAGGAATATTCTTACATTTTATCGCAGGGTGGCCGGGCGCGTGATCACCGTGATGTTGGTCGATGACCAGGAACTGATTCGCATCGGGTTAAAGGCGGTGCTCTCCCACGATCCGGAAATCAAGGTCGTCGCCGACCTGGATAACGGCCTGGATGCACTCCGCCAGGCGCGCGTCTGGCAGCCGGACGTAGCCGTCGTGGATGTCGACATGCCCGAGTTGAGTGGAGTGGAAGTGACGGCGCGCCTGCTGACATTGCCGCATCCCCCACAAGTGATCGTGCTGTCCGTCCTGACCCAGCCACCCTGGCCACAACGGCTGCGGGCGGCGGGGGCGCGAGGTTATGTCGCCAAGGAACGGGCATCCACCGACATCCGCGAGGCCATCCATACCGTCCATCAGGGCCGGACGTATTTCTCTCCCACCCTGGTGGACGGCTTGGAGGCGGTGGGATCAGGTTCCAGCAGCGACCCGCTGGTTGCTTTGAGCAATCGCGAACTGGAAATTTTCACTTTGCTGGTCAAGGGACACCCACCCGAAGATCTGGCGCGATTGCTCCATGTGAGTCCCAAGACGATCTACGCCCATCGAGATCGGATTCGCAACAAACTCGGGGTGAGAAACGATGTCGAAATGACGCACTTGGCTATCCGTTATCGGCTGCTAAAGGAAACGATACTCTGACCGTTTCCTTGCGGTGCCGAACGATGGTTCACCCCTGGGCTACCAACGCGATGAAACTCGGCGATGTATTGAATGCCACCCAGGCTCTCGCCGCCGCCGGCGATGATCCCGCTATCGCCGAGGACATGGTCAAGCGGTTTCTGATCATCCTGGCCACCGCTCACGCCGACTTGAACCCTGCGGAAGTCCTGCAGGATACGGAGCGACTTCGAACCTGTGTTCACCGCTTATGTTCGGGCGGCCTTTATCTCGGCTTTGAGCGGATTGGCGCCGCGGCGCGAACCTTCGAATCCCACCTCACCAATCACGCACCCCCGGAGGAGACCGCACTGGCATTGACGGCACTCAACGAGGCGATCCAGGCCGCTCTGGAGCCTAGCGAGGCCGCAGTGCTGGCCTGGCTGAAGTCCAGCGCCAACTCACTGACTCACTGACATAAAGCTTCACTGACTTACCGACTCATTGACTTACCGACTCACGGTTGAAATCAACATAACCCAGCGGGTCAACCGGGTGCATTCACCATTTACCCACCAGGGGATGGAAAGTCATCGAACGGCTGGCGCCGAAAGGAAAAGCTGGTGAATGGCATTGACGGCGAAATGGACGGCGACGGCATCCTGAATGCGCCCGGTCAGGTAGTACGCGACGCCATAACCGAGACCGGCGACGGTCGCCAGCAGCATAAAAGCAGCACCACCCCCAACATGCGCCCCACCGAAGAACAGGGACGCGGCAATAATCCCCAACGGCGCGGCCTGTGACCATCCTCGGTCGGCGAACCCCCGAATCAGCGCGGTTTGCACGATCCCCCGAAAGAAGCTTTCTTCCAGCACGCACGTGAACACCAGATGGTCGGCAAGCCGGTAGGCCAGAACCGGCAACGATCCCGCCACCCACGCCGGTCGCGCGAAACCGAGCGCCAGCGCCAGGGGGATCAGCGCCAGCAAAGTGATTCCCAGGATCAGGGCAACCGTCAGTCGGGGTCGGTCGCGGCCGAACCACCCCGATCCCGGCGTCACCGGCGTCAAGACCAGCGGCGGCACCAGCCCCAGCAACAGCAGCTTTTCGGGAGTGAACCAAACCACAGACAGGTTCCCCGCTCCGGGAGCTGCCAACACGGGCACGGGGGCGAACCCCGGCAACAGCCGAAATCCCAAGGCCAGCACGACCAGCACATAGAGCGGCCAGCCCACCGCCTGCCAGACCGGCTGATGAACCCACTTGAGCGACCCCGCCAGGCCAGCGGCGAGCACCACGGTCGGAAGCGCGGCCGGCGCGATCCCGCCTTGACCGACCAACAGGATCAAGGCCCCACCCAACGCACCCGCGCCGGCCAGCACGGGGATCCGCCGGCCGACGATCAAACCCCACCAGTACAGCCCACCTCCACCAAGCAACAGGATCGACAACATCGTCGCGGACTCAGGTGGTGGGAATCGTCACGAGCGGTGCATCGAATCCCAATAGCGTCTCGTACACCGCGTTGATCAACTCCTCCTCGCTGAGCGGTTTGACCAGTACGCCGTTCGCGCCAGCCGCTATCGCGCGATGATGGGTCGGTTGGTCCGCACTGGCCGTGAACGCCAGAATAGGGAGTCCCGCGCCGCCAGGCAGGGCGCGGATGGCCTGGATGGCGGCGACGCCGTCGGTCCCCGGCATTTGGATATCCATGAGGATCAGTCGCAGGTCGGGGCAGGTTGCCTTCCGCATCGCCTCGTCCGCGTCGCTGGCCTCTAAAACCCGCAGGCCATGCCGGCGCAACTGGCGGGTCATGATCTCAAGGTTGAGTTCGAAGTCTTCGACCACCAGTACGGTTTTGTCGGTGAGAAAGTGTCGCCGCCGTCGATGATGAGGGACGGTATTCTCTTCCAGTCGCACGTTGGCGAGCAGGGGGCTGAGTTCGGCGTACCACGCCGCCCGGGTGATGGCCGCACTCAGGACGAGACTGATACCGCCGTGGTCCAGCACGGAGGGCGGCGACGGCAAAGGCCCTGTTTCCAGGCTGATAATGTATTGCGCCCAGTCATGCCAGCGCTCGATCTGTTCAGATCGGGTCTGAGGGGGCAGAGCGGACACGTTTTGCGCGACGAGCAGGTCGTAGCCGAGGGCGGGAGGCGGTCGGGCACTCAACATCGCCGCCGGCCCCGGCTGTTCCGTCACCGCCAGACCGAGGTTCTCGAGGCGGCAACGAACCGACTCGCGGAAACTGGGGCGGTCGTCGACCACCAGGGCGCGCCACTTCTTCGGCAGGTTGAGAGGAGCGTGCGGATTCGGATCGACTCGGCTAAAGGGCAGGGTCGCCGTAAAGGTCGTGCCTTGCCCCAGACGGCTTTCGACACCGATGTGGCCGTTGAGAACGTCGCAATAACCCTTGACGATCGACAATCCCAGCCCAGTACCGCCATAGCGCCGATTGAGAGCGCCGTCCACTTGTTCGAACGGCGCGAAAATGGTGGCCATCTGGTCGGCGGGAATGCCGCAACCGGTATCTTGAACCCGTAGGTAAACCAGTACCGAACCGTCGGTTGGACCGGAAGGCGCGCTCAGCCGAATGCAGATACCACCCCTTTCCGTGAATTTCACCGCATTGGCGATCAGGTTGGTCACGATCGCCCGAAGCGCCCGGCTGTCGCTCCAGACGGTGGTTGGCGTGCGCGGCTCGACGATGACATCCAGATACAGGCGCTGCCGGGCCGCCAGTGGCGCGACCGTTTCGATGACCTGTTCGATTTCGCCCCAAAGATCCAGCAGTTCGAAATGAGGCGTGTATTTGCCGCGCTCGAGCTGAGTGAAGTCGAGAATGTCACTGATGGTGTTGTACAGCGTCCGCACCGCCCCCAGCAGCGTCTGGACCGTCCGCTCTTCCTCGGGGTTGGAGACAGCGCGCAGCAACTGTTCCGCCAATCCCTGGATCGAATACAACGGCGTGCGCATTTCGTGCGAGACCTTGGCCAGGAACAGGCTCTTGGCCTGATTGGCCTGTTCGGCGGTTTGGGTTTGTACCTGCAAGCGAGCCAACACCCGGTCGTATTCGCCGCGGACCTTGGCGAGCTCGTTTTCGAGTCGGGCTTGCTCGCCCGCGATGGTCTCGGCCAACAGGTTCACCCCGTCCTGCAAGATGCCAATTTCGTTGACTTCGGTTCGGGGTAATCGCACGGACAAATCGCCGCCCTTGATCCGTTCGATGGCGCGCGCGGTTTGCCGGAGGGAGCGGGCCAGCCGGTAGCCGGTCCAGCAGGCCAGGATGAGTCCGGCTACGAAGGTGATCGCAACCAGCCCAATGTTGCGCAGGAAATGTTGGGCCTGTTCGATTTGCACGGGCGCCGTGGCGAGTTCCAGTTCGACCGCGCCCAGGTAGCGCTTCTCCAGGGGGGCTGGCGCCGGCAGCGCCAGCGGTTCCAGATAGATGGGGGCTACGAAACGCTGGCGGTCGGTGGGGAACGCGTTCGGCGCCAGCAGGGGATCTCCGTCCAGCGGCGCTGGCGCGGGGACCGCCGCGTTGGGGTCGGCGTACACAATCCGCCGATCCTTGCCGAGCACCGCGACCCGAATCACCTCGGTGCCCAGCACCGTCGCGGCCGGCTTCACCATGGCTTGAATCAGGGTAGGAAGCTGCTCGGTGGCGCCCGTGAACAGGGGATATTCGAGGTTGGCGGCCAGTTGGGCGGCCAGCAGGGTTCCCTGCCGGTGCAAGGTCTGCTGGCCCTGCGCCACGTTGTCCCGATACGCCAGCACCACCAGGATCAGGGTCACGATCAGCGTCGGGGCAATCGCCACGATCAGAATCTGGGCGCGAATCGAGAGACGGCGGTAAAACTTACTCAGCATGAGCGTTCCAGGTGGGTGGAATCACGATGGACAGCACGCCGGCCACGGTGGGGTTGACGACCACCCGGGTCGCCTCCGGATAGACCGGGGCGGGAACCACACCGCTCGCCAGGCGCCGGGCGACCGCCACGATCTGCGCGGGCAGGCGGTCGAGGTCGGGAACGGCGGCCGCCAGCACGCCCGCCCGCACGTAGTCGGCGGTGGGACCCCCAAAGGTGGGAACCATCTGGCGAATCGTCATCAACAGAATCGGTTTCAAGGACCAGGCGTTGATCAGCTGAAGATCGGGGAGCAACAGCACGGCGTCGAGCGCGCTGACGCGGCTGCGCAACGCCCGAACCGCCTCTTCGTCGTTGGTGGCGGTGATTTCCTCCAATTTGAACTGCAAACGATGCGCTTCCGCGCGCAGGCTGGGTAATTCGGCCCGCTGCGGGGACACCAGCACGCCCACGGTGGCAGCCTTGGGCAGCAGCTCGCGAATCAACCGCAGATTCGCCACCGGGTCCGCCGTCGGGTAGATGGCGGTACGGGCTGGCCCTCGGTTCTGTTCGAGCAGCGGTTGGAGCTGCGCGTCCGGTACCAGCACCATCAGCAAAGGAATGGAACAGTTTTGCTTCGCTGCGCGCGCGGCGTCCCCCGCCACGGCCACCACGACATCGACCTGCTGGCACAGATCGGCCAAGGTGGGGGATCTCGCCCGCATCAAGGTTTGCGCGGCCACGCGCGCCGGTAATGACTTCCGCGGCGATGGGGCCGATTTCAGCCAGACCACCAACCCCATCAAACGGGTTCCCTGGGCCTCGACCGTATCGAGGGCCAACAGATCGGCCCCGACTTGCCATTGGCGCTGTCGCGCCAGGAACTCGCGGTGCTCGGGTGAATCACCATTGGCGACAAACAAGAGCGTGGCGGAACGGGCCTGAGCGCAGAGCATGACCAAAATCAGGGTTAGCAGTCTCCAACCCATTGTGGCAAGGCGCGTTTTCAAGAGGACTAACGGTCCAGGCTAAACCGTAGGAACACGCTTCGGTCCCACTCGCGGTTCGGCAGGTAATCGCTGACCGGTCCCAGCAGATTGGCGCCGACCAATTCGGCGGTGACCGGAGTGGAACCGAGTTTGAATCGTTTGGCCAGCCGCACGCCCAGTTGATGATAGCCGTCGATCGGCCGATCGCGGTACCACTGCATCCCGGACTGATAGTCGTAGTTCAAGCTCGCCTGCCAGCCGTTGCCGAACTCCTGGCTGGCCAACAACCCCAGTCCGTGGCGCGGCGCGCTGTCTTCGTAGCCGGCATCATAGCGGGTCCCCGAGGCGTCGATGGTGGTCAGAGCGTAGCTGGCGAACAGCCGGGTACCCGACAGGTTGCGCCAATCCCATTGCGCTTCCAGCCCGCGAACTATGATCGGGTCGTCGTTGGCAAAGTCCAGGACCACCCCCGGCAACGCTGTCGGTACGTCGGGTGCAGGTCGGTAGTAGGTCCCGATATAGTCGGAATAATGTTCTTGAAACAGACGCACATCGAACTGATTCCGTTCGGCCTGCCAGTGATAGCCCACCTCCAGGGAGCGGTTGATTTCGGGGTTGAGGCCACCGCTGGCAATGACGCGGTAGATCGTCAGCGGTACGTTCACCGCGCGAATGACAGCTCGGCCATCGTTCTCGTAGAGCGTGGGTTGGCGCGAGCCCGTCGAATAGGCCAAGCGCAGGGTTTGCCAGTCGTCCACGTGATAGTGGACCGAGAACCGGGGCAGGAACAGCCAGGATGCCGTCAGCGAAGAATATTCCAGCATGGCGCCCGCGTTCAGCACCCAGGCGGGATCGATCCGGTATTCACCGTGGCCCGCCAGCCAGGATACCTCGTTGCTCAGCGTGGCGTCGGTATCGAAGTAAAACGGCGAGCGGACCCTTTCCTGGTAATAGCCGAATCCAGCCCTGGTGCGCCATCGATCGGAAAAACGGCGAATGTACTGGACGTCGGCCTCGTAGCGTTCTTCCTCAATGTCGTAATCGAATTGCAACGTAACGCCGGGAAGGAGCTGGTCGTTACGAAACCCCCGGTCGCCGTAATGAAAAGCGTTGTGTGACAGGGTCAGCGTCCATTCGTCTTTCCGGGTTCCGGGTTTCCGCCACTGGAGACTCTGGAAGTTGTCGGTGACCGGGAAATCTCGCGCGGGTTCCGAAGAGGTGGACTCGGGATTCTCAATCCCGTAGTCGCCGCGCGCGAACCCGGCTTGCAGTTTTAATTCGCCGCCCGCTTCGAACGGCACGTCGCCCATGAACGACAGGCTGGTGTTGCGCCGGTCGTCGTAGACGCCGGGGTAGCCGCTGTCCCCCACGCTCGACAGGGACAGGGTGTAGTCCATGACGCCTACCCGTCCGCCGTACCGCAGGAACCCATCCGCGATGCCATCGCTGCCACCCGCGATTTGGGCTGAAAGACCCGGGTACTCGGCCGGGCTGCCGGTCTGGATGTTGATCACTGCCTGCAGGGCGTTGGAACCGTAGGCCGCCGCGGCCGGCCCCCGAACGACCTCGATGCGTTCGATGTTCTCTAGTGGAATGGGCAGGTTGTTCCACTCGATCACCCCGCGCGAGTACTGAAAAATCCGCTGTCCGTTCAGCAGCAGCAGCATCCGCCGCGCGTACTCGTCGGACAAACCGTGGTAGGTAGCCGTCGGCAGGCTGTTGTTCTTGTAACCCACCTGGAGACCCGGCACCAACCGCAGGACATCGACCAACCGTCGAGCGCCAGACGCTTCGATCATCGCCCGGTCGATGATGGTGACCGTGCTGGGCGCATCATCGAGGCGCTGGGGCAACCGCGATGGCGTCAGCACTTGCGGGAAATCGCTATCCCGGTCGCCGTCCGCCGCCAGGGCAACTCGAACATCGGCGACGAACAGTCCCGTAGCGCCCCAAAGCAAAGCCATGGAAGTGATGAGGTCGGTTTTCATGACGATAACCCTCTGGGCTGGTGATCGGGATCCGCACCTGATCAGCGCCGCGGGCGGATTACCACAAACCCGGGCGGTGGTAGCCTCGTTCCCCTTCCTCTCGTGATTGGCTGGGTTTTAATCCTTCTCCGCTACCCACGACCCCTCCTGAAACAGATCGGCGATTCCGCGCGCCGCCGCTTCCTGCGCGACCATCTGCTCGTATTGGTGCAGGCCCGCCGTAAAGCGGGTCAATAACAACCGCTGCACGGCTCCGATGAGCCGGGAGACCGGCAGGGAAGGGCGCCCACGTTGCGTCCAGCGGTACCCTGATGTCCGTTCCCGACCGAGGAGCGCGGCCAGACGGGTCTGGGGAACGGCTTGACCCGTGACCTGACTCACGAGCGCCAGCAACTCCTCGGGCGTCGGTTCGCGGGGCGCCAGTTCCGGGAAACAGTCGTAGAGACGGATAGCGAGCGCGACCGTGGGGCTGGGGATCGGTTGATCCCCCCGCTTTTTCCAGACCGACCAGCTCGATGGAGAAATCCCGATCAGCGCACAACACTCGGCGGGCGTTCGGTTCAACCGGGCCGCGAGCAGGGGGAGATCCTGGCCCAACACCGGACGATCAGCAGGAATGGTAGGCATCGGCATGAGAGAATAATCCAGCTTTGTTGTTTTAAGTTTATTTTATAACCACGATTTTCTATAATTTATACCAATTTTCAGATTTAAAGCGAAATTATAAAAATTATTATAAGACCATCTGCTTCGTCGAGGTTTACCTTACTGATGGCTCCTACCCGCCTGGATATTCCGCTGGCCTGCGTTTTTCCCGGACGCTTGCCGACTGTCGAGCGTTACGCCGCCGCGTTGCGGTTTCTGGGTCTGGAATCGGGCGATGTCGTGGCGATGCGGCTGGATCCCGCGGCGCCCGAAGCGATCCGCGTGCGACGAGCTTGCTGGCATGTGGGCGCCGCAGTCGCGCTGTTGCCGGAGGAATCACACGCCACCTCGGCGCTCGATGCCCTCTTGACGCTGTTTACCCTCACCCTGTTAATCGGACGGTGCGGAGAGGAACAAGCGTTGGATGCCCTGGGCGAACGGCTCGGCGTCGAATACGTCCTGACCGTCGGATCCCGAGGGGAAGGTTGTCTGGACGACTTCGCGGTTCTCGCCGATTCCCGGGTCGAACGCGCTTCATGCCCTCATCCCCATCCTGTCGTATGGACTTGGGCCGAGGCACATGGTGATGGACGATGGCGACAACTGGATCACGGTGAACGCGTGGTTGCTGGGACCGTCGTGGCCAATGCCGCTGAAATGCCAAACCTCCGTGCGTAGCCTTCCTTCTGGTAGCGTTTTCGTCAACGACCTTGGAACCAGGGGAAGCTGATAAACGCTGGGTGCGTAACCGGGGTTGCTGGTTTTTGTCTTCTTCTTTCAAAACACACGGGTTCTCACACGCGCGTATGCGCGTGTGTGTTGAATATATCTTGAATATATATGAGAAAGAGCGTTCTCGGAAAAAGTTGTTAATTTTCAATTTATTACAAGACTTTTTTTGGAAAAAATTTTTGTCAAAATACTCACTTTCTTTTGTCAAAATACTCACTTTCTTTTGTCAAAA
>JAVMKJ010000068.1:18180-121706 GCA_031732855.1 Candidatus Competibacter sp.
TACTCACCTCCCCCCGGTCGGAACACTGGTTTCTTTTGTCAAAATACTCACCTCCCCCCGGTCGGAACACTGGTTTCTTTTGTCAAAATACTCACCTCCTCAAGCAATTCCCGGTTCAGTAGGGGAACGGTCATTTAAGAGTTCCTAAGATATTATTTTAGTTATAAAAATGTGAGATAACCTCTCGCATTTCACCAGCACGAACATTCCTTTCCTGCAAGCTTGCTCGATAAGCAAGTATCCAGCACCCGCTTGATCGTCAAACTACATCTGCCATGGTTTCAAGTGTGGCGGGGTTTTTGTCAAAATACTCAGCCTTGGCGAAGGTGTGCGCTTGCTGTTAGGTGTAGTTACGCCGAGTCATGAAACTGCCTGAATCAGGCTCTGAGCTTTAGTCGGCAAAGTTGCCGACTGATCCTGGGGAAGGATTATTGGACGTCCAATAATTCGACGTGGCGTTTCCAGATTGAAGGACTTTGCCTCTGGTCACCTGGGAAACGTCTGGGTGTAAGTTTTTGTAAGTTGGAAATATCTATATATATGATATTCTATTTAAAGAATAACTATATATAGTATTTCCAGTCATTCCATAGCTGGAATATCTGTATCCTGGATCAACCGGGATTTTGTTGCCGCCACTGCTCGAAGGAGGGCACCTGGTGCTGTTGAACCAGGATCTGATCAACCCGCACCCGAATCAGGAATCGCGCCCCGATCCCGCTGGCTTCATCACCTAGCCCTTGGCGAGCCTGCTCCTCAAGGGCGGCCAGCGCCTCAGCGCCCATCGCCTGGCGAAGGCGCAGCAGTTCCGAACGATAGAATTGCTGGTAACGATCCTGATGCTGGCGTTCCCGCCGTTCGCTGACTTGCGCCATCTCCCGTTCGTGGTGCTGCCGTTCCTGGACGCGCCGCGCTTCAAACGCCGCTGCATACTGCCGAATGCCGCCGAAGCTGCGGATATCGAATCCCGTCCTTCTCGCTTCGGCCAGGGCAAAATCCACCCAGGCTTGCAGGTCCTCGAAGGAGTGGTTCTCCAGCAACGCCGCCGCGAACGCGGTTTCCTTGTTCGAGAAGATCGCTTCGTCCACGGTGTCCGTTCGGTAGAGCCGGCGGTAGAAGTAGGCCACCAGTTCCATCGGCCGCTGGATCGTTTGCTCGTCCTGGGTTTTGCGAACCAGCATCGGTGGTTGCTGGTGGGGAGCGTAAAATTGGTGATAGTCCTCGAAAAAACTACTTCCCGGCCAAAAGGAAAGGTTAAAGCCGGTTTTGTCAGCGTTTTTCCTGATTTCCCAGGATCGGATCAGGCCGCACTGCTTGAGAGCTTGCATGTGTCGCCCCAACTGGTTGCTCACGATGAGGGACTTGTAACGCTCCGGCTTGATGTCGCCCAGCCACGTCCGGCAAATAGCGGCGTAATCCTTGGTAAATGAAATATCCGGCGATGGATTTTTGCTGTAAAGATTGGAGAAATGGAAAAATAATCGCTTGAACAGCGCTGCGCCGATCGGTTCCAGGCCGGTCATCCGGGTGAAGTTGAGGCAAAAGCTGTAGCGACTGTTGAGGGACTTGATGATGGCTGGATGCAGATGAAAGACGCACTGCTGGATCTTTTCCCCCCGACCGGAAAACAGGCAGGAGTCCACGATGTAGAAGGTGATGACCTGCCAGTCCTTGTTGCCCTTGTCGAAAAAGGAACACCAAACCTTGGTGGAATTCAACTGCATTGCGGCCCGAAACAGGTTTTGGGACTGCCAGCCGCCGAACGAAGCATGGCCGCATAGCTCCATTAGTTCCCGTTTGCTGAACGACACATGCTCGGGGGCCGGATACCCGTAGTCGGTCAGCTTTTTCATGATGGCCTGCAACAGCTTGTAGGCCAACACCGACGGGTAACCGTAAGTGGGATGCGGTTCGATGGTGATCGGCTGTTCCACGATCGAACCCGCCTGCTTGAGCTTCTCGATGAAGGTTTGGCGATCCCGCCGCTTCGCCGCTGCCTTGGGGTCGAGGCAAAAGTAAAAGCCCTCCACCCGCAACAAATTGATCTCGTGAAAGAGTTGATCTTCTTCCAGCGGGAGCAACCGGCCCGATTCATCACTCTGGCCGAAGTCGAGTTCCGCGTTCTCCGGGAGGGTTCGCAGGGAGGTTTTGCTGGGCATGGGCGATAGATTGGGTGATTTCAGCTTTCGTAATCGGTATCGTCGGTTTCGACATCCGGCGGTTCAGGCGTCATGCCGGCCACAATAGCGTGTAAACGCTCGCAGAGGGCCGCCAGTGCGTTGTAATCGTCCAAAGGTATCCGGGTGGCCACCGGCGCTTCCAGGCGCTCCAAGGCGATTTTAAGCCGCTTGCAGGCCTTGATGACCTCGAGGGTTGAAAAAGGCGGCGACTCACCCTGCTTTTGGGCGGCGCGCTCCGTCCTGGCGGCTTTGACGTTGGCAATCCGGCCGTCCTTGATGGCGGCCCACAACCGCAACTGTTCCGCCTCACTTTTCATGGCCGCGATTTCCACCAGCAGCGATTTGCTGGAGCGCGGCGCGGCGCGGTACTCGGCCCTGATCGTTTCAGGAAGATTCAGGAGACCCAGGACCTGACTGACGGCCGCCTGGGATTTCCCGACCACTTGCCCCAACTGTTCCTGCGTGTAGCGATGGCGATCCATCATCCGCGCCAGGGCCTCGGCCTCCTCAAGCGGATTCAAGTCCTCGCGCTGGATGTTTTCGATGAGCGCGATTTCCTCGGCGTCGCCTGTCGTCACGATGGCCGGAATCGTGGATCGCCCCAACCGTTCGAACGCCCGGAACCGTCGTTCGCCGGCCACCAGCAAGTACGTTCCGTCGTCCAGGCGTTTGACGGTGATCGGCTGGATGAGGCCGTGCCGCTCGATGGAGGCCGCCAGTTCGATCAGGCTCTCTTCGCTGAACGTCTTGCGCGGCTGATCCGGATTGGGATGGAGGTCATGCAGTTCGATTTCCACGATCCGGGGCCGGTCGGCAACCGTCCTGAGGCGGGTTTTGGGCGAGTTCATGATGATCGAAAGGGAGCCTGACGATGACCGCTCAGGTCATGAGCTTTATGGGTGCATCGTTATGGGCAGCCGCGAGCGGGGCAGCGTCCTTCGCAGGTTGGCTACCCGTTATTTTCGTTCGAGGACCGGCAAATCGTGCGGATTCCAGCAGGACTTCTTCGCTCCCGGTTTCGATCATTGGGAATACCGACGTTGCTTCGAGGGGATGCCGTATCAGTCGGTCCAGCCGCTCTTCGTCTTCTTGCTGCCGCTTGAGCCGTCGATAGGTCAGATACACCCGGAACATTTCACGAAATAGTTCGCTTTTGGTACGGTGTTCTTCCTCTGCCACGCGATCCAATTCCTCGGCCATCGTTGGTGGAACGGAGAAGCCCACCATCCGCGAGATTCGTGTCGTCACCCTTCACCCTCTTGCTGATAATCAATGATCAACAAAGATAATCACTCTATCTCAATTTTAGCGCAACTGAAGCCTGTTTGTTGGATTAGGAATCGCTTGATCTTGACTTCATGAGTATGTGAGTATATGAGTATCCTTACTGATACTCACGGGAACGAGCATGACGGTCATTGCGGTGTTGAACGAAAAAGGCGGGGTAGGCAAGACCACCATCGCCACCAACCTCACCCGGGGTTTTCAACTGGCGGGCGAGGCGGTGATCCTGATTGACAGCGACCCCCAAGGCAGCGCGCGTGACTGGTACGCCGCTGCCGGCGAAGACAACGCGCTCCCGCCGGTGGTCGGCATGGATCGGTCGCCGCTGTTCAAAAACCTCAAGAGCGTCACCCAGGGCTTTGCCTGGGCGATCATCGATGGGTCGCCGGGCATCGAGGAACTGGCGGTGGCGGCCCTCAAGGTGGCCGACCGGGTGCTGATTCCGGTCCAACCCTCGCCTTACGATATCTGGGCCGCCGAATCCCTGGTCGAGTTGGTCAAAGCCCGTCAGGAGGTCACCGACGGAAAACTGAAAGCGGCATTTCTGGTATCGCGGCAGATCGTGGGTACCAAACTCGCCGGCGAGATCCGGGCGGCCCTAGAGGGTTATGGGCTACCGATTTTTAAAGCTTTTACCAGCCAGCGGGTGGTCTACGCCAACAGCGCCGCCCAGGGGTCCACCGTACTGGATGCCGAACCGCAGGGGGCGGCGGCCGAAGAAATTCGGACGCTGGTCGAGGAGATTCGGGCATGGCGTTGAAAGCAGGCCGACCGACGGGAAGAACCTCCGAGCATATCGACCGGGTGCGACAGCAACTGGCCGTGGCAGATGGCGAGGCGCGGCTGAACGTGCGGATGCCCAAATCGGAATATCGGCGCCTGCGGCGATTCGCTCTGGAGGCCGACATGAGCGTTTCGGATGTGGTTCGAGTCGCCTTGAAGGAGTATATGAGCAAAACCACCGATGATTCGGTGAGTCAATAAGTCAATGAGTCAACCATCTAGTGAGTCGGTGAGTCGGTGAGTCGAGGGATCGGGAAGGAAAAACCATGAGTGGAGCCAGCGAGATCTATCATCAGGACTTTCACGCCTGGGCGATGCGCAATGCCGAACTGATCCGACAGGGGCGTTTGGCCGAGATCGATGGGGAGCACGTCGCCGAGGAGCTGGAGAGCATGGGGAAGAGCCAACAGCGCGCCTTGGGCAGTCGGCTGACGGTACTGCTGGCGCATTTACTAAAATGGCGCCACCAGCCCGGGGGACGCGGCGCCAGTTGGCGCAACACGATCACTCTCCAGCGCATCGAACTGGAAGAACTGCTCGAGGAAAACCCCAGCTTGCACCCCATGCTGCCTGCCGTGGCGCCCGGCGCCTATCGGAAAGCCCGCTTGTGGGCCGCCAATGAAACGCAGTTGGACTTGGGGACTTTCCCGACGATTTGCCCCTTCGGGCTGGAAGAAATGCTGGATGAGGACTTTTGGCCGGACTGACCGGAATACGGTGGGGAGGAAAGATGGCGCTCGACGTGGTGGATCATGTGTTGCTGGGCATGGCTCAGCGCCAGCACGAGCGGTTTCTGAAGCAGTTGCGCGATGGTGAGTTGCGCGAACTGCGCGAGCGGTTGGCGACCAAGACGGCGGCCAACGAGGGTCATCTGGCGATCATTAACGCCTTGGTGGATGCTTACGAGCGAGGAGATCGTACTACGGTTGACAACATTCTGAGTGACTATGGGTACCGTAATACGATTTACCGAGCGGCATTCAACCCAGTCTACAATGCACTCAAGCCCTAACGACCCGAACTATTCTCATCTGCTCTTGATTCCACTGGCTGCACGGACGCCGTCGTATCCAGCCGCTTCAAATCAGGCACCCGATTGGCTCGCCAGCGCTGGATTCCCCCTTCCACCGTCTTCACCCCCGAACGCAAAGCGCCTTCCGACCGATGGCCCAGTTCGGCGGTGTCCAGAGCCTGCTCCAACGCGCCGCCGAGCCAGCGCAAGGCAGCATCCGGCAGGCGATGGATCAGGCCAAAGCATTTCAGAGTGAGGTCCACCGCGACCAGCACGAACACCACCAGCAGGCCGGTGACCACCACCGGGCCGGTGACGTTGCCGCTGGCGGCATTGATCGCCGCTACGATGAACAGCCCGCTGACCAGTTGCAGCAGGTAATAGCTGATGATCGTCGCGGCTAGCAGGCCGAACACCATCAGCGCCGGCCGCAGCAGCAGCGCCAGCAGCAAGAGGTAGCCGTTCAGCGTTTCGGCGGTGAAACCCTTGCCGTTGCGCAGGTGCCAGATCGCCCACAGGGGCGCCGCCAGCAGGGCCTCGAACACCAGCAACACCCACTGCAGCGCCCCGACGGTCCAGATGATGAACGGCGCCAGGGGAAGATAAATCGCCGCCATCAGGGCGAAGGCGAGGAGGGCGAGGGCGATCATGCCGACGATCAGCCCGCCCAGCGACAGCGCCCCACCGGTTTTTCCGTCCCATTGGCCCAGTACGTCGGTTATACCGCCGACGAGGGTCGCCAGCTTGCCGGCGGGCATGATCTGCACGAGCGCGGTGGCGCCAACCAGCGTCAGCACGGCCGCCAGCAGGGCGTGCCCCAGGCTGGCCAGGGCGAACAGCGGATGCACCGTGCCGAACAGGTGGTGCTGGATCCAGTCCAGGGTCCAGCGCAGAAAGCCGCGCGAGGCGTCGTCGAGCCGACTGTTGTTCGGATCGCCCTTGAGCAGGCCGGCGTCCCGGTCGGTTTCCGCTTCGGCCAGCAGGGCGGTCAGGCGGTCGAGGGTATGACGGTACGTTTCCACGTCCTCCAGCGGCAGTTTTTCCCAGGCCCGGATGGGATAGGGCTCCGGCACGTTCAGGGCCAGCTTGTTTTGGTATTCGCCGAGGGCGGCCAACCGGTAGAACCAACTGCCCGCCGAGAGCCAACCCTCGTCCTTGGCCGCCGCCGCAAACTCCGCGAAAGCGCGCTGTCCGGCCAAATCGACCGCGACCAGGATCTCGGCCTGCAGATTCTGCACGTAGTGTTCGGCGGCGGCATCGATCAGGCTCAGACACTGCCGGTGGGTCAACCGGCCGGTGGGATCGGTCACGCACTCGGTCAGGGCGCCCTGGCCCTGGACGATGCGCTCGGCCAGGGGCTTGAGTTCCTCGCGCAGCCGCAGCGCCGTCCGTTCGTGCGCCGCCATCAGCGTGGCGGCGAGGGCTTCGCGCACGTCGTCGGCGAATCCGAACAATCGCGCTACCCAGTGCAGGAAGCCGTCCAGCGCGTCGAGACCGGTGGCGCCCTGCTCGGGCTCGATGCCCTGATGCGGTTCGCGAATGACGAAGCCGCCGCAGGCCGCCTCGCCCATGCCGGTCACCGACCAGCGTCCGCCCCGTTCCTGGTAATGGCCCAGTTCGCCGGCGCGACTGACATAACGGACCTCGTAGCGCGCGGTTCCCCGCGCCGGTAAAGTCTTCACCACCTGCTCGCAAACGTTGGAGGCCAGCATCGCCACGGCCAGTTGCCGCGCCTGGGGTGGGGGCGGCGGTGCGAAAATCGTGGTTTTGGCGAACTGATCGACCGCCGTCGACCAGACGGCGTCGGCCAGGCCGACCCCACTCAGCGTGACCCACAACACGATCACCTGGATGAAACTGTAACCGTTGACCAGCGGGATCAGCATCGAGGCGGAGAGGACGATCCGGATCGGGGTCCAGGTGGTGGAACGGTCCTGGCCGAGGGCCTCGCCCTCGTGGGCGGTGTCGAGCAGCGCCGCAACCAGCTTGACGAACACGACGACCCCCAGCAGGAACAGCAGGAAGCCATTGAACAGCGAAAACATCTCGCCGAACGGCCCACGGTCGCTGGCGCTCAGGCCGTCGGCCAAGCGAACCCGGCCGATCACTGACCCCAGGATACCTTGCAACAGGTGGAGGCTGATATCGCCGCCGGCAGGTTCGAGGTTCCGGGTCGGGTCGAAGGCATAAGCCGGTTCGGACGAAGACGGGGCCGCCTGGGCATGCGCGGGGGAAAGCGGCGCCAACAGCGCGACCGCGAACAAGGCCACTGGCAACAACGCCAGGCGAAAAGCGAATTCAACGGTCGGCCGGTTCATGAGGAGCGCTCCGTGGCGAGGAGACGGCGGCTGGCCAGGCGGCCGGCCACCACTGAAGAGGATGGGTCAGGAAGACGCGCGGTGGCCCGGCGCGTTGGTGGCGCATCAACCAGCAGCGGTAAGCGGGATGCAGCGCCAAGCCCAGCAGGGTCGCGGTGGAACCGAGACTGGCCAGGGCGCCCCCCAGGTCGCCGAGCAGCAACCGGTGCAACAGTACGGCCGTGCTGGCGCCGGCCGCCCCCAGCAGCCACCGCGCCATCCAGGCCTGTCGCCGGTAATCCTCCATCGGTCCGATGATGATGCCGTCACGACGTTCGCCGACCTCGACCGCCCGAGCGGTGGAAGAGGGATTCGATGAAGTCCCGGTGGCCGCGGCGATCAATCCCTCGATCCGGGATCGCGAGCGATGGATCGTTCCGGCGACACCACCGAACAGATCCTGGCGGTAGCGGCGCAGACGTCGTTTCAGGAAATCGCGCAAGCGGAAAGCTCCAAGGGGGATAGCCTTTTTAATATTTGTTTATTATTCTATTAAAAGCAATATATATGAATGGGAGGCGCTGGTGCATCGCGAACGTAGCCCCATCCGGCCGGGTGGTATCCGCGAAGGCCTCGCCGTGCTGGTAGCGGCGGTGGGGCTCGCGATGGCGCCGGTGGCGCGGGCGGACTGTGATGGTTGCGTGGTCGCCGCCATTCAGGAACTGAAAGGCGAAATGGTCCGGCAGTTCGCCGAGTTGAAAAGCCACCTGTCCGCCGAAATCAAAACGCTCCGGCAGTCGGGCGCCCAAGTCGAAAAGGATTCGCTGCGTGCGCAGCAGGACATCGGCTTTATGTTGCCGACTGGCGGCTGTGAATCCGCCACCGCGGCGGCGGCGGTAGGTCCGGCGCGCGACCGGGCGGAAGCCTACCTGCGGGCGTTCAATCATCTGCGCCGCCCCGAGAAAACCGGCACGGCGGCGAGCCAAGCGATGGTCGAAGCCTATCTGGCCGACTATTGCGCTCCAGAGGATGTCGGCGTGCGGGGTTGCAGCCGGGCGAGCGTGCGGCCAAACGCCCCCTTTCTGGCCGAAACCCTGTTGTCGGGTTCCGGGGTCGGGTCGGCGCCCGACTCGAACCGACCCAACAGCTACCTGCCCGAGGTGTTGAGTTTCAATCCGGATCGGGTGCTGGACGCCCGGCGATTCATCGACAACCTGGTCGATCCGTATCCCCTGGACGATTTGCCCAAGGACCTGCAAGGCACGCCGCAGGGGATGGCGTTCTGGATGCGCAAGAAAGTATACGAAGGCCGGTTGTCGGTGGCTCGCCATGCGTTGAACCACGCGCTGGCGTTACGCGTGCCCTCGGCCGCCTTGCGGGGCTGGCTGGAGCGGGTCTGGCGGGAGTCCAAGGCCGACGAGCACCTCGCGGCGTTGCAGGCCCAGCTCCCGGAACAGATTTCCTACGCCGAACTGCTCAAGACCGAAGTGGATCGGCGCTACGCGTCGCCGTCCTGGTACGCCGGCATCGCCGGCAGTCCCGAGGCGGCCGTGTTGCGGGAACTGGCCTACATGGCGGCGCTCCAGCTCAATCTGACCTATTTGCGCTTCCGCCAGGGCGAGCGGCTGGAACTGCTGCTGGCCGAGCAGGTCGCCACCGGTGCGGATGCCCACCAGCGTGGCCCGCTGCTGGCGGAGCTGGCGGCGGCCAACCGACTGGTCAACCCGGGTTCGACCGGCGCGACCGGCCACTCCGCGCCCGCTGCGGGCACGCCATCGTCGCCCGATTCACCGACGCCCTAGCGTCGCCGCCATCCCATCCACCCTTTTATCAATATCGAGGAAAACCGCGATGCTGCAATCCACGTTCGAACAGATGAAGTCGCGCACGCGAGTCTTGGCGATGCCGCCGCCCGAGGTGCGGGTCCATCCCGCCGACGAGGACGGCGATCGACCCAGCGGCGATCCTGACACCGAAGCCCGCCATAATCGGGCCTGCGCCGCCGCGCAGCAGGACGCCGCCGCGACTGCGAGCGCCTAGCCGGAGCCGGACGATGAGTGGCGGCGACCGATCCCACGATCCCTTCGAGTGGCTGTGGATGACCGGGCTGGCCCTGGGCGTCGGTTGGGTGGCTTGGCAGTTCCTGGGCGCCGATCTAGTGGCGCTGACCTTGCGCCTCAAGCTGGCCGAACTCGACCTCCTGCATCGACTCGGGGCCGGTGATACTGAAAGCCAGACACTGGCGAACGCCGTGCGCGACGTTCTGGCGGCGCCGGCCCCGGTGTCGGTCGCTCTGTGGGGCGGCTTGCTGGACCAGGTCGGCCGGATATGGCACTGGCCGGTGGTGATGGGGCTGGTCGCGGTGGGCGTAGGGTTCCTGGCGCTGCATCCCGCGGAACGGTTTCGTCGCCGCTTCGATCTGCGCGGGCTGGCCGAGGCGATGGGGGCGCAATGGCCGTATGCCCTGCACGCCTTGCGGCGCGGCAATATTCGTCTCCCTCTCGACCATCCCCGCTGGGGGATGGCGCTGGCGGAATGGGCGTTCGTCGACCGGTTCGATCTGCTGGTGGATCCGGTGGCCGAGTCGCCAGAGTTGCATCGCGAACGAACCCGGACGGCGCTGGCGCGCCAGTTGGGCGAACCGTGGCGTGGCGTGGACGCATTGCCCCCTCACGCCCGAGCCTTGGCTGGCCTGTTCGCGCTGCGCGCCGTTGCGTCCGTCACGACCGAGGAACGAGCCGCCGCCGACCTCGACCGGCGGGCCTTTGCGGGGCTGCGCGAGCTGGCTTGGCGAGCCGCGCGGCGGAAGCACAACGACTATCGGCCGGTGGCGGCCGATTATCGGCGGCTCATCCAGGCGACGCGCTCCTATCTCGACCATGCCGCGATTCAGGAGGTGATCGGCCAGCATGGCTACACCCACACCGTGTTGATGCGCTTGCTGGACGAGGCGCGCCGGGGTGGCGTGCTCCCGCCGGCCCTGTTCACCTGGCTCAAGGGGGTGGACCGTCCACTATGGTACGCCCTGACCTCGCTGGGCCGCCGGGCGCCGTTCGTCGAGGCGCTGGGGGCTTGCGCGCACTACGCCGCCGAGCGGCGGATGGGAAGCGCGCTGTTCGGTCCAGCGGTGGAAGGCGCGGTGGAGGCGCTGGCCGCCGCCCTCCCGCGCGCCACCCGCCCGTCGAGTCGGGACGCGCCGGCGGCGGAAGACCATCCCTGAGCGCCCCACCTGGAGGAAGCCCATGTTTCACGTGAATCCCGCCGCGCCGACGCTTCGGCTGACGGCTACTGTTCTGCTGGCGCGTCAAGTCGACCACCTGACGCTGATTTCCCTGGCTGGCGTCCGTGCGCTCGATCTCCGGGTGGAGTCGGCGCCGGAGCGCGGCGGCCATGCGCTGGTCGCCGAGTTCGCGGTGGAGTCGGAGACTTCAGACCATCGCCGGGTGCTGGCGACTTATCCCACCGAGGCCGAAGCGCTGCGACAGCTCGACCGGTTGACCCGATCCCAGGGGCGGTGGTCGGCGTGGCTGGCGCGAGGCACCGCCGGGCTGGCCATCCTGTTCGCGATCTGGTTTCTGTTCTTCCTGCCGGTGGAGGGCGACCGGCTCGCCGTACCCACCCGCAACGGCGCGGGCCGGGGCGAACCGGTGGCGCCGGTAACCCGGACGCCGCTGCCGCGCCCTGATCGCGGCGAATGGCCCCCACCGGCGCGGGTCGACGATCCCGCCGCCAACTCGGTTAGCCCGGCCCGCGGTGAAGCGGCGGGCCGGCTCGACCGGTAAGCACGGGGCCGATCCACGATGTCCCATTCCACGCTCCCGCGCGGGATCGATCCCGATCAGGTGGTCCATCCCCGGTTTTACCTGCGCGACATTCAGACGCCGTTCCAGCGGTTCAAGCGCGCGTGCCGCCAGCCGCGCCTCCTGGGCGTGGCGAGCCTGGTATGGGCCGGGGTGGTGTATCGGTATCCGGCCGTGCTGGACCTCGGCCTGCTGGCGGGAATGGTCCTGGTCGTGGTGGGTTGGCGCCTCAAGCCCCGATTGCCGCTGAAATTGCCCGACCGTTATCGGGGTACCGATCCCCACGATCTCAAGCCCGGATCGGAGACGGAATGCCACCGCGCGCGCGGGGTGTTCCATCTCGGTAACGACCGGCGGTCCGGCGCCGAGTTGTACGTGACCGAGGACGAAGTCCGCACCCATCTGCTGATCCTGGGCGGAACCGGCGCCGGCAAGACCGAAGCGATGCTCGGGCTGGCGGCCCAGGCGCTGCTGTGGGGGTCCGGCTTCGCCTTCAAGGACGCCAAGGGCGATACCGCGCTGTGGGCGAAGACGTTCGCGCTGGCCCGGGCCTGCGGGCGCGAGGATGACCTGTACGTGGTCAACTACCTGACCGGCGCCGCGACCGTGGATCCGGACGCGCCGGTGGAACGACGGCTCAGTAATACCTTCAACCCGTTCGCCACCGGCTCCGCCGACACCCTGACCCAGTTGCTGGTGGCGCAGATGGCGGAGGCGGGCGGCGATTCGGCGACCTGGAAGGACAAGGCCATCGGCCTGCTGACCGTGGTAGTCCGGGTGCTGGTGGCGCTGCGCGACCGGGGCGTGGACGAGCGGGGCGAGCCGTTCACCTTCGACGTGCTGGCGCTGCGCCGGGCCTTGCCGCTCGATGCGCTCATCGACTGGTCCCTGCGCGCCGCGTATCAGGTGGACGGGTTCACCCTGCCGGCCGCGGTCCAGGCCGGCCTGCAGCATTATCTGGACAGCGTGCCGGGGTTCCGGGAGCCGCGCCAGCTCTGGGAACAGCAAAACCCGGAGGTTCCGTTCACCGCCGACGTCATCCGCGCGCGGAGCTACCCGACCCAGCCGGAGCCGCAGACCTACGTGCAGCACGGTTACCTGGTCAATCAGTTCAACCGGATGCTAACCCAACTGGCGGACGTGTACGGCCACATCTACCGGGTCCGGCAAGGCGAGGTGGATTTTGCCGACCTGGTGCTCAACCGCCGCATCCTGCTGGTGCAGTTGCCGGCGTTGGAGAAGAGTCCCGACGAGCTGGCCAGCCTGGGCAAAGTGATCGTCGCCGCGATGAAGACTATGCTGGCGGTCGGTCTGGGGGCGCGGCTGGAGGGCACCCATCGGGAGGTGATCGTCAGCAAGCCGCTCAACGCCCCGTCGCCGTTTCTCGACTTCAACGATGAGTACGGCTACTACGCGGTCAAGGGTTTCGCGGTGGTGGCGGCGCAGGCGCGCGCGCTGGGGTTCGCGGTGTGCTTCGGCGGCCAGGATTCCCCGAGCTTCGGCAAGGAATCCAAGGAAGAAGCGGCGGCGATCTTCGGCAACACCCTGATCAAGATCGCCATGAAGATCGAGGATGCACAGGAGACCTTCGAGCTGTTTCAAAAAACCGCCGGCGAAGCCTGGGTGACCCCGACCAGCGGCTTTGCCCGCCACGACAACGCCTGGCTCAGCCATTATTATCACGATACCAGCAGCGCGGGCGTGGAGAAGCGCTCGCGGATCGACCTGCTCGACATCCGCGAGCAGCGAGCGGGGCAGGCGCACATCTTTCAAGGGTCCACCCTGATTCGCGCCGAGTTGTTCTACGCCCGGCCGCCCACCGCTCCGGCCTATCGGCTCAACCGCTTTATCGAACTCTTGCCGCAAACCCCGGACGCCATTCAGGCCCAGCAGGACCGACCGGCGACGCCCGAGGCATTGCGATGGCCCGATCCGGACGGTCTGCGCGCGGCCATCGGCGCGATTCTGGACACACCGAACGCGCTGCTGGACCTCCTGGACCTCCCCCACCGTCCCGAACTGGCGGCGCTGCGTCGGAGCGATGATCCAGCCCCCTTTGTGACGGACCTGATCGCCTGGGTGCTGGATACCTGTCGGACCCAGGAGCGCGAGTTCGTCGCCGCGTTGGCCACGGTCGAGGAGGGGGAGGGGATGGTGACGCCAGCGGAGGAAGAGACGCTGTACCACGTCGGTCTCGGCGCCGGGCAACCCCCACTGGACGTCTATCAGGACCAGCCGGACGATGGACTATCGGGGACTGGTTCCGACCTGGAAACCGTCCAGGTTACCCCGATCACTCCCATCGGATTCCAGGAAGCAGCGCGCCGGCTCGATCCCGATTTTGCCCACCTGAATCCCGCTCCGGCCCACCGGTCGGATGCGCTGCCGCTCGCGGCAGTAAGCAGCCTTGGGGTGCTCGATGCCGGGGACGTCCTCGCCCAAGTGGAACCGAACCGCGAGCGGATTCGCTCGGACTGACCCTGCTGGAGCGCACGATGAACGGCCGATTTCTCCCTACGCTTTCCATTGCCATCCTGGTCGCGGGCGTTGCGAACCCCCGGATCGCCGCACCGGACCCTTTACCCATAGCGCCGCCCGCCCCGTCGGCGGGTGTCCCCGTTTCACCTCCGGGTGCCCCGGCGCTTGCCGAAGCGTACCCGGCGGCGATTCAAACGCTGCTGGACCGTGGAGGTCGGCTGGCCGGGCGCGGAGTGGTGGGCGATTTGCCCTTCTGGACGATCGAGACGCCGGCTGGCCAGCAGACCTATGTCACCAGCCCGCGCGGCTTGGTGATCCGGGGGCAGGTGTACGACTCCGGTGGATTGCTCAAGCTCGATACCACGGCGGCGGTCCCGGTCATCCTCGATCCGGCCCGCCAGCGCCGCGAGGGGCTTGAGCCGCTACTCGGCGGGATGGATCCCGTTCCCCCACCATCCGCCGGACTGACGGACGGTTCGCCGCCGGCGGCGGCGGCGCTCGATGACTCCTTGGCGGCGGTGGAAACCATGGTTCGGGGGGCGACCGGTCCCGAAGCGGTCTGGGCGGATCTCGGTCAGGCGACCGCGATCGAAGAAGGCGCCCGTGACGCCCCGCTGGTCTATGTGTTCATCGATCCGTATTGCCCGTATTGCCACCAACAGTGGCGTCTTCTGCGCCAAGCCATCACGGATGGCAGGCTCCGGGTCCGCTGGGTGCCGGTCGTGGTGCTCGAGGCCTCGAAGCGTCAGCTTCCCCGGGTTTTGGGCCTGCTACCGCCCAACGACGCCGAAGGGCTGGCGCGCTGGATGACGCGGTACGTTGGCGAGTCCCGCACCGACGCCCAAGCCAAGCTGGCGCTGGTTCGCAATCAGGCGCTGTTCGGTCGGCTTCAAGCCAACCAGGTTCCGGCGCTGCTATACCGGGCGGCGGATGGTCAGGTCATCCTGCGGGCCGGTTTGTCGCCGCTAGCACCTGCCACGACCGCACGATGACGCCGAGCCGACGAACTGACTCATTCGCTCACTCACTCACCGATTCACAAACTCACTAACTGACTCACTGACTCACTGACTCACTAACTTACTGACTCACTGACAAATCGACTAACCGACTAATCGACTAACCGGCTCATTGACATACCGACTCATCAACTCACTGACTCACAAATTTACCGATCTATCCACCCTCCGAACGACCTCCGCCGAGGTGAAAGCATGAGCGCTCCACAGAATGTTCACGTGAATCCCCTCTACCTGGGAACCTATCTGGCAGCCCGGGTCCCGATGGCGACGGCAGCGGAGCAACTGGCCGCATCGGAGCCCTTCCTGAAGGAGACCGATCAGCCCTTATCCCCACCTCGGATGGAAGGCAGTATTCAGATCGCGGACGCAGCTCTACCGGTCGAGGGTGAGGCCGATCCACAAATGGCAGTCCGACAGCGGCTCGCAATGATTTTGGCGGGCGGCGCGCTGCACGCGGACCTGGTGGCCGCCGTTCTCGATCAACCGACCACCGAATCGCTGACCATCGAGGCGCTGGAAGCCGATCAGGTCCAGGCGGGCCAGTGGATCGAAGCGACCACGCAGGAGTTGGCGCGCGCTTGGAACGGGGCCAGCGCCGGCGCTACCGACGCGGGCGCCTCGACGCCCATTGACCGGCTGCCGGACGAGCACCGTTACGAAATCACGCGGTTGCTGGTCGATTTTTTGCGCGAGCATCCCGACGGACCGATACGGATCGAGCCGGCGCGCTTGGCTACTTATCTGACCGCCCCCGAAACCGCCCACCGGTCGGTCGCTCCGGATTGGGGGCAACGGCTGGCGGAAGCCCGGGCGCTGGCCCGCGTGCTGGACGCGGCCCTGCAGTGCGACTTCCAGCGGGAGGTGAAAATGGTGCTCGGCGAAGCCGGGACCGCCATCGCCGGGACCGCCGAGCGGCAGGCCGACCAGATCGATCAGGTCCTCGCCCTTACTCCCGAAGCGCGGCGGATCGCCTGGCAACGCCTGCTGGATGTCGGTGGCGTGCTGTATGCCGCCACGCTGGCGCGAGTCCATCGCGATTCGGTACGGATGATTCAGGCCTATCAGGACTGTCTGAACGCCGGGGATGCCGCCGGCGCGGACCGGCTGGCGCGAGCGTACCAGGATTGTTGCCTGGGGTATGCGGGGGTTGCGCATTATTTCCAGGTCGCTGTCGAACCCCTGGGCCGTTGGATACGGGCCAGCTTGGCGAGTCCACCGGAACCCCCAGTACGTGAGACGCCCGCCGCCGCGTCGAGAAGCCCACCCGGCGCGGTCCGGCGGCGCCAACCCGCACCGGCCCCGCCCGGCGGGGGAGGGAACGGGCCATGACCGACCCATACGACGTGACCGACTCCGACCGGAACGACCGCTGGCCGCAACGGATCGCGGCGCTGGCGCGGATCGTGGGCCACCTCGCCCCGGCCGGGTCGCTCGATCCCGACGCTTGGCTCCAGACCTTGACGCTGGCGCGGTTGATCGAAGAGCTGTCGAGCGAATCCGGCGTGGCGGTCGCCTTACGCGGCGACATCCGCGATTATCTGGAGCAACTCCCTGGGTCTGCCGATGGCAACACGCCCCGGCTCCGTCTCTACCACGAAGTCACCTGCTTGCTGCTCGCCGGCGGCGTCGAACCCCTGACCGCCACCGAGATCGAGGAACTGGGCTTGTCGCCCTGGGATGAGGTCGAGGAGGGGTGATGGCGGCTTCCACCCGGCGCGGGCGCGGTTCCCACCCCGATCTTTATCAGGAAGTGACCGATCGCATCGTGGCCATGATCGAGGCCGGCGCCGCCCCGTGGCGCAAGCCCTGGACCATGCTTCGACTCCCCGGCGTGCCCGCCTTGCCGATCAACGCCGCGACCGGCCAGTCCTATCACGGCATCAACGTGTTGCTGTTACTGCCATTATCCATGTTGTTCGGCGATCCGCGCTGGTGTAGCTACCGGCAGGCCGAAGCGCGCGGTTGGCAGGTGCGCCAGGGGGAACGGGGAACGCCGATTTGTTTTTACAAGCTGCTGGAGGTCGGGCCGGAGGATCGGGACGACCTGGGAGCGCTGGTGGGGGAGGGGGACGAAGCGGTCCGGACCGTGCCCCTGCTGCGGCGCTCCACCGTGTTTCATGCCTCGCAGATCGAGGGCCTGCCGACGCTGGAGGAGGCCTACGGCGTGGGCGAGCCCTGGCCGGAGGCAGCGTGGGACGCGGAGGCCCGCCTGGACGCGTTGCTGGCGCGCAGTGGAGCCGCGATCGAGCACCGGGGCGCTCGCGCCTACTACCAGCCGGGCGAGGACCGCATCGTCCTGCCGCCACGCGGGCGGTTTCCCAGCGCCGCGGCCTACTACGGGACGGCCTTTCACGAACTGGGGCACTGGACCGGGCACGAACGGCGACTGAACCGGCCGTTCTCCTTCGACCGGAGCGCGCCGGACTACGCTCGGGAGGAGTTGCGCGCGGAACTGGCCAGCGCCTTTCTCAATGCCGAACTCGGCTGCCAGCACGATCTGGACGAGCACGCCGCCTATCTGGCGATGTACCTGGCACTGCTGCGCCAGGACAGGAAGGAAATTTTCCGGGCGGCCAAGGATGCCCAGGCCATCGCCGATCTGATCCTGGACCGGCATCCGCGTTTGCGGTTGGAACAGGGGATGGCCGTGCCCCGGACCGGGTCGCCGGAACCCGACGGGCTGATGCCCGCCACCGCCGATCCTCCGGCGCCGATCCGCACCTTTGACGATCTCCTGATCGCCCACCAGCGCCTGATCGGCGGGGCGCTGCGGGAGGTCGTCCGGCGTGGCGACGATGAGGGGTACTTGGGGCGGCTGATCCGCGATCTGGCAGCGGCCCTACCGATTTCGCCTACCGTGACCACCGCGTTGCCTCAGAAGACGTTGATCGGCAAGTCGCGGCCAAATGAGCGAGCGCATGGGCCTGTTCTCGGTTGGGGGTGATCCTTTATTGAGTAATACCAATTCCCGGTAGATTTTGACTTTTACCGTGTAGGCTGGGATGAAGCGGAGCGAATCCCAGCATCGCTCAGCCGACGGCTGGGTTTCCGCTTCGCTCCAACCCAGCCTACCCGTTTCAATCAAACCTATCGAGAAACGGTATAAGTCCCTCTGATCCCCCTGGTAAAATGTGACCAAGAGTCTGCTCTGCGTCCAGTCTTCGCCTTTATATCATCACCACGTTTTTAGTTTACAAACAGCTCAGTCCCCCGCTCGCCCCAGCGCATCATAAAGGGTACTCCGCGGAATCCCGAAGGTCCGGCACACCGCCGCCTTGCTTTCTCCCCGACCCAAAGCCGCCCGAACCGCCTCCAGACGCTCCGCATCGAGGGCTCGTGGCCGCCCGCCGGCCCGGCCCCGCCGCCGGGCCGCCGCCAGGCCCGCCTTGATCCGTTCCTGGGTCAAGGCCCGCTCATACTGCGCCAGCGCCCCGAACAAGTGAAACAGCAGCTCCCCGTGCGGGGTCGCGGTATCCATCTGCTCGGTCAGCGAGCGAAAGCCGACCCTGGCGGTCTTCAACCCATTCACAATTTCGATCAGGTGGGGCAGCGACCGCCCCAACCGGTCCAACTTCCACACCACCAACACGTCCCCCGGCCGGAGAAACGCCAGTGCCTGGGCCAGACCCGGTCGGTCGTCACGGGCGCCGCTGGCCTTGTCCTGGAACAGATGGCGCTCGTCCACCCCCGCCGCCAATAATGCATCCCGCTGCAGGTCGGTGGTCTGCCGGTCGGAGTCGGACGACACTCGCATGTAACCGATCAACATATCCGAAAACCCCCAAATGGAATTTCCGGACAGTCTAGCAATCCGGCCGGGTTTTTCGTACTCCTTAACCACCCGAAATCGGGGATTTTTTGCTCCGATCGTTGCCCTATCGAAAAACAGGTGTTTGGCGACATCCGTCAAAGCACCGAACTGGATGTGCATTGCAGATATTTGGGCTACAATATGGCCCACATTCCCCAAGAGAATCACCTCATGTCTGAAAACACGGTTGTCCGTGCCCGCATCGACGAGCACATCAAGGAAGAAGCATCGACGGTGTTGGCGGCGATGGGCCTCACCGTGTCCGATGCGTTCCGCCTCCTGCTGACCCGCATCGCCCGCGAGAAGGCGCTGCCGTTCGAGCCGTTGGTGCCGAACGAAACCACCCTTGCGGCCATGCGCGAGGCCCGCGCCGGTAACCTCAAGCGCTTCGATAGCGTCGAGGCGCTGATGGCGGACTTGCATGCGAAGGATTGAGCGCACCGGCCAATTCAAGCGCGATTACCAGCGAGAAGCCAAGGGGCGCCGCGCCATGCTCGATGCGGAACTGATGCCCATCGTGAAAGCCTTGGCAGATGACCTGCCGCTGGAGCCGCGTCACCGCGACCACGCGCTGACCGGCGACTGGAAGGATCACCGAGACTGTCACGTCTAAGGTACTCCCCATTGTCAAGACCAAAATATCAAGAAATTAAGATAGTGGCGGGTTGATAAGTATCCTGCTCTCCACAAGCTGGTTGGTTGCCGAAGTACACTTCGGCCGGTGTCCGATAGTCCAAAGATTGGTGTAACCGTTCGTAATTGTAGAAGTGGAAGAAATCCCGCAACCCCAGCCAGGCCGCCCGAACCGTCGGGATGTCCTGCAAATAGACATATTCATACTTGACCGTTCGCCAGAGTCGCTCCACGAAGATATTGTCCAAGGCCCGCCCACGTCCGTCCATGCTCACCTTAATCCCCCGATCCAGCAGCGGACGGGTGAAGCGCGTGGTGGTGAACTGAGCCCCCTGGTCGGTGTTGAAAATCTCACATTGCTTCCGGGCCAGGAGTTGTTCCACCGCGTCGATGCAAAAGTCCGCGTCCAGCGTGGTGCTGAGCGCCCAGCCGAGCACGTAGCGGCTGTACCAGTCGATGACGGCCATCAGGTAGACAAAGCCGGCCGCCAGTCGAACATACGTGATATCGGTGCTCCACACCTGGTCGCAGCGGTCGATGACCAACCCGCGCAGCAAGTACGGGTAGACCGCATGATCCGGGTGGGGTTGGCTGAGGGCGGGCTTCGGGTAGACCGCCGCCAGGCCCATCGTGCGCAACAATCGCCGGACCCGCTTGGGGTTGACCTCATGCCCCGACTGCCGTAAGTGGGCCACCATCCGCCGCACGCCATAGTAGGGTGTCCGCGTGTATTGCTCGTCCAACAGGCGCATCAGCACCAGGTTGTCCGCGCTTTCGCCCGTCGGCCGGTAGTACAGGCCTGATCGGTTCACGCCCAGCAACCGGCATTGCCACCGCACGCTCAACGCCTCGTCGTGCGGGTCAATCAGGTCTTTCCGGGCCGCGACGGCAGCGCCGAGGACTTTTTTTTGAGCCAGTCCCGTTCGGCAATCAATTGCCCGATCTGGCGGTGCAACTCGTCGATTTCCGCCTGCTGGCGGTCATCCGCAGGTCCTGGCTTACCGGAAAAGGCTGCGGGAATCGCCGCCAGGGCCTGCTTCTTCCAGGTCGTGATCTGGGTGGCGTGGACGCCGTATTCCGTCGTCAACTCATTGACGGTCTTCAGTTGCCGGATGGCGTCCACCGCCACCTTGACCTTGAATTCCACACTATGCTTCTTGCGCATCGCCATATTTCGTCTAGCCTGTCGTTGAGGCCGACCATCTTAATCAGTGGTCTGAAATACGGGGAGCATCATAGTCAAGCCCGACCTGGTGTTGATCTACCGGAAGCCCGATGGCGAGGTGTTGCAGCTCGTGCGCCTCGGCTCGCATAGCGAGTTGGGTCTATGACCTAGCAGACACGACGATGATGGAAGGATGAAGGATAGGCATGAGCATGAATGAATTTCGCCGACTGGCGGCGAAGATGGATCAGCACATGCAACAGCTTGCGGCCCAAGGGGTCAACGACGCTCCGGCCATCATCCATCGCATGATGGGATACGTGCCCGATCTGCACCAGATCTGGGTCGGGACCACCGACCATCAACTCCTTGCGCTGTCCCACGAATTCCCTGGGTTCTACCGCTACGCCCTCATCATGGAAGAAGCGTTTGAAGCCGAACGCCAGAAGGGATCGCGGCCCTATGACGGCCTGGCCACGCTTTCCGAACCGCACCAGCAACGGGCGGCTCACTTGCTGACAACGGCGGCCACCCTGGAGCGCGGTTATCAGGCTTTTCTTGAAAGCGGCAACGCAAAAGTCGCTCAGCCTCAAGTCCATGAGATGGACAAGCTCCATCAGCAATGGCTTTCCGATCTGGAAAGCTTCAAAAGTGCTTTACGTGCGCAGGGCGCAGAACCTATGGCATTGGAGTACGTGAATGAAGCGTTCGGACGCCTTGCCGAGCGCATCAAGAAGCTTGCAGGCTGAAGTGGGCGTGACGGAATTTTCGGCGGTTCCGGCTTACAACCCCAAGGATCAATGGTTCGGACAGTTTTGGTTTTCAGCCTCGTGGCGGATGACGTATGAAACTTTTTGAAAAATCAGCGCTTCGAGCATCGGCAGCAGATCGAGCAAAATCAGCAAGTTATTTTTATCAAACTCCGGTCAACCCCTGAGTGTGATTTAATACCTCCTATGGAGGCTAACCTTTTGATTGTGATTGTTAGAATTGTCCGAAGTATTGAAGGATAGGAGTTTTGAATTAGATGATGGTATAAATAATCTGACTTGCTACCAACCGCGCGCCGCTGTCACCGTGAGCGGCTTGCTCCACGCCCTGGAGGCGCTTTCCCAGTCACGCGTCATCAACTGATATCTCCGCTTCAACCCATCCCGATTGCGAGGATCGCCGCCTTGGTCGGCGAGTCGTAGAACTGCCACTGGATTGCGGTCAGGATCGCGTCGGGGACCTCGGCGACATCCCGTTTGTTCTCGCTCGGGATCAGGATACGCTTCGCGCCAGCCTCGACGGCGAGCTGCATCCGCTCGGGGAGCGCCGACACCTTCAGCAGCATGCCCTGCACGCTCATCTCGCCGAGAACGACGGTCTGGTCCTGGATGGGCTTGGCCAGCAGACAAGACACCAGGGCGATAAAGAAAGCGACGGCGGTCTCCGCGCCTTCCTTGGCCTGATTCAAGTTGATGGCCTGGACGGTGAAGTCGTAGGCCTTAAGGTCGTAATCGATCCCGAGGTTTTTGAGGTTGGCCTTGAGGTAGGCATCCGCCGTCTTGATGGCTTCCTTCATTTTGGTGGAGAGATTTCCGAGCGGGATGATCCGGCCCGACCCACGGTTCATCTGCGTTTGCAGGAGGAAGAGCGCGAGCCGGTGATCGGCGGCGTCGGTTCCGATGGTATAGACGCTGCCCGGCGGGAGTCCGCCCTCGGCGATCAGGGCGCCGCCGCCCATCTCCGGGACGCGGACGAAGGTCTCCTGCCCTGACTCCTTGTCGATATACGAGAAGCTTGTGTCCCAGTACTCGAGACCACCCATCTTCTTGAGTTGCTCCTTGACGCGCCGACGCATCTCCATCGCCAACGCGAGGTACTCCTCGAGTTCCTCCTTCTTCACCTCACCGTCGGGGTGCAGGAGTTTGATCAACCCGGAGACCGTTTTTCGCGCCGCCTTCTGGTCGCGCCCGCCGAGGTGCGCGCCGAAGCGGAAGTGCTGGTCCGCGTAGTCGCCATAGCTACGCTTGCGCAGCTCGCGGAAGACCTCCGCCAGGTAGTCGGTCACCAGGCCGAAATGGTCGGTGTAGGCGGCATCCGATGTTTTCTGGAACTCCCAGCCCGGCACATAAGCATGGATGCGGTCGTAGAAGGCGGTGTCCATCTCCTTGGGCATGGGATAGAAGAGATTGGACGTGCGGACGATGGTCTCGATATCGCCGTCGATGTTGCCCACGAAGACGATGGCGCCCTCGGCCGTGATGATGTCGCGGCCCCGGCTGAACGCACCGTCCTCCATGTAGCCCTTCATGATGTTGAGGCCGTTCTTGTCGGTGAAACGAATGCCGGCGGCCTCATCGAACGCGACGACATCCCACAGGGCGACCAGACCACGCTGACCGGTACCGAGGTTGACGAACATCTGGGCCGTCGTCGTCTGCCCCCCCGAGATCAGGTGACAGTACGGGCTCAACTGCTGGTACACGAAGCTCTTGCCGGTTCCCCGCGGTCCAAGTTCGACGAGGTTGTAATTCTTCTCGACAAAGGGGACGAGGCGGAGCATGTAATGCAGCTTGCGCCGTCGCGTGTAGTACGGATGCCCCGGCTCGTAGCCCATCGAGCGCAGCAGAAGGTCGAGCCACTGCTCCGTGGTGAACCGTCGCCGCGCGGCGACGAAGCTCTCGACGTTGCGCGTCGAGAGTTGGATGGGCCGCAGGCTCTCCACGAAGAACGGGCGGTTCTGGCCCTTGAAGATGAACGCGTCGTCGTAGCGCAGGACGATTTCGGCCCAGATGCCTCCCATGAGCAACCGGTCATGCTCGCGGACCAGGCGGTCGTCGATGTTGATGTAATCGAGGTTGAGGTTGGCCAGGCGCGCCCAATACTTGTCGTGCGTCTCGACCAGACGCACCGAAATCTTGTCGATGATTTCGTAGGTCGTGTGCTGCTTGATCGACGACTTCACCGCTTCGCGCTCGTCGGGCTTGACGTACTTCGCCGCGAGCGTCTCCCGCACGAACTCCAACCCCTCGCGGATCACCTCTTCGTCGGTGGACGCACAGTACTTGCCGAGCAGAAATTCGATGACGAACGCCGGGACGCCGAACGCGCTGCGCATCCTCCGCAGGAGATCCTTGCGCACGACCAGGCCGGGAAAGGTCTCGGTGGCCAGGCGGTCGAGTTCGTCGAGTTGCAGCGTTTCGTCGTTCATGCGGTCCTCACATGTCTCTCCCCACGGTCAGCTTGATGCCGCCGGGCGGGAACTGCTCGGTCGTGTCGACGTCGCGGAGGTCGAGGTCGAGCAGTTCGCCCTTCTGGAAGGACGCCGCCGTGTGGAAAAAGAGGGTCACGGCCTGCTCCTTGTCCTTGGGTTCGAGGCGCACTTCCTTCGGACCCGTCGCCAGGACCGAGGCGCGCTGGCCGGTCGCGTCGGCACGCTGGACGTCCAGGGCAAGCGTGCGGCCGGTCTCGGTGAAGAGCGGCATCTGGCCGCTGGCCGCGGTCGCGGACAATTGGGGACGGATCACCACCTTCACGGCGGTCCGCATCAGTTCGAAGGTCGGAAGAACGACTTCGACGCCGATGCGCTTCTCCATGCCCGCGCGGCTCCTGGAGATCAGGTGGGGAATGATGAGTTCCTGAAGCGATGCGCCACCGTGCGAGAAGGATTTCTCGGCCTTGAAGAAAGCGAGTCCCGGCGGCACGGCCACTTTCACCGCCGGGTCCCAGGCGAACGGGAACGTCGCCACCGGCAGATCAGCCGCGGCCGGCACCAGGGCGAAGCGCTCCTTGCGCGCGTGGCACCAGTCCTTGTCGCATGGAACCACCTCCGGAAGCCGGGCTTCGTCGAGCAGGATGAAGCCGTGGTCGGTGATGACATGCACCGCCGAGTAGCCCCAGCGATGGAGTTTACGGATGAGGCGCGCGAGCCGGTCCACCTCGAGCTGGACATGGCGGACGAGGCTCTGGGCTTCACCGTGACCGATGTGATCCACGGCGTCATGGCCGAAGACCACCAGGAGATCGCCAGCACCTTTGGGCACATCGCCGGCCGCCTCGGCGGCGGCGATTTCCATGCACGTCGCGCCGAACGTCTCGAGGTAGGCGATGCGGTTCGAGAGAACCGAGGTGTCCTTGCCATCCACCCTGGGATGAAGGCTGTTGCCCTTCACCTCGAGCGCGACCTTCGCGCCGGCGAGGGGCAGCAGCGCCGTCATGCCGATGGGCGTCACGGTCGGCAACAGGGCGACGGCCGGCTCGATGGTGACCTCCTGCTCGCGGAGCAGCTCCTTGATCGCGAACGCCCAGTCGTACCGGAGGGCGTCCACGATGATGACGGCGCGCCGTCCCCTGGCGCGCCAGAGCCGTTGTTCCAGGTGCGCCGTCACGTTGGGTAATCCCGGGACCGCGGCCGATCCCGCCGCGACCAGCCGCTGGAAAAACCCCGTGTTGAGGGCGTTCGCGTAGTCCGCGTAGACCCGGTCCGCCACCCGCGCGGCCGTCGGGAGATGGTGTTCTTCGGCGCGGTAGCGAATTCGAATGTGCTGAAGCTCGATGGCGGGCGCTCCCTCCACGTAGAGGCGCGCGAAGTCCGTCGAGGTTGTGGCCGCGTCAATCTGGGCGTGGCCGTTCTCGCAAGCCTGGAGAAACGTTCCCAAGTCCTTCAGGAGCGACCACGCGCCGATGGGGACAGGGCTCGCCTTGCCGAATTCCGTCTCCCTGGCGATCAGGTCGCGATTTCGCTCGAAGAACTCCGCCGTGGTGGAGGCTTTCGGAGCGGCCTCTTCGAAGGCGTGCCGCACCTCGTCCCAGCGCAGTCGGACCAGATGGGGAAAACCAAAAGACAGTCCCGCCCGCCCTCGCGCCCACGCGGAGAGGTCGATCTGGGTCTCGACCTCCTCGACCCACCGATCCCAGGCGGCACGGCTCTCGGTGTCTCGCAGCCAGCGTTGCAGGAGCTGGACATGGTGCGGGCGCAACGGCACGGGCGGCAGCCGGTCCGCGAACGGAAAATCGCGCGGCTCGCCGTAACCCAGAAAGGTCTCGGTGAGCGCGAGGAGCGCAACAAACTCGCGAACCCAGGCGGCGGGCGTTGCGGTGTCGGCTTCGAAACCGTACCGTTCCCGGACCATCTCCAGGAACTCGCGGTCCAGCCCTTTCTCCTGCAGGCTGTTCCACGTTCCATCGGGATCGACCGCCAAATCGAGGAGGGTCTGGTCGGCGTCTCCGATCAAACGGGATTGCGCCAGTTCGGGCGTCAGCGGGGTCGTCCAGAAGGCGGACGGGCGATTGATGAACTTGGCGACGTACTTCGCGAGCAGCGAGTCGGCGCCATGGTCGTACAGCCGGCGCTGCTCGGCCGGGCCATCGGGAAGCGAGACTCCGGCCTGGCGCAGGAAGCCGAAGAGTGTCGGGCGCTTGCCGCCGATCCGCCACGGGATACCGGTCAGCCGGTATTCGGCGAGTAAATCGAGCGGTGGCTCGCCCGCCGGGCCGCCGTGATCGAGGCGGTCTTCGGACAGGGGGAGGTAGATGACGAAGCGAAGCTGGTTTCGTTCGGGAAGCTCGGCGGCTTCGAGCGCGCGGTGGATCTGGTACTTCAACCAGACCTGGCCGTGTTGCGTCGCTTCGTCGTATTCGAGCAGGCGAAACGGGGCACGCGCCATCGCTTTCAGGCGCTCGCGCAGCGCCGGAAGCAGCCGGATAAACTCGCGCCGTTCGTCGAACCAGAGACAGACCCGCGCCCGCTTCTCGTGCTGGAAGCGCTGCGCGAACTGGTTGACGAGGGCGTCGAGGATCATCACATCCCCTTGGCGACGCGCAGCACGCCGGCCTTCTGGAGCGGCTCGATGTTCACTTTTACGCCGTCGTCGAGGTCGGGATTCCAACCCTTGGGCCGCTCTTCCGGGGTTTTCCAGGGGGTCAGGATTCGATAGTCGTGCTCGCCGCCGTCCAGTCCGTCGTGCCGGCCCTCCTGGACCCACTGGAGCCTTCGGTCCAGCTCCTGCGTCTCTTCGAGCCGCGCCTGCCAGTCCTGGCGCGCGTCGGTTCGACCGGCCTTGTCGGCGAGAGCCGCTTCGCGGCGGCAGGTTTCGATCGCATCGCGCAGGTACTGCGCGCGAAGCTGGGCCATCCGGTTCCTGTCGAAACGGTGGTAGTGGACCAGCGCGCCGAATGCAAAGGGCGAGGCGCCCTGGCTGGACGCGATGTGCCAGAGGATGGGCCGATTCTTGTACAGGGCGCAATGGAACTCGAAGAAGGCGTTGTCGAGCCACTCGGCGATTCCGCCGGCGCGGCGGTAGCCCTTGACGCTCTTCTTCAGCTCGTTCGCGAGCTCGACCTCGACCTGGCCGATGTCGAGCTGTGGAAACAGAGTCTGGAGTTCGCGGTGGACCCGCTCGGCGAGGCTCGGTTCGCCGGCGACGGGACCGAACGGCACGATGCCGTCCTCGTCGGCCTCGATCACGCGCTTGACCGCGTAGGACAGGAGCCGAAAGACATGCTCCATCCGTTTCTGCTCAGCGGTCTTGCCCTCCATCTGCGGCCAAAGTACCTCGGGTGGCCGCTCGCCGAGCGTCTCTTCGATGATAGCGCGCGTGGTGTCCGGGATGCCGTAGAGCTTGTAGACCTCGTCGTTCAGCTCGGCGTAGCGCTTCTGGATGTGGACCTCCTCGGCGGCTTCGTGTTCGGCGAGGCGGTCGAGGCGGGCCGGGATCGTCATCGCGGCGTCCACCAGGCTATCGCGGAGAAGCCAAAGCGTGCGGAAACGTGTTGAGGTCTCGTTGCCTTCGTCCCAGGTGGCCTTGGCGTCGTGGATCGCGTCAGCGGCACCGCCCACGCGCTGGTGCTGGGTGATTGTCGGCCTGGGAACAGGCATAGACTTCATGACTCCGACTTCCCACGAAAACGATGTCTTGCTCTGGAAGAGATACTCGAAGAACGCAGAGTTTGTGATGCCGAGAATGTAGTTTTCCTGCGCGACATCTTTAACAAACATCGCGGGTCCCTTATCAGAGAAGATACACCCTGCCGGTAGCCGTCGGGTATTGAGCCCCTTAGCGGTCCGTCTCGGCCATGAAATGCCAGGACGGAAGTACCATTCTTGACTGTAGATTCGTTTTGTCTCAGAACCGTCTTTATTGACAATGAAGACCTTGATTTCTCTTCCCGAATCAGCCCACTTAATGACCAAGTCATAACCGTAGTAGAAGCGCGAAAAATCGCCGCCTTTCGAGAGGAGCACCCAGCGCTTGTCTTTTCCGATCTCCGAACCGGGAATCTCCCAACACGACCGAATCCAGCGAACGTCGTCTGAGGTAGCTAGGCCCTGTTTAGCGACCAGGTAGCCGGGTTCAAGTGCCGGGAGATCCCTGAATGCATGTGCGACGATTCCGACGCGCTGATAGGCAAGGGGCACCCCGGAGATCGACTCAAAGTCACGACGAGCGACGTCGATTCGCGTCGCTGATGCTCCACTTCGGAGCGCTTTCACGAATTCTTCATGCCGTCTCTCACTCCGACCCTTGACCGCACGGAACGGCTCCAGTGCAAAGAATGTCGTCCGCTCAGTCTCGGTAACCACGTAGTACGCTTGCTCGGCCTGCTCCCTGGTTGTCTCGATCCCTTCGCGCAACTGCGTCGCCTGGATCGTCGGGACCATCAACTCCCGGCGCAGGTCGGGATTCGCGAGGATGCCACGCAGATCAATTCGCCTGTTCTCAGTCATGCGTTTCCCTCCAGCCCGCAAGCGCCCGGTCCTCCCATTCGGCCAATAGCCTGGCGAACGGCGCGTAGTCCTTATGAATCCGGCCCGCCTCGCAAGCGGCGAAGTATCGAGCCTCGTCCGTGCGCCGTTCGTAGTCGGCCAGCGGCAGCATGTCGTTCTGCATCAGGATCAGGTTCCCGATGATGAACGCCGTCCGGCCGTTGCCCTCTCGGAACGGGTGGATGGCCAGGATTTCGTTCATGACCTCACTCGCATGGTCGAACACCCGCTCGTCATCGTCGCTGATCAGCGGAGAGCGCGAAAACACATCCCGCTCCAACACGTCCATGAGCGGCTGGATGCCTCCGGGAGGCAAAGGCCACTTGGTTGGGCCGTCACCCTTGTGAAGAGAGGCCGTCCGCCACTCGCCGGCGAAGGGGTAGATGGGACCCATGAGTTCGATGTGGACCTGTCGGATGAGATGCACCGTCAGCGATAGGGGTTCAGCCCGCTCCACGAACTCGGTTACCAATTCCATTGCCCGCTGCACGCCTTCGTCCTCGCGACGATCAATCTCCTCCCTGTCAAGGCAACCGGCCCAGTTCAGGCAGATGCCGTCCTCGGTGACGATCCAGTCCCAGCCGCGGTCGTAGTCGCGCCAGGGGCTGGCCACGATGCGGGGCGAGGTGGGCCGGTTCGCCCAACTGGCGAGTTCGTCCATCCGCTCCTTGGCGAGCTTGCGCTGGGCGCCCGGCACCACGTAATACTCACCCGCGCTACGAGCCTGGTAGTACTCGGCCGCCTGCTTGCCTTTGCCGGACCGGAACCGGAACCCCAGGTCCTTCTCCTCCCAGCGCCACACGACCCGGGTCACCGCACCCCACCCCGGAGCACGATGGCCGCGGCCTCGACGGTGGCATCATCGAGAATTCCAAACCCGAGGTCGAGCATGGTCACGAGCGGGTTCCGCTTCAGGAGAATCTCGGTGCGAAGTTTTTCGAATGACTTGAGGTTCACGAACGTCGCCGAGACGAGCGCCCCGACATATCCTTCGGGTTCCAGGAGTTGCGTCGCGCGGTCGAGGAACGCCGCGTAGATGTCGTTGGCGGTGAGCGGATAAGCCGCCTTCACGAAATCCCTCACCTTGGGCACGAAAGCACCGTAGGGCGGATTCATGACGACGACATCGTACTTGCGGGAGAGGACCTGCAGGAGCTTGAGCCCGCGAGCGGTGTCCTCGGCGAAGATTTGGTCGCTCGGGTCTTCGGTCGCCTCGGCTGCAGCGGCCTCGATGGCGGCAAGCAGCTCGGTCGCGATCTGGCTTGCCTCCTCCTCGAGTAACCGCCGCTCGAGTTCGAGCTGGCGCGCATGATCCTGATCCAGTTCTTCAAGAAAATCGAACGCGCCTTGCTGGATGGCGGGTGGGGCAATCCTGGTCAGCCCCTTTTCCCGCGCCCTCGCCTCCACCCAGTCGTCGAGAACTTGCACGACACTCTCGCGCACCTGGATCAGGCTGCCCAGCTCGCCGACGTGCTGGAGGTTGTCCCAGACGGCGGCGAACAAACGCTCCCGGATCGCTCCGGAACCGTTGTGCTGGCCGACCTTCTCCACGAGCGCCCGCAACCGCTCCTGACCGAGGTTCACGGCGTTCGCCACGACGAGGTTGGTTCTGCGGATCCGGACGTCGAGCGGGGAAAAGCCGTGCTGGAGCGCGGCCTCTTTCGCCGTCAGCAGGAGCGCCAGCGAGGCAATCTGAATCGCCCGGGGATCGATGTCGATGCCGAAAAGGTTGTGCTCCAGGATCGCCGCCGGAATCTCGCGCGGGTCCCGCACCGACGGCTCAGCGGGCCAGTCCGGTTCACCGGCGTGCTCGATTTCGTCGAAGTACATCCGATGGAAGAGTCCGAAGGCGTACTGCCCGAAATGCATCGTCCCGCAGGCCGGGTCGAGGAGCCCGATGTCGCGGGCGCGTTTGCAGATCTGCGTCTGGCCAGACTCATTCAGGCGCCGATACCGAATCTTCTCCCCCGTGCGCGGAACGAGGTAGTCGGCCGCGACCAAATCGGGCGGCCGTTCGTCCGGCAGCGGCGGCGGCGCTTTCGCCGCCAGCGCCGAATCAGGATGCATCTGGAGCCAAAGACGACCGAGGGTATTATCGACGAGCGCCTTGACCACCCAGGAAGGAGTGTAAAACTGATTGATGACCGCCAGTTCGTAGGAGGAACGCGGCGTGCCCTTGTTTTCATCGCGAACGCGCCTTTTCTCCTCGCGGTTAAAGAACTGGTAGACCCAGCCGAGGAAATCGCGCGCCCGATAGGCGTCATCCGGCAGGTCCTCGTTGATCGTCCGGATCAGCCGGGTGAGCGTCCCGTGCGTCGGCCAGAGGCAGGCATATTCGTGATCCGGATCGAACAGCACGCCGATCTCGCGGGTGATATAACGAAAGGCAGCGGCAAGACCGTCGCGCACCAGCACCTCTTCCGCGTCCTCGGCGTACTTGTAGCGGCTCCCACCGGCCGTGCGCCAATCGCGGAGGTACCGCGAGTACGCCTGACCGGGCACCGGCGTGAGGACCTCGGTCTGCTCAGGCGGCGCGCCCGGATTTCCCGGCGGCGGCAGGTACAGCAGCGCCCGAACTTCCATTGCCTTCAGGCCGACCAGCCGGTTGAGCACGGTGTAGGCCAACTCGCGCTTCACGTTGTCGAAGCCGCGTTCGGGCGATCCCTCGGCGATGCAGTCGCGCGCAAGGAGCGCTTCGACGCGCCGGCGCGTGCGGCTTGCCTCGTCCGGCAGCCGCATCTTCTCGATTGGAATGGGCTTGCCGCTTCGCTTCAGCCCCAGCCGGTCGAGCTGCGCCTCGTATTCCTCTTCAAGAAGGCGGCGAACCCTCGTCACCCAACCCTTGACGGCTTCCTTGTGGTCACCACCAAGGCACGAAGACCCCAAGGAGGGACTCATAGGACCAACCTCACGATTCCGTCCTTGATCAAAGCCGAATCGACAATCTGGCGAGCAACCCGATCCGTCGACTCCGGGATCTTTTCAATCATTCCTCTTGGTGTCTTGGCGCCTTGGTGGTTCATCGCTTTCACTTCACCACCACCGTGAAGCCTTTGCGGATTCGTGTCTTGAACTCGTCGCCGATCGCGCCGAGGGCCTCGTCGACCTCGCGTTCGGTCTTGAATCGCCGGCCCATGAGATCGGTGGGACGCCATTCGTAGACCGGCTCGTCCGGGGGCGGCGGCGGGGCGACGAGATCCCGCAGCTCCGATTCGACTTGAGTCCGATAGCCCGGCAAGGCGATGAGCGCCTGCGCCAAGGACGTGAGGCTGCGGCGCCCCGCCGCCTCAAGCAGACCGGCGATTGAAGACAGCGCGAGCGGAGCATAGTGGCAGACTTGCCCCGGCCCAAAGACGCTGTCCACCACGTCGTCGCGCAGGTCGGCCGGCGCCTCGCGGTAAGCCGCGCCGTTCCTGATGGCCGCCACGGTGGCCTCGGCCCGCGCCCGCGCCTGCTCATGGGCTTCGACGTAAGCATCGCGGTAGGCTCCGAAGGCCTTCTCGAAGGCCTCCCGGTAGTCCGACCAGCGCCCGATGACCTCCCTGGCCGCCAGGATCGCCGCCATGTCCTCGCGTGCTTGATTGAGGACGCTCGCCCCCGGATGGGACTCTGGGAGCGGGTGGTTCGCGGCCAGTTCGTCGAGCTTGCGCGACCACTCGAATTCCTGGCGCCGATTGGCGTCGAGGAAAGCGCGCAGCGCCTTCAATCCGGCGCCGAGCGCCTTCCACCGTGCGGCGACTTTCAGGAAAGACATGACGCACACCGTGGGGTCCAAGGCCGTGATGGGCTCGGTCAGCGTACTCTCGGCGCCCAACACGGCGTCCGGAATCGGCAGGCCCTGTTGCGCGCGCAGTTTCGCCTCGTCGAGTCCGGTCTTCAGCGCCGCGCCCAGTTCGCGGACGGCGCCGGCGATAGCATTGCCCGACTCGGCAACGCCGTTCACCCCCAACTCGATGAGCGCCTTGCTGGCCTGCTTGATCTGCTCGACGGACAAGCTCGTCTCGGCAACGCGGAGAACGACCTTCTTGAAGGTGTTCACCTTCGCGAAGTCGTCATCACTCCCCGCGTAGTCGTAGATCGGCGCGGGTCCCGCGCCGGATTGCCGCTCGAGGTAGATCGCGCCCGCGCGAAAGCAGGCCGCGAGAACGAGCCGCACGAGTTCATCCGGCCAGCCAAAGGGAGCGCGGCAGAAGCCCTTGAAACCCTTGGCGTCCCTGGCGTCCAGGATGGCGGCGCCGACCGATTCGCCGCCTTCGTCCTCGATGTCGTGGAGTACTTCCAGGACCTGGCCCACCAGCGCCGAGTCGCGCTGGAGGCTACCCTGGGTATCGAACAGATCCAGCTCCGGAGCAACGGCATGGAGGTTCGCGGTTGCCGGATTGAGAAGCGCCTTGATCTGCCTGGCGAAGTCGAAGGATTTGTCGGCGATGGCGAAGCGCGGATAGACATTCGGGATGACCGCCGCCAGCGCCCGCATGACAGGCCCCTTCAGATCGGAGCCCCCCTCCAGCTCGATTTCCTGGCCGCCCTGGAAGAGCGTCCCGCTTAGAAAGGCGCGTTCGATGTCGCGCGCGAGCGCGCCGCGGAGTTCGTCCCGCTCCTTACGCTTCTCGGAAAGAGCGTCCTGGGTGTCGGTCGACGCGTCTTCCACGAAACGCTTGTCCCCGGTGACCTTGACCAGGGCCTCGTAGCGTTTGAGTCGGGCCTCGAGCATCTCGGGCGCGGCGGCGACCCACCAGACCGTTCGCCCCTTCACGCCGGCGGCCTGGTTGCGCCGCCTCACTTCCTCGATCTCGGTGGACCGAGCCGGGGCGAGGGGCGAGATCAAGTGGACCTCGAGTTCGGGACCGGTATCGACGGCTTCACCATCCATTCGGACGCCGTAAGCGAACGGCGTCTTCGTGACGCCGTAAGTGACGGCGAAGTTCGCGAGCTTCTTCCTGGTGACCAGATCCTCCTTGCACATCTGCTGAGCGGTCCGCCGAACGGCGGCCAGGCTGATGCTCCGCGGGCCGCCCGGCCGGACCATGTCCTGAATCGCCTGCTCGATGGAACGTTCGCGCTCGTTGAGGAACTTCCACTCGCCGGTTGCCTCGTCACGCGCCACGTAGCCAGCTTCCTGCAGGGCTGCCAGGGTCTTCTCGACCTCCTCGCGGAGGGCCGGTACGTCCGTCACGAGGTCGCGAACGAGGAGCTTGGCGATGGTCTCGGGAACCCGTGGCGCCCACGTGACCCGCTGGAGCAGCCAAAGGATCTTCAATACCCGGGCGGGCTGGATCGGGGCGTTGGGAACTCGCTCGTCGGACTCGTGGATGGCGCGCACGCCCGAAGCGCCCAGATACTCCTGCGAAAGCAGATCGTTCTCAACGGCGTCGAAAATCTGGTCGAAGCCGACGATGACGCCGACTGCCTCGTCGGCGACCTTTTGCAGAGTCTCCATGACCACCGAGATCATGGAACGCACCCCGCCCGAGATGCGGAATCCGGAGAGCGCCTCGAAAATGTCCTGGGCGAGGCGGATCTGGTGGGGCAGGAGCGGGTAGGCGTCGATAAAGGCGCGTTCGTTCACGGTGCCGAGGTGGCGGCTCGCCTTCAGGTCCGCGAGCTGGGCGATCGGACCCTCGTGCTGCCGGTAGAGGTCGCGGAGGAGGCCTTCCCGAGCCGGCCGCTTTTTCAGGATGCGTTCCGAGACCACCTTGTTGATCTCGTCGGAGATGAGGTGCGGTTTCAGCTCGAAGCGGGCGTTGAGACGGCCGACCAGCGCCGGCTGGAAGTTGGTCCGGTCGACGACCTTTTCCAGGTCCTGCTGGCTCGTGACGATCAGCCAGACCTTGCCCTTGCCCTTGTTGCCGATCATCTCGGCCAGGCTGTTGAGTTCGCTGATCCGGTCGGTCGAGTCGCCGATGAAGGTGCCCATCTCGTCGATCACGAAGACCAGGTGGACAGCTTTTCCACCGGTCGCCTTCCGCGCATCCACCCAGGCGACGAGTTCGTCCGCGATTTTCTCGGGCGTCAGCCAGCTCAGGTGGAACGCGTCCTTGAGCCCCTGCGAGGCCGCCTTTGGGTCCGGGTAGTCCGCCGGGGCCACCGTCGGCAGAATCGCCGCCAGACGGCTTCGCACCGTCGAGGTGTCGTCGCGCCCGGCCGCGCTTCGCCACGGAACGCCGAATTGCTTCTCAAATTCGGCCTCGAGCTTCGCCAGGAGGCCTCGACGTTCGAAACCGCGCTCGAGCGCCGCCACGTAGAGATTTTCAGAGTAGCCGATGAACCGATAAAACTCGGACAGGATGATCTCGCCGGCGGACTCCGGCCTGCCATAGGGTTGGCGGCTCTTGATTTCGAAAAAGACGGCGTGCGTTTCGGTATTCAGCTTGATCTCGCCGAGACGCAGCCGAATGTCCCGCGCGCGCGGCGTGTCGGACAGGTGCTTGATGAAGGCGTCGATGCAGCGCTCGGCGCCGTCGGCATCGAGCGGCGTGTTCTGGAGGAGATGGCCGAGGACCTTGGCGAAATGCGACTTACCCGAGCCGAAGAAGCCCGACACCCACATGCCCATGATGTCGCGCACCAGACCGCCCCGGCGCAGCGTTTCGCTGATCTGGGCGAAGGTGTCGAAGATCCGCTTGAGTTCGTCCTCGATTTTGTCAGTGACGACATACTCACGCATCTCGGTGGCGAGCGCGATTCGATCGAAGACCTTGACGACGCCCTCGACCTTGACGGCGATGTCCCGCTTGATGGTGTCCCTAACCGTGATCATTCAGCCTCCGGATTTCACCATCAAGGCACCACCAAGCCTTCATTCTCCTTTGCGCCTTTGGGTCGTGATGGTTCATCTCCCGTCCTGCCAGAAGAGCTTGACCGCGAGGTAGTTGCCCCCGTCGGGCTGGTTCATGAAGTGCAGCTTGCCGCCACGCTCCTCGCCAGGAAACGCCAGGGCGATTCGCGCGGGGAGGTCGCGCAGGCCCCGAAGAACCTCCCCGAAGCGGACCAGCGGGTACAGCGCGACCGTGCCATGGATAATCACGTTTCCGCCCGGGTGCTGTGCCGCCAATTCTTCCAATCTCGCGTGCAGCGAGGCTTCCACACGCCGGGAGAGGCCCTGAAGCATCCACCGGTAGTCGTCGAACTCTTCCTCCCGCAGGGATTCGACCGCGTCCTTGCTGAGTCCGCGAAACATGAAACCGATCAGGTCCAGTGGATCAAACCCCGTGCCCTGTGCCTCGAACGCGGGGAAGCAGTTATCGACAAGCTGTTCGCGGAAATCGAGTTCCCTTTCCGGCGGGTAGACCAGGAGGATCGAGTGGTCGGTCTTGACCCCGCGCTCGGGGCGCACCGGCTCCTTCATGAGCTTGAGCAGGGTTTCGAACATCGGTTGCATCAGGCGGCCTCCAAGAGGTCGAGTTCGACGATGTCCCCCTGCATGCGGAAGCGCAGCGCGCCCAGGCGATTCAACGCGCCGAGCGCATCCACGACCTCAGTCGGGTCCACCCCCAGCAACCGGAAGATCGGCGCCCGCACCAGGACGAGGGGCGGCGTTCCGACCCTGCGCAGCGCGCGGACCAGGAGGCGGACCGGCGAGCCATACAGCGCCGGACGCACCGTGACCTTGCGGACGGCGCCCTTCGCCAGGCCGAAGTCCCGGATGCTGGCGCAGTACTTCTGCGCGACGGCCGTGGCGGTCTCCTCCGACCATCGACCAACCTCCGGGTGCTGGCGGACGGCTCGCCCAAGAAAGGCCCGTACATCCTCAACGCGCAGTTCCGCCGGCGCGCGCCGCAGCAGCGGGAACAGCCACTCGACGCCGAGATCAGCGACTAGCCGGTCATTGAGCGCGAAGAGGACGTAGGTCGTGAGGGTCCGTTCGGGCTCCGACTCGCTGCGGCGCCATTCGGCCCAGAACGCCGCGAACAGCGGATCGGCCACGTCCAGACGATACCGGGCGTGGAGTTCCTCCCAAAGCTTCTTCCGCGCCGCCGCCGATCCGCGGGCCAGGCAGTTCTCAGCGACCACGAGCGAGCGATACTCATCGGAAGCCAAGGCTCGTTCTCGCCCGTCGAGCAGGAGCCGCAGTTCCGTATAGAGAGCCGAACGCGCCGACAGGCGGGACGAGTACGGCGCTTCCGGCATCAAGCCAGGGAACCGCAAGGCGGGTTCGTGGTTGATGCGAGCAGCCCTCACCACGGCCTACTCCTTCTCCGGGGTCAGACTATCGTCTTCAGCGGCTCTATCGGCGGCCCCGCCGGCGTTGACCCACTCGTCCACTTCGGAGAGCTTGAACTTCCACAGGCGGCCGACTCTTCTCGCCGGAAGCTTCTTAGTCTCGATCCAGCGGTAAACCGAGTCCTTCGCGACACCGAGATGCTTCGCGATATCCTCCACGGAGGCCCAGGGTTCAACGGTCACGTCCGGCTCCTCGGAAACAGGGCTACTCGATCGTGGAGTCACCGCCACTAAAGATAGCTGCAAGCCGAGCAAACGGTATCACGGCCATGAGGATCCTTCAACAGCGGACAAGAGTCGGCCGGATCGGACGGGATCGGGCAAAAAAGCATAGCCGCATCCAAGAATCCGTCTCGTCTCGCCCCCTGCTCTGTCCTGGCCGCTTTTCGGCCGCCGGATTATTTGGCCAGGCTCCGCGGGGCGCGGCTATACTCTCCACAGTATCTGCTGCAAGAGCCGCCGTCATGGTGTACTCGCCCGACGAACCCTGGCCACTCGATGAACGCACGACTCCGTCCTGGGTCTGCCGCTGATCGCGCCGACGCCCCCTGGAAAGACCTGATTACCGACGCCATTCGTTATTGGGAGCCGATGCGGCTGGTTTACAACGGCGTGCTGGCCGTCCTCGTGCTCGTGTGGGCCTGGCCGGTTCTGCCGAGCCGTTGGAGCGGAGAATGGCAGCCCGCCCTCGCCGTGCTGTTCGTCCTGGCTGTTGCCGCCAATGTCGCTTACTGCGCCGCCTATCCGGTCGATGTATTCCTGCAATGTTCGGAGTTTCGCGCGACCTGGCAACGCTACCGGTGGGTGCTGTTTGTGGCTGGGCTGCTGACAGCGGCGGCGTTGACCTGGCTGGTGCTCGCCGTCCTGCTTGGGTGAGGTTGCGGCCTGCGGCCCTCACACCCACCGCACCCGGTAGAGCCCGAGTGCGCTGCTCTCCTCCAGACTGGCGGCGTGATCATGGAAACCCGTAAAGACCTCGACGGACGGGCCATCGGCCTGATGCTGATCCTCTGCCAGATTTGGGGCTTCCAGCAGGTCGTCCTCAAGGCCACCGCCCTGGAGATGGACCCACTTCTGCAAATCGCCCTGCGCTCGGGCGTGGCGGCCCTGCTGGTGGGCGGGCTCGTGCTCTGGCGCGGGCCACGGATCGCCATCGAGGCGGGGACATGGTGTCCCGGCCTGCTGGCCGGGGTGCTGTTTGCGGTCGAATTCTTGTTGGTGGGAGAAGGGTTGCGCCATACCACCGCCTCCCACCTGGTGGTTTTCCTCTACACCGCCCCCATTTTCGTCGCCCTCGGTCTGCATTGGCTGCGGCCGGCGGAACGGTTGGGGGCGCTCCGGTGGCTGGGGATTCTCCTGGCGTTCGCGGGGATCGTGGTGACTTTTTGGGGGCGCAGCCCGGAAGTGGCTAGCGGGAACCCCACGGCCATGTTGTGGGGCGATGGCCTGGCGCTGCTGGCGGGAATGGCCTGGGCCGCCACGACGCTGGTGGTGCGCTGCTCCCGGCTGGCCCGGGTCTCGGCCACCGAGACCCTGCTCTATCAACTGGTGGTCGGCTTTGCCCTGCTGCTGGCGGCCGCCGTCGCCTTGGGCCAGACCGGCATTCGGCCCACGCCGCTGCTGTGGGGCAGCCTGCTGTTTCAGTCGCTGGTGGTCTCATTCGCCAGCTATCTGGCCTGGTTTTGGCTGCTGCGACATTACTGGGCGTCCCGCCTGGGGGTCTTTTCCTTTCTGACGCCGCTGTTCGGGATCGCCTTCGGGGTGTGGCTACTCAATGAACCGTTGGAGCCGAGTTTTCTGGTCGGCGCTCTGCTGGTCCTGGCGGGCGTCGTGCTGGTCAGCGGCGATGATGGCTGGCACGCCTTGCGCGGTTGGCTCGTCCGGCCCGGCGACAACGCCCGCGCGGCCGCGTCGCGCGGCGATGCGCCGAACGCGGGTTATCCGGTAGCAGCCACCGACTGCCGCTCCAGCAGGACCCATCCTCGCGCGGCGAGCCCGCGCCGCGCCGCGGGGAGAAACCGGCGGCCGTCTTCGGAATAGATCCGGCAGTAGACGGTAGGCCGGGGAGGGTCGTGCGCCAGGAAGTGGTCCAGGGACGCCTGCAGGCTGGCCAGGGCCAGCCCTCGCCGCCGGTGGGGCGCCCGCAAGGCGGTCCCCGCTAGGTAGCCGCACTCGGCCGAACGGGTCGGGCTCTGACGCAGCGCGGCCCACAGTTCCGCCTCGGTGAGTTCGGCGCAGAGGAACCGTTGCATCAAAACCCGTGAGGTCGAGAGGATCAGCGCGCTGCCGATCACGGCGCCCCAATAGTGGATCGGGTTCCAGTAGGCCGGCACGGTGTCGAGCAGCCACGCCACGGTGGCGTCATTGACCGGCCTTTGAGCGGGATCGCAGGCGCTCTGGAAACAGGCTTCGGCGATGGCCGCCGCCTGACGGGCATCGGCGTGGCGGCAGGCGGACGCCTCGACCGATTCGAGGGTATAGCCGTCCGGGAGAGGGCTCATGCCCAGCGCCTCCTCACAGCCGAAACAGCGCGCGGGCGTTGTCGGTCCGGACCGCCCGCCACGCGGGATCGTCCAGCAACGGGGCGAGAAACGCCCGGTATGCCGCCATCGGGGCGAGCGGCCAGTCGCTGCCGTACAGGAACCGGTCCGGCCGTTCGGCGTACTCCAGCGCCTCGCGCAGCCGCTCGACCGTCCGCTGCAACCGGCCCCGCGCGGCCAGCGCCGCGAAGGCGGCGGTGTCCCCGACGAAAATCCCGGACAGATCGGCCCAGACGTTGGCGTTCTTGTAGATCACCTCGGCGGCGTCCAGGAACCAGGGGCAACCGCAATGGGCGATGACGAAATTCGTGTCGGGAGAGTCCACCGCGACCTCATCGATCAGCAGGGGATGGGCGTACTTGAGCTTGGCCGACGCCGCGTAGGTGTCGCCGCTGTGGAAGATGACCGGGATTTGATAGCGGGCGGCCAGGCAATAGTACGGCGCATAGCCCGGACTGGCCGGGCCGTGATGCAGGTAGCCCAGATAAGCCTTGAGGCCCTTGATCCGGCCTTGCCGTAGTTGGTGCTCGATCCGATCCAGATGTTCCGGATCGCTGCGGCGCGGATCGGCCACGCCGATGGCGTGCAGGCCCGGCACCTGATCGGCGATCCGCCGCGTCGCCGCCACCCCGAGTGGATCGTCGGGATCGTCGGACAGCACGCCCATCGCCAGGGCCTGCGCCGTCCCGCTCGCCGCCATTTCTGCCCGCACTGCGGCGGCCACCGTCGCCACGGTGCCGTCCAGCACGGCGGGGAAGGCGTGCTGCCCCGGCAGACCGGGTGGCACGACGTGCACATGGGCGTCGATGAGCATGTCGTCAGGGTTGAGCATCATGGTCCTGCTCCGGCCAGCCATGGGGTTCGAGGTCTTGATAAATCGTCCGGGTGAAGCGCGGCGTGCACAGGGCGAGAAAGATCAGGTCGGCCTCCCCGGTGTTGGTGATGCGCTGGCGAATTCCAGGAGGGATCAGCACCACCGCGCCCGGCCCGACGGCTTCGGGCAGCAAGTCACCCACCTCGACGCGCCCCCGGCCTTCCAGGATCAGGTACCGTTCGGTCACGCCCCGCAGGCGATGCCAGCGGGTGGTCACGCCCGGTTCCACGCGGGCGCGAGCGACCGACACGGCCGTATCGGCAGTTGAATTCCACCACTCGGTGATGAAGCAGCCTTCCGCGAAGAAATACTCGGTCGCCGTCGGGTGTTGAATCTGCGGAACGAGGATCATGACACGCGCCTGTCTCGCTCAAACGGGCCCGTTGCCGAGCCATGCTCGAATTTGACCCCCAGCCTCCCGGCGAGCACCAGGAGATCGGCAGGCTCCGCCATCGGTTGTTGCACCAGGGCCTGCAATCCCGCCCGGGCCTGCCGGCGCCATTCCTCTTCCAAGCGCGCGGCGGCGGCCCGTTCGCCCAGCAGGATCAACAGCAAGGGTTCGTCCACAGCAGCGCTGGCTAGCCGATCATCGTGCATCAACATCGAACCTCTTCCGCCTCCATCGAACTCAACCCGCATCCCCAGGCGCCAACGGCGTCGCCGACAAGGCGACCACGATCACGCTGAGGTCGCTGAGGCGCGCCAGATAGACATAGCCGACCTCGGGCAGATGCACCACCCACAGCGCCGACCCCGTGGCCACGCCGGGCACGGTCGCCGTCGTGGACCGGGGCGTGAGACCCAGCGACAGGAAGGATTGCCGCGGCGCGATAAAACCGATCCGCAGCGCCTGGACGAATCGCTGGTAGGGCGTCAGGGGATTGTTCCGGCGGAGGTCATCCAGCAACTGACGCTGCACGTCGCCGAGAATCGTATTGAATACCCGGCAGGCCGCGCCGACCAGGTCGTTGAGGTCCAACGAGGCGATGGCATCGATCAGTTTTTTGATCTCCTCCAGGGTCTGGGCCGGATCGAATCCCAGCAAATCCCGAATATCGAAGGTGATCAGGCTGACGGTGCATGCCCCGCCGTAGCCGTCGCGTTGCGGGTTCTTGACGGCGATGAGCGGGTCGGTATCCGGATAATCCATCTGGCGGTTGACGATGCCGCGGGTGGCCTGACTGCCCGCCACCGCCGCCTCCTTGAGCAGCACGTCGATATTGGGATCGCAGGCTTCGGTGGCGGCGTTGAACGCATAGCCGCCGTTGATATAGTCATACGGCGCGGGATTGGTAAAGATCGCCTCACCGGTGGCCGGATCGTAGCTCAGTTGACCGCCGGCCTCGATGGCATCCAGCGTGACCTGATTGACGCACAGCGTGGCGTCGATGCGGATCGGCGCTTCCGGCGGACATGCCGCGATGGGGTCGGGCGAGACGCCAATCACCGGTTCCTCGGCGCGAACGGACCGGCCGTCCAGAGGGTCTGCGGCCTGGCTGGCCGCCAGCGGTCTGACCGAACCGGCAGTGGCGGCGGTGGACGCCCACGGCGAGGCTGGGGGAACGGGTATCGCGGGCGAGGTCTCCAGCGGGGACTGAACCGGACTGCTCCCCACCCCACTGCCGAGCGGTGGCGCCGCAGCGGTTGGGAGTATCCACCCAAACCCACCCCCGAACACGACGCCGGTCAAAACCCAGGCGACGAACGAGGGATGCTTGATGGAAATCATGCGCGGAGGGCTCGGTTCCGGTCAGAAATTGAGGGGCGCGATCACATGATCATTATTATTGCTTTTCTATAAATATTAAACAATTTTAATTGTCAACCCTCCTCGGCTTGGCCTCCCGATGGCGAGTGGGTTCGCCGCTCAGGTCTTGCGCCGGGCGCGGTGGGGTTTCGGCGGCGTGGCCGGATTCTCAGGCGGTTCCGCCGGCGGGGGAACGGCTTTCTCGCGCCAGGAGTTCCGCTCCCAGAGGTCGATGTCGCGTTGCGCGGCTTCCAGTTCGACCCGCTCCAACCAGCGGCGCAATCCGGCCGCGCCGTGGGCGCGCAGCACGGCGTCGAATACCAGCATCAGCCGGCGGGTTTTCTGGCGGGCGTTGCCGCGCGGCGCGCCGGGCGCCAGCCAGCGAAAGCCGCTGGTGCCCTCGCGGCCGAGCAGCAGACTGAACGCTTTCTTGGCGGACAGCCGCCGCCGTCCGGGGAGTTCGAGCGTGTCCGCCAGTTCCTGAAAGGTGGCGTACACCGCCTCGACCTCGGGATACACCGGCAGGTAACTCTGGGCCGGGAAAGTCAGGATCGACCACACCAGCAGGGCCAGGGCAGGATCGTCCAGCGGCTCGTCGGGTCGCTCGGTGGTCAGTTCGCGCCAGCGCGGCGGCGAAATGCCGAGCGCAGCGGTCAGTTCGGTCAGGTCGAGGCCCAGCCACTGCTGCAACAACAGCAGGTCCCGCCCCACGATCGGGCGGTCGCCGAGATCGAGGACCAGCGGCGGGTAGTGCTTGGGGGAGGAATCGGGATTCACGGTGCGGGGTAGGCGATTCGAGCAGCGAGCAAAAGAAGGGCGATCCCCGACCAGCGGAAGGCGCCCGGCGTTTCCCGCTATTTTGCGTTAAAATGATCAATAAACAATGATTCGAAGTGGCGGACCCCCACCCGATGGGCAACAAACCCCAATCCCGCGCCCTGACCTGCGCCTTCCTCCGGCCCGGCGCGCCGACCCCGGCCGAACGGCCCCTGCCCCATGCCCCGGTCGGTCATCCCGCAGTCGTCTTGCCGGTGGACGGCTTGAACGTGCTGTTCGGGCGGTCCGCGCCGCGCGTGGTCAGCCTGGCCCTGCGGCGGGCGCTGCAGCAGGGCTATCGGCCCGTCGCCGTCGGCTTGGAATTGGCGTTGCCCCGTGCCCTCCCGGGTCCGGTGGACCTCGCCGATCTGGCGGCGGTCTCGACCCTGATCCTGGACAAAACCCGGGTGACAGTGGCGCTGGCTACCGCCATCGAGGACCGGCTAGCGGCCTATTGGCGCGCCGAGGGCCAGGCGCCCGGACTCCGGCGGGCGGCGATCCTGTTCGACGGGGTGGGCGCCCATCCCCATCTGCTCGCCCGCCTGGTCCAGGAACCCGAGTTTGCTCACCTGCGCGCCATCGGCTACACGGTGCCCGGCGACGACGGAGGGCCGACCTGCGTGTTGCTGTATCTGCGGGATCTGACCGCCATCACCCGGATCGACGTGCAGCAGGCCGGGGCGGAGCCGATCACCTTTCGCCTGCCGACCCCGGCCGAACTAGCGACGCCCGTGGCCGGCTACAATCCGTTCCGGGCCGGGGCGAGCGGCTGAACGATGCCCCGGCCCGCCCGCCCGAGCCGTCGATTATCCCCCATCAGGGCGCTCCACGCGGCGCGGATCGCCCCATCCCGGCCAGCAGCCGCTTTAACGACCGAACGATCGAACGCTGATAACGCTGGTGGTGGCGCGGCGTCCGGCTGTGGTAATTGCCCACCCCGGTGGCGAAGTCCGGCGCGGCGCGCAACTCCCGCGCCAGGATGGCGGCCCCGACGTGGAGGTTGTAGCAACCGTGATCGCGCAAGTCGCGGGCGTTCAAGCCTTCCCGGCGGACCCAACGCGTGTTGACTTGCATCGGCCCGAGATCGTGGCTGCCGTCGCGGTTGCGCCGGGCCAGGCCGGGCCGTCCGCCTTCGGTCTCGAGCACCGCCAGGATCAGTGCTTCCGGGATGCCATAGGTCACCGCCGCCTGCTGGACGCAGGCGACGGTCACCGGCGAGGTCGGGCCGGGCGGCGGCAGGTCAGGAAACAGCATGGTTCACTCTCTTCCCTCTCTCTCACTGATTGACTCATCAACTCACTGATTCAGTGACTCATTGACGTATTGACTCACTGACTTACTGACTTACTGACTTATTGCTTTATTGACTCACTACCTTATTGACTCACTGCTTGATTGACTCATAAGCAGAATGACTCACTGACTCATCCCCGCCTGGACTCATCCGATTCAACGTCCGGCAACTCGCTCCCCGGCCTCGTCAGACCGAGGGCGGCCACAGCGCGGAAGGGAACGAGCGTGCTGGCCGGTTCGTCGCCGCCGAAGGCGATGGCGATGCCAACCGCGGGAAGTGTGCCTCTTCCGGCGCCAGTTCTCGCTCCAGCGTCAGCCCGTCGAATTGCCGCAGGATCGCGGCGAAATGGAACGCGATGCCGTCGTAGCCGAGCCGGTGTTCCTGGTACTGACGGGCGATGGCGTCCGCGCCGGCGGGATCGTGCCGGTTGAGACAGTCCTGGTAATCCTGGATCCGCGCGACCGACTCCCGGTGGACCCGCGCCAGGGTGGCGGCGTACAGCCGTCCCCCGATGTTCAGATAGTGCAGCAGGGCAATCGGGTGAGTGGACGGGTCCAGTTCCAGGCGCTGGCACAGACGGTCGGCCCGTTCGGTGGCGGCGCGGGCCAGCACCGTCCGGGCATCGGCCAGCACCGTCGCCCGGTCGCGCTGGAAATCATGTTCCAGTGCGGCGACCGCGATGCGGGCCAGGGCTCTGGCATAACCCCACTGCACGTCCAACGATGCGCCCGCCGACACCCACTCCCGCCGTTCCTCGGGCGGCCACCGGGCGTCGGCCGGTACCGACGGCGCCAGCAGGGTGGCCAGGGTTTCGGGCGAACGCTGGCTGACCCAATCGGGATTCCGTTCGATCAGCGCCGCCAGCAACCGATGCACTTCGTACTGGTGATAGCCCGACAGAACGGCGGTCGTCGGATCGAGGCCGGCATTCCGCAGCCATCGTGTCGCGAGGTGGCGGGCGCAATCGGCGAGCCACTGGCCCGCGCGCGGTAGATACTCCTCCACCGCCTGGGGTTGTCGCAACGCGGCGCTCACCAGCAGGCTCATCACCTTGCCGTGCGCGAGCGCGTGTTTCAGCCGTTCGCGGGCGGCGCGCTGCTGGGTTTGCTGGACTTCCCCTTCCTCCCCCGTCATCGGTACCGGCCAGGGCGCCGCCGCCGCGGTCGCTGTCAGTGGGCCGGCGGCAGCCTGACGCATCGCCGCCAGGGTGGGGGCCGGCGTGGAACGGACGGAGGCGCTCGTTCCCGCCGGCGTCAGGTAGGCGCCCAGTTGAGCGGGTGGGATTGCGGTACTGCGCACCGTGCTCATGTCGTCGGTTCTCCTCGAGAGGTCCCCACCGGTGGGAGGATCGGCGCACCGGCTACCGCCGCCCCACCGCCGTCGATGCCGCACCTCAGGCGAACCCGACCGGGAATCCGGAGGTTTTAGCCAGCGGCTTGGCTTTTAATAATGAATTAAATAAAATAATAACCAATAGTTCAAGATCGCTACCCGGATGATCGTGCCCGTTCCCCACCCCGCCCGCGGCGAGCCCGCTGCCGCCGCCGAACCGGACGCCACCGTCCTGGCGGGCCTGCTGGCCTGGATCGCCTGGAATCAGGTTGAGGCCGGTTGCGACCTCCATGCCCTGGACGATGGCGCTACTTTGGTGGTTGCTACCTCGGCGCTCGCCCACGGCTTTCAACTCGGCTGGCTGGCTGCGGCGGCGGGGCCGGGAGGGCCGTTCCTGGGCTATGGCGAAGCGCTCGACGGGTTTGCCGACGCCTGGCGGGGCGTGCAATTCAGTGCTGCCGGCGTGCTGTTGGTAGCGCGCACGGTCGAGCCATTGGCGGTGCTGCTCCCCACCGACTGGCCCGCCGCCGTCGGGGCGCTGGCTCGCCGGGCTGCGCTGGCGAACATCCACGGGTGTCGCGTAACGCCTTTCACCACGGCCTATCTGAATCGGCTGCGCAAGCGCCCCGTGGCTCGCCGGGCGGCCATCGCCCACCTCGGTGACCTGCAAGTGGCGCGGAGCGTCTCGATTCCTATCCTGGAGGAAACCCCATGGTTCGCGCGACTCCGAATGTTCGCGGCCCACACGTAATCGCTTTTCCGCTGGCGGGCTTGACACCGGGCGATCCGCGCCTGATTCCGGGGCTGACTCTGGCTCTGCCGCCGTCACAGCGCCGGGAACTGGCGGAAGCGCTCCAGCGCGCGCCACAACCCCGACAGCTCATCGAGCGCCTGCGTCAGGCTCTGCAACACCGGGAACCGCTGGCGCGCATCATCGAACGGCTGGCGCGTGAGCCGGCGCTCCTGCCGCAACCGCCTCGCGCCGAGGCTCCACCGGCTCCGGCGCTCCGGGAGACGAGGCAGCCCCACCGTGAGGCGCGACCGGCATCCCCCTGGGCGGCCAAGCCGCGTCCGTGATCCATCAGCCCAGCACGGGAGTTCCGATAGCACACTCGTGGTTAGAGGCCATGCGCGTGCATGGCGATGGCAATGCATCTGCATTATCATTAAGTTTTTCTACCGGAGAGTGTTGTCATGGCATCCACGCTCGAAGTCGAATCCACGCTCACCGACCGCTATCAGACCACTGTGCCGGAAACCGTTCGCCGCGCCCTCAAGCTGGGCAAACGCGATAAGATCCATTATTCGATCCTGTCCGACAGCGCCGTACTGATGACCCGCGCCGCTCGCGCCAAGGATGAAGACCCGGTGTTGATACCGTTCCTGGACTTCCTGGCGCGCGACATCGCCCGTCACCCGGAACGGCTTCAGGCGATCGATACCGGACTGGTCCAGCGCCTCCAAGCCCTGGTCGGCGGTGTGGAGGTGAATCTTGATGCCCCGCTGTCGGCCGATGACGAATGAGCCGGGGAGTCGGTCACCGCGGGTCGTCAACGGCTGGGCGCTCTTTGCCCACCCGTTGTTCCTCGACCAGGTTGAGGCGCTGATCCAGCAGGTAGAAACCCTCCAGCGGAAAGATCCGGTCGGTTACGTCAGGAAAAACGCCAGCAAGCGGCTGGCCGCCATCACCAAGCTGGCGTTCGAGGTCATTCCGCAAGACCCCACGCGCACCGAGTACCGGCAAGGCCATACCCTCGGCGAAGGGCGCCAGCACGGGTTTCGCGCCAAGTTCTTCCAGCAGTATCGCCTGTTCTTCCGCTACCACGCGCCGAGCCAGGTGATCGTCTATGCGTGGGTGAACGACCAGGACAGCCAACGTGCCTACGAGAGCGGCAACGACGCTTACCGGGTGTTCCGCAAAATGCTGGCCAGCGGCCATCCGCCCGATGATTGGAACCGACTCCTGGCCGAGGCCCGTGCGGAAACGGCTCGCTGGCAGCAGGTCGGCGCGCAGACCAGCGCCACCCAGCCCTGAATCCCGGCTGCGTCCGTAACGACGCCCTCTTTCCGGCCCCGTTTAGCGCACGAAGCGGCCGTCGCTGAGCACCACCAGACGGCGCTCCGCGTCCACCCGTTGCACCGTCCCCAAACGGCCCAGCCGGTCGCCGGCCACCACGCTCGCCGTTTGCCCGGTCGGTCCCTTGAGCCAGGCCCGGTCGCCGTTGAGGGCGGTCACCCGCCAGCCCGCGACCGGGCGCCCGGCGGGCGCGGGCGGCGCGGGGGCGAATCCGGTGCGCGCCAGCGCGGCCCGCAGGTCGCGCACCTCGGCCCGCAGGATCGTCAGTTGTTCCGCTACGCGCGTCCAGTCGGCGTGCGCCTGATCCTGTCGGCTGGTCAAGGCGGCGAGTTGGGTCGTCACCGTCCCCGCCAGGTGGCACCCGGCCGCGTTGGCCTGCTCGGTGGCCGTCACCAGCGCGTCCAGACGGCCGTTCAGGGTGTCCAGGCGGGCCAGGGTTTCGGCGTCAAGATCGGTCAAAAAGCTGTCCGGTACCCCGTCGCGCAGGGTGAACTGCGGTTTCGGGGTGGTCACCGCCGGCGGGTGATCCCGCACCGGGCCGAGACCCGCGGGTCGGGCGCCAAAGGAAACCCCGGCCGGCGGAGCGGGCGCGGCGGCCGGGAGTTGGGACATGCTGAGCGGTGGAGCGGGAGACCGGAACACGGCGACCGCATCGAAGCCTAGCACCCGCAGGACCTGGACGGTCACGAACGTCGCCAGCCCGAGACCGCCCAGGATCAGCAGGGCGACGAACCACCGGTGCGCGCCGGGTCGGATCGCCGGGGCCGGCGGCTCCGGGATAGGCACGGAGGCGTCGGTCGCCCCATCGGGTAGCGGGGTTCTCATGGCGCGGGCTCCACGGGGGGCGCGGTGGCGGGAGTCTTCGATTCGCCCGCCCGGATCGCAGGGGTTCGGCGGGCGGCCGCAGGCGGTCGCGCCCATTCGGCGCGATCGGCGGCGAACGGGGTTGCCAGCGGCAGGGTGGCCGATTCGCCAGTCGGCGCGGCGGCCGAAACGACCAGCACGCCGATTCCCGTCCCGCTCGCCACCCGGATGGTGTTGGGCCGGTTAAAGTGCTGGCCGACCGCGTCGCTCAGGCGGGCGCCGACCGTGCCCAGCGCTTCGCGGGCGATCTGGCCGTCGTCGATCCCGTCGCCGGGCACCGAGACCACGTTGCCCAACGGACCCACGGTGACGATCCGATGCTGGTTCGCCACCGCTTCGCCGTAGCCTTCGAGGAAACTGGCGGCGATCAGCGCGCCCCAGCGCGAACCGTAATGATGGTCCACCTCGGTCGCCAGCGCGGTCCGGCCGGTGGCGGGATCGACCGCGTAGGCCTCCAGCGCGTAGGTGGCTCCGGCCGGCAAGGTCAGCCAGCGAAACCGCACCAGCACCCGTTCCGGTCGACTTCCCACCGGCGCCGCCAGCTTTTCCAGCGCACCCAACAGGATGCCCCCTTCGAACCGTTCCCCGACCACCCGCGCCCGCACCGGGCCGGGCTCGTCGCTGTCGATCGCCGTTTGCAGCACCGCGTGCAGCAGATCGCCGGGCCGCAGGGCGCTGGAGGGACGTGACCGGTCGGACGCCGCATCCGCCCCGGCGTGCGCCCGAGCCGCCTGCTCGGCGGCCTGGGCGGCGCGCTGTCCCTTGCTGTCCACGAACGCTACCAGGCTGGTGGGGGGTGGCGCGAACCGGCGGTCGCGATAGACGATCAGTTCCTTGACCTGCGCTTCCATCGCCCGCAGCAGCGCCTCATCCGGTTTGGGTGGCGCGGGCGTGGCCGGGGCGGGCGTGGCCGGGGCGGGCGCGGGTGGAGTTCCTGGCGCGGGCGCGGTGGTCGTCGGCGGGGACGCCCCGGGCGACGCCCCGGCATCCAGCGTCGCCGGGGAGGGCATGGCGCTGCCGGCGCTGGCGCGAGCGCGCTCGGCCCGATCCCGATTGGCGAGTTCCTGCAAGCGCGCGTACTCGGGCGTCTGCCGGCCGCCCGGCACTGATTCGGTCGTGGCGGCGCCGGGCGCGGTGGCGGCGCTGGGAATGGGCACGCCCGGCGTCCAGTTGAGCCACAGGTACAGGCCGAGCCCGGCCAGCCCGAGCCCGCCCAGCAGCCAGGCGTGCGGCGATCCACCCAGGGGAACCATGCCGTCGACCTCCCGCGGGCGCCGCGCTAGGGCTGTACCCGAACCTCGACCATCTGGCCGCGATGGCTGGCCAGCAGGACGGGGACGGCGGGCAGCTTGTAGGCGTGCAACCCGCTCGGACTGCTGGCGCGATCTTCGTAGGCCGGGCTGTAAATCTCGGCCAGGGTGCGCAGATACGTGTACGCGCCGACCCGCCAGGCGCGGGCTTCTGGCTCGACCCCCGCCAGGTCTACCGGCCGCGCGTCCGGGTGGGGCGGCAGCCCGTTGAGGACGTCGATCAGCGCCCGGTCGACCGGCGCGGGCGCGGGCGGCGCGTACTCGGGCGCGGCGCGGGGACCGGCCAGCCGCAGCTTGAACTCCTTGCGGGCGTCGGCCTGGGCCTGCCCCAGCACCACCGTCAACACGATGGGCGTCTCCAAACCCTGCAGCGCCACCAGTACGTTGCCGGTCCCGTAGCGGGCGGTGGGCTGAATGACCAGCACCGTCGGCAGATCCTCCTTGTCGCCGGACACCGTGTGGGCCGCCACCGCGAACAGGTTGGGGTTGAACCCTTGATAGGCCGTCATCGGCCAGGCCCGACCGGTGCGGTCGGTGAACACCACGCTGGCGCCATAGCCTTGCGCCGCGCGGACCACCGGCGGGGTGCGGGCGGCCAGGTCCAGCGGTTCCGCTTCCATGACCGCTTCGGGGGGTGGCGTGGCCGGCTCCGAAGCCAGCCGCTCGTGGGTTTCCAGGGACTGGATCACGGTTTTGATCTGCTCCGGATTCATGGGCATCAACAAGTCCAACACCCGCTGGTGCGCCTGTGCCCGCTGCCGCTCCCGCTCCGCCAGCGCGCCCGGCGCGTCCGCCTCCAGGGAAGGCAATTCGGCGGCGCTGCGCGGGATCGGCGGTTGCGCCGCCGGCGGACGGAACTCGGTCGGCGTCTCGGCGGGGACGGTCGCCGACGCCGGCGTCCCGGCGGGAGTCGCCAGTGGAGCCGGCGAGGCGGCGGGGGGAAGCGGCGGCGGGGCGCCAGGAGCGATGGCGACCGGCAGGCCCGCCAGCCCGCCGAGCAAGGTCGCGCGGCGGATCAGGCGCCAACTGACGCGACCGGCCATCAGCTCCCCCGGGTGATCAGTTGGTGGACGGCCAGGCCGCGCGGCACCTCGTGCGTCGGCATCCGGACCACCAGCACCTCCGCGACCAGGGCTTGCGGCGTGCTCTGGCTGGAAGCGCCCTGATAGGACAGTCCGAGTTTCATCTCGATTTTCCAGGCGTAGCGGTCGGCCAGCACCCCCTGATTGACGACCACCGGCGGCGCGGTCGGCACCACCTGGCTGACCAGCCGGCGCTTGATGATCGCCTCCAGGGTACCGGCCGCCTCCAGCGCCTGGAGATGGTGTTTGAAACCCTCATCGCTAAAGTTCGGCCGCATCGCCGCCAACTGCTTGCGGTAGTGGACGTAGTCCAGGGTATAGGCTTGGGTGACCGCCTCGGTTACCCAGGCCAGCAGGGTTTCCTGCGCGACGTAGGGCTCGCTGATCGGCACCAGCGGAATCAGCCGGCCGTCGGCCGTGGTCGCGAAATACTCCGGCTGGGGCGGATGCAGCGCGCGCCAGCCGTGCGCGCCGGCGCTGAGCACCAGCGCCCCGGCCAGCCCCAGGTTCAGCCATTGCGACAACTGAAGCCGCAGTTCCAGCCGGTCCAGCAGGTTATGCACCTGGGCCACGCCGCCCGGACGCGACGACGCGGACGTGAAGGCGGACGTCGAGGTCTCGTGTGCGGGTGATTCCATCGAAGGGCAAGGTTCCAGTTGACCGATTAATATTGTTTAATAATTATTATAAAGCATAATATTGTCAAGACCACACCCTGACCCCGACGAGGAGATGCCGATGCCGGTCTCGCCCGAATCCTCTTCCTCCGACCTGACGGTCAAGCGCGACGCGGCCCTGGCGCGCCTGGCCGCCTTGCCGCAAGCGGCGCATCTGCCGCCGGAAACCCGGCGCCAGTGGCTCGACCACCAGCTCGAACGCCGCCGGGAGGAGTCGGCCGGGTCGGCGGGGCGCGGTAGTTCGCTGGCGCTGGACCGCCAGATCGAGCGGCTGTCGGGATTCGGCGCCAGCGAAATCGGCGTCCTGGTCGGGGAGCGCCGAGGCGAATACAGTCCGTTCGCCACCGCCCGCGAGATTTGCGCGGCCAAGCTGCTGCGCGCCCTCCCCGCCCCGCCGACCGGACCGATGCAGCGGGGCGTCGAACTGGAACCGCACGCCCGTCACCTGTTCCTGCGGCACAGCGGCGCCCGTCCTCTCCCTGATCTGCGTCAGGCCGTGGTGGCGCACCGCCCGCGCGACCACGACTGGCTGCTGGCCACGCCGGACGACTTGGTGACGCTGAACGGCCGGACGCTGGTCGTGGACTACAAGGCCCCGGCCGAGCCCCCCACCGCCGTGTCGCTCGAACACGCCTGCCAGTTGCACCAGGCCGCCCTGGTCGCCGAGGACCGGGGCATCCGCATCGAGGGGCTGGTGCTGGTGGCGCTGAACCTGCGCGAGTGGACGGTGGACACCTTTCTGGTCGACCGTGACCCCGCGCTGGATGCCGAAATCCTCGCGGCGGGCCAGCACTATTGGCGCGACTGGGTGCTGCAAGGGGAACTGCCGCCCTGGCCGCAGCGGGACGCCGCCAGCCGGGCGCTGGCCCTCGCCGACCTTTCGCCCGTGGCCAAAGCCGAACTGGAACGCGCGGCGCTGGGCTATGTCCGGCTGGACATCCTGGCCAAGCAGGCGCGTGAACTGGCCGCGCGCGCCCGCGACCAACTCGCCGGGCTGGCGGCCGAACACGGACTGCGGGAAAGCGTTCTGGTGGCGCCCGTCAACCTGAGCCGGGCCTCGACTTGGGACGCCGCCGCCATCGCCGCACGGCTGCCCGACCCCGCGCCGCCCGAACTGACCCGCCCGAAATGGGATGCCGAGATGCTGGCGCGCCAAGTGCGCGCCCTGGGCGGCGATCCCACGCCCGCGCTGCTCGACCGAGCGCTGGACCTCGATCAGGCCGCCGACTGGCTCATCGCTCACCACCACGTCCCCGCCGAATCCTTGCAGCGAATCGAGTACACCGTGGCCGTGTCGCGCCGCAAACCCGATCAGGTGCTGACCGAGCCGGTCCGGGACGCGGCGCGGACCGCCGCCCACGCCTTTGCCGCCCCCGGTCCCTGATCCGTTCCCCGTTCCTCCCCCACTCTCCTCGCCCACCCTGGAGAATCCATCATGACCGACCTGCAAACCCTGCGCGAACACAGCCACCTAGCGACCGGCGGCGCGGCGCCCCAGCCGCGCCCCGGCGGTCGCACCTGCGAGATCGTGGCCCGCCTGGAAACCATCGTCGAACGGCAGGGCGACCGGCTGCACCTGCGCGCCACCGCCCTGTTCGACGGTCCCTACACCCAGGCCGGACAAACCGACCTCTATAGCGTCCGGCCGGACCGGATCAACGCCTGCGCGGACAACCTGCACAAGGGCGCTGGCAGCCAGCCGGGATCGGTCCTGGTGTTCGGCGGCGCCTGGCGCAATCCGGCCGACGGCACGGTCAGCGTGGGTTGGATCAATACCGCCATCTCGGCGCAAAAAGTCCAGGCCCGAATGAACGGCCACCCGGACCGGTGCGTGGTGGAACTGTACGCGCAGATGCCGGTACTGGAATTCCCCAACGTCGACCGCCAACCCGGCGAACCGCGCTGGATTCGCTGGGGGCTGGCCTGCGACGCCGCCGCGCTGGCGGTCGAGCAGAACGGGGGATGGCAAACCCTGACGTTCGACCGCCCCTGGCTGGTGGAAAAGCTGCGGCAGGCCTGGGAGCAGCGCGCCGATGCCAACCTGAAAATCAATCTTTGGCTGCCCACCCTGTGCATCGACCGGGCGGTCGCGGTCGCCGACCTGGAGGCGACGATCCAGCAAACCGCGCGGCTGCTGCGGGAGAATCCGTACCGCCAACTGCTGGCGCGCGTCAGCGACGGCGCGGAGGTCGCGACCCGCTTCCTGCCCTATCGCCCCCCGGACGCTGGCGACCCGGAAGCCTGGGCGCGCACCGTGTTCGCCCCGGTCCCGGGGTTTGGCCCGGACGGTCACCCGGTGTTCGATCCGGCCACCGGCGAACAGGTGCGGGTGGACCGCTACACGCTGATGGCCGGGGTCGCCAACGCCATCCTGTTCGAGTACGCCGCGCGCCACGAGGTCACGGTGGAACTGCTGCCGCGCGAAAACCTGTTGTTGTCCACCAAGAACGCGCCGGGCATGGCCCATCAGATCAAGCAGGTGCTCGGGGCCGCGTCCAACGCCGAGCTGTACGCGATCCGGTTCGCGTTCGGCGACGACCGCGACGCCGTCTCCCGGGTGGCGGTGGTCCTGCAGCAGCAACCGGACTACCGGCTGGCGGTCGCCGGTCCATTCCGCCTGGATACCGGGCCGGCCTACACCCCCGCCAGCGTTCCGAGCGCCCATATCGCCCCGCCCCTACCTGCCGCCGTCCCCACCGCTGCGCCGCCCGCGACCGCGCCGCCCGGTCAGCCGCTCCCCGCTGGCGAGGCGTTCGGCGATCTGCCCGATGCCGACGTCGCGTTTGACGTGGACGCCCTGATCGAGCAGGCCCACCGCGAGGCCGACGCCCGCGTCGAGGCGGCCGCCGCCCCGCCCCCCACCGTGCCGCCTCCAGAGCGGAAACCGCGCAAGGCGTCCCCGGCCCCGCCGCCCGCCCCGTCCGCACCGGCGTTTCCCCGTCCCCAACTGTGAGCCGCCCGCCCGGCGGCGGAGGTCTCGATGGCGACCACGACTCCCTGGCTCGATTTGTCCGCTTACGGGCTGCGGCTGCACGTCATCGCCGCGCCGGGCGGTCGGCCGATCATGTACGTGACCGGTCCGACCGACGCGCACCAGCGCGCCCTGATCGCGCTCGGTTTTCAGCGCACTCCCGGCGGTCATATCGTCAAGCCGGACGGCAAGTTGGCCGCGGCGGCGGCGCTGGCGCAGTTTCCCGCCGCCCGCCTGCGGGAACTGCCGTTGGCGGACGTGGTGCGCCAAGTGAACTGGACACCCCGACCGAATGCGTCGGGCGCGAGATTCGCACCCTCGGACGAATCGCCTCCATCGGCCGGTGGGCCGGGGGTGGTCCGCCCCCAGGATCTGCCGGACGCGCTGTCCGCTCTGGTCGAGCGCGCGGCGAACGGCGAACGGCTGGATTCGGCCGACCTGCGGCAATTTGCAACTCGCTTGCACCTTCCCCGGAATTCGAACGGTCTCACCCCCGGGTTTCTGCATCAGATCCAGGAAGCCCTCGAAGTGGCGGCGGTGCGGACCATCGCCCCGACGTTTCAGTCGGTGCAGGCGGACCTGCGCGCCGGCCGGCCGCTCGCCGATGCCGCGTTCCGGGCCGCGGTCGCGCTGACCGAGGGCTTGCCCCGGCAGCGTTACCGGAGCGAGCGGACCGTGCAACTGGCCCAGTATTCGACCCCGCTGCCGCTGGCGCTGGCGGCCCAGGCCCTGCTCGGCCCGGTCGGCGCCGGGCGCACGGTGCTGGAACCCACGGCGGGGCACGGCGCTCTGGTGTGCGGATTGCCCGGGGACGTGGCCATCACCGCCATCGAACTCGACCCGGGGCGGGCCGACCGCCTGCGTCGGGCGCTGCCGGCGATGCGGGTGCTGGCGGGTGACGCCTTCGCACTGCTGGGCGCGGCCGAACCGGCCTATGACTACGTGATCGCCAATCCGCCGTTCGGCAGCCTGCAACCAATGCGCGATCAGTTCCGCGCGACCGTGACGGTGGCCGGCGCTCCGTTCACGACCCAGCGGCTCGACCACGCGCTGCTGTTGCACGGCCTGCGCCAGCGCCACCCCGCTGGCCGCGCGGTGTTCATCCTCGCGGCCGAGCACCCGCGCGACCATGCCCTGGAACGACCCGATGGCGGCAGTCGCTACCTCTTCAATTTCCTGGCCGACCACTTCGAGGTCGAGGCGGTGATCGGCGTGCATGGCGATCTGTACGGCCAACACGGCGCGCACTATCCGGTGCGGCTGGTGGTGGTCGGCGCCCAAGGGTCGGGTTTCGCCCCGGTGCCCGATACCGTGCCGGTCGTCGCCACCTGGGACGAGTTGTGGCGGATGACTTGCGCCGCGATCGCGCGCCTCGGCCCCAGCCGGCGGGAACGGTTGGCCCCGGTGGCGGCGCCCGCCGACCCCGCGCCGGACGAACCCGCTGCGGCCGACCCTGCGGAGACGCCCGCGCCCGACCCGCTGGACGCCAATCCAGCCGAGGACGAGCCGGTGGTCTATCAGGTCCGCTACGAGGCGCGCAGCCGGATCGGCGAACCGATCACCATGATTCCGGCCAACATGGCGCTGGCCAGCCGCCGCGCCCTGGATCGAGTGGAACAGCGGCACGGGCCATCGGTGGACGCCTTCGTCGCGCGAGCCCTGGGGCGCGACCGCGTCGACCTGGAATCAGCCTTCTCGCCCGAGCAGGTCGATGCGCTGGCGCTGGCCCTGCACGCGCTGCATCAGGGCCGGGGTTTCATCGAGGCTGATGAAACCGGCATCGGCAAAGGCCGGGTGCTGGCCGGACTGGCGCAGTGGGCGTGGCGAGAACGGCGGCTGGTGCTCTTTCTCACCGAAAAGCCCAACCTGTTTTCCGATTTCTACCGCGACCTGACCCACACCGGGGGCGCGGCCCAGGCCCGTCCGGTGATCCTGAACGAGGGCGTGGCGATCAAGGACACCGAACGCGGCCACACCCTGCTGCGGCCCACCCTGGCGGGCGAACTCCGGCGCTGGATCGACGCCGGCGCGCTGCCGCCGAACTGCAACCTGGTGCTGGCCACCTATTCGCAGATCAACCGGCCGTGGTCCCAGTGCCCCAAGGCCCGCTGGCTGCTGGCCATCGCCGAGCGGGAGCGCCCGCTGGTCATCGCCGACGAGTCGCACAACGCCGCCGGCGGTTCGAACACGTTCGAGAACGTGCGCGCTCTGGTCGCGGCCGCCTCGGGCGTGGTGTTTTCCAGCGCCACCTACGCCAAGCGCCCCGATAACCTGGAACTGTACGCCCCGGTGCTGCCCGCGCCCTACCGCCGCGACTGCCTGACCGAGCTGCTGCAAGCGGGCGGCGCGCCGCTGCAGGAAGTATTCTCCCAGATGCTGGCCGAGGACGGCGTTCTGGTCCGCCGCGAGCACGATCTCAGCCAGATCGCGTTTCGCACCGCGCCGGACCGCCGCCGCGAAGCCCGCAATCGCGACCTCGCCGATCGGCTGGCCGGCATTCTGGAACAAATGGCCTACCTCGGCGGCGACATCCAGGCCATGATCGACGAGGAGAACCAGCGGCTGGCCGAGGCGCTGGGCGACAGCGACGAACGCCGGGGCGCGCGGGCGGGCTTGCAGTCGATGAACTTCGGGTCGCGGCTGTACCAGCTCAACCGGTTGTTCCTGCTGGCGCTCAAGGTCGATTACGCCGTGGAGTTCGGGTTGGGCGAACTCCAGGCCGGCCGCAAGCCGGTATTCGTGCTCGAGCATACCCTGGAAACCCTGCTGCGCGAGGTGATCACCAACCGGTTCGACGACCGGAGCGATGCGCCCGGCGACGACGACCCTCCCGAACGGCCCGCCGCACCCGACCCCCAGCCGATGACCACGCGCCCGCTGCTGGAAGACAGTGCGCCGGAACCCGGCGCGGCGCACGCTCCGTCCGACACCTATCCTGCCCTCCACTTCCGCGATGCGCTGCAACGGGTGCTGGACCGGATGATGACTCTCACCCGCCGCGACCGCTACGGCGGCGCCACCCAGGAACCGATCCACGCGCCCGAGCTGTGGGTCTTGCACGCGCACATCAGCCGGCAGATCGCCCGATTCCCCGATCTGGAACTGTCGCCGCTGGATCGGGTGCGGCAATCCCTCGAACAGCACGGCTACCGGTGCGGCGAACTGTCGGGACGGCAGTTCTGGCTGCGGCTTGAGCCGAGCGCCGCCGGCGAGGGGCGGATGGTGGTCCAGCCGCGCCCGGCGGAGGATCGCAGCGATCTGATTTTTCGCTTCAACACCGATCGGTATCAGGCCCTGATCCTGACCCGCTCGGGGGCGACCGGCCTGAGCCTGCACGCCCGCGCCGACGTTCCGGGCTGGAGTTCGGCGCCCCGGGCGCTGTTCGAACTGCAAATTCCGCAGAACGTGGCGGAGCGCATCCAGTTCTGGGGTCGGGTCAACCGGCGGGGCCAGTGCGCGCCGCCCGTGGTGGTCACCCCGACCACCGGCCTGCCGGGCGAGGTGCGGCTGATCGCCATGCAGAACGCCAAGCTGCGGCAACTGTCGGCCAACACCACCAGCAGTCAGGACAACGCGGCGCTGGCGCGGACCATCCCGGACCTGCTCAACGCCATCGGCAACCGGGTCGCCCGCGACTGGGCGGCCCAGAATCCGGCCGAGGCGTTGCGACTCGATGCCGCCGTGTCCCGGGAACGGGATGGGTTGCCGCTATGGTACGTCAACCGGGTGATGAGCCGGATTCTGCTGTTCCCGGTGGACCAGCAGGAGCGGTTGCTCGATCAGTGGAGCGGCAACTACGCCGGCATTCTGGAGCATTACCGCAGTCAGGGCCTGCATCCGTTCCGCACCGCCGAGGCCGACTGGCGCGCCGAAACCGTCGGCCAGCAGTTGTTCGAGGGCACGGCGGCGGCGGACCCCGACAGCGTGTTCCTGGCGCCGATTTACTACACCACCGTGCAGTATGACGAACGCTTGAATCCGCTGAGCGGCGAGCGGGTGCAGCGCCTGCTCGACCGGGGGGCGGCTCGCTACGACGCGGCGGCCACCCGGGCGGAGTTCGTCGTCGTGCAGGCGCGGCGCCTCCAGCAGGCGACCCAGCCGCACGGCCGCTTCCCCGGCGTGACCAGCGTCGAGGAGGGCCTGGCCGCGCCCGACGACAACCCGGTCAAGACCGTGCATCAGGCCTTGCAGGTGATCGCCCGTTTTCTCGATGCGGTGCAGATCGGTACGACGCTGGAATGGTACGACGCCCAGTCGCCGGTCGAGCCGGCGGACGGCGCGGACCCGACCGAAACGGTGCTGCGGTGCGGGCGGGTGGTCGAGATCGATCCGCCGTTGGAGAAAGGCGCCCACCTGGCGGGTCAGTATCTGGTGCGGCTGGCTCTCCCCGGCGAGCCGCGCCTGGTGACCCGGTCGGTCTACGGCCTGCACCAGGCCAACTACGCCGTCAGTCCGACCCCGCTGCGGCTGGAGGACTTCGACCGGGCCGAGCGCGGTCTGGTGCGGCGCCGGCGCCACCTGCTCACCGGCAACCTGTACGCCGCCCTGCAACTCGCCACCCGCGAGAATCTGGGCCGGCCGCAACTGTTCACCGACGCCGAGGGCCAGCGCCAGCGCGGCGTGCTGTTGCATGCGGACTACACCCTGACCGAGCTGCGCGACCAGCCGGTCCTGCTGCGCGGTCCCGCCGTGCTGGCGGCGTGCGTGGCGCACGCGCTCCAGCAGCGCCCGCTGCCGCTCACCATCCTGATCGCCCAGACCGACGACGGCGGCCATCCGCTCCAATTCGACCGGCGGCGGGATTTCGTACTGGAGGTCGAGGCGGACGCGGTGCGGCTGAGCATCCCCGGCGCGCACGCCCGCAACGCGGTCCTGCTGCATTCCCAGGCCTGGCGGGCGTTGCCGCTGGCCGGCGAGCCGCTGGCCGGCGACCGCACCGTCATGACGATGCGGATCGAGCCAACGGATCGCGCCGCCGTACTCGCCGTTTTGGGGGAAACGTTCGCCTGGTACGCGCCCGCCAAATACCGGGACTGGTATAACACCCAGCACGAGCCGTCGGCCACGCCCCGTTCCGAAAGCGCGGTCGCGCGCGGCGAGCCGGCGCGCGCGGCGCCCCCACCCCGGCCTTGAGCCGAACATCGGTCCTACCCGGCTTCCGCCGCCACCCCCCCCCGGAGCGAACTCCATGAACTTCTTACCGATCGGCCCCGCATTCACCGACCTGGTCGGCCAAACGCTGACCCTGGCCGAGTTTCACCGAGCGTTGGGCATCGATCCGCCGCTGGCCCCTGGCGAGGACGTGACCTGGCTGGGATTGAAGGCTCGAACCGGGACCGGGATCAACGCCCTGCTCGCCTGTTACGATCCTGACAGGGAGGGCGAGCCGTTCGACCTGACCCTGGCCGTGTATGAAACCGTGCAACAGCGCGATCCCGCCGGCCACGACCGGGGGACGGCTCGCCAGCGGCGGGCGGTACTGGAACTGGTTCGGGAGGCCAGATCGCCCGACCGGCTGCGGGTCACCGCCGCCGACGTGCCGCAGTCGGATCGGGAACGACCGCTGGTCGAGGTGCTGCGGGAACTGCGGAGCGTGCTGGCGTCCTGGCCGAGCGAACGGTCCAATCGGCTGGCGTTTAACTCGCCCACCCCGGAATCATGATCCTAAATTCGGCAGTTGGATCGGCTCCTGTTCAGTAGCGCTATGATAATGCAATAAAATTTTCTTGGACCATATTCACCCAACGGGTGACATCTTCAACTGCTCCGCAGTTGGATAGACTGCATTCGGATCAATGCGTTACGTGAGTTCCGCACCGCCCAACTGCCGTTTCTAGGATGATCGATAGATTGACTCATTTGCTGATTGACTCACAACGACGTCCGTCACATCGTCATTTCGCGTACGCTCACCAGGAAGAAACCCGATGCCCGAACGCCCTATCGAATCCGACGCTGCCGGTGCGATCATCCTGGAACGTTTGGCCGCCATCGAACAGACCGAAGCAGTCCGCATCCTGTACGCCTGCGAGTCCGGCAGCCGCGCCTAGAGCGCTGACCGGTTTGGAGCCTCAAGCGGCCAAACGCTCAAAGGGTTCAGCGTCATTGGCGGCCTGGGCGGTGAGGGCTTGGGCCCGCTCCAGGTTTTGGATCGCACACACCAGCCGTAAGTGACCGGTGTTTTTGCGGGTACCGCAGTACCGCGCCTCATTGCCCTGGCGCTGGCTGACATGGGCCAACCCGTGCTCGACCCCGACCCGTTCGCGCAGGGCGGCGCGACCCTCCACGGTGGCAGGCAACTCCTGGAGGCGTTGCCAGAGGTTTTCCTGGAGGTGAATGCTCAAGGTTCGGCCCCCGGTCTTGCGCGACGTACACTGACTCCGTAAGGGGCAGGCCTCACAGGCGGCGGCTGGAAAACAAGCCGTCTTGCCGGGGGTGATGGGGATCGCTTGGCCGGCCGGACAGGTCGCCTGACCGGCGGCCAGATCGAGTTGAAATTCCCGCTTGCCGAACTGCCCGGCCGGGTGCGGGGCCGGCCAGGGGCGACAGAGGATGGCCGCGCCATAGGCCGCGTAGTCCGGAATCAAGTCGTCCCCCAGATAGCCCCGATCGATGTGCAACGAGGTCACCTGACGGTGCTGGAGTTCGACGGCGATCAGCAGCGGTTCCAGACCGGCCGTATCCGGGGTGTTGGCGGGCAGGACCTCGGCGGCGAGGATCACCCCCTCGTCAAGGTCCTGGGCAATGTGCCGTTTGTAGCCATCAAAGCGGCAGGCCGAGGACTTGCGGCCGTGGCGCATCTCGGGATCGGTGATGCTGATCTGGCGGTCTTTGGCCACTCCCTGGCGGATTCGGCTCCCGCCGTCGACCGGGTCGGGTTCCAGGTCTTGCGCCCGCAGCGCCTGCAAGGTGTGCAAGGCCGCCGCCAACGGCGGGGAGTGCCGTTCCTGTGGGAAGTGCGTGTCGATCCAGGCCTGGAGGGCGTCCAGTTCGTCGCAGAGCCGCTGCAGCGCCTGCTGCTTCTGCTCGGCGTCCGCCCAGTCGATGTCCAGCGCCGCCTTGAGGCTGGGCGCGTCGAACAGCGACAAGCCGATCTGGTCGATCACGTGGGCGACCTCCTGCTGGGCCAAGGTCGCCAGACACCCGATGACCTGATGGGCCGCGTGGCCCAGGAGGTTGAAGGTGTCTTCCACCCGGCCCCGGCCCCACAGCGGGCTGGAGTCCAGGGCCAGGCGCAGGGTTTTGGCGTCGAACCCGCCCCGCCGCCGCGCCAGTTCCACCGTGCGGTCCAACAGCCGCTGGTCCATCCCGGTGCCGAGCAACCGCATCCGAAAATCGAACAACGCTCCCTGGGAGAACGCCGGCTCCTCGGCCCCCAGACACCCCAACACCAGTTGCCAGCGCTTGGAATCCACCGTCAGTTCCACCGCCTCCTGATCGCCGACGCCGGTATAGGCTTGCAGCACCGTCGCCATCGCCAACAGCGCCGGCGGCACCGGCGGCTTGCCCGCCCCCGTCTGCCGGTACATCTCCAGCAGTTCGCCCTGGAAAGCCTCATCGAACAATTCGCCCCGAATCTCCCGCAGAAACACAAACAGCTTCTTGCGCGTGGCGGCACGGGCCACCACCTTTTGTTCGGCCGGACTCAAGGCAACGGGCGGTGACCATAGCGGGGGCGTCCACATACGCATTCACTCCAAGCGGTTGAAGACCACAAGGCAAGTCTATCCCAACCTGAACCAGGGACGATGGTCGAGCCTCCCCAGCCCGATCCTCAAGGCCAGCCTTGTCCAAACCGGTCAACGCTCTAGGGCTTCGCCTCGCCGGACAGCGACTACGACGTGCGCTTCCTCTACGTCCGGCCGCGCGACTGGTATCTGAGCATCGACCTGGAGCGCCGCCGCGACGTGATCGAGCGCCCCATCGAGGGCGTACTGGACATCAACGGCTGGGACTTGCGCAAGGCGCTGCAATTGATGCGCAAATCCAACCCTCCGTTGTTCGAGTGGCTGCATTCGCCCCTGGCCTATCGGGCGCAAGCGGAATTCCGTAACGGTCCGGCCAAGGCCGTCTGGACGGACTGAAGCGGAATAGGGACACTGGTGGGAGCGGAGACGTAGGGTATCCGCACCGTAATGAAGAGCAGGAAAATATGACGGATGGGACAGTCCTTCTCCGGGGATGATCTGGATTGATCCCTCGGGCTGGCGGCAGTACAGCGTCGAGTATAAGCGGCGGCTGGCGCAGTTGACGTTGGAGCCGGGGGCATCGGTCGCCGGGATTGCGTTCAGCCATCAGATGAACACCAACCAACTGTTCAAATGGCGACGGTAGTAATTTACGGCAACCAAGACAACCGACGGAAACGGTGATGGCGCTGGAGCCGGCACCGGTGGTGATACTGTTGCCGGTGGTGATGACGCCGGCGCGTGCGGTGGCTACCGAGCCGACGAGCATGACGGCCACCGCTCTGGTCAGTACGGACGCCCTGCCGAGTCCAGTGGAACCAGGCCAGATCGAGATCGCGGTGGGGCGAACGCGGATTCGCGTGACCGGGTCGGTCGGTCCCACGCTGCTGGACATAATTCTGACTCATGTCCATCGGCGATGATCGGGCCGCCGATGGGGACGCGGATTTGGATCACGGCTGGCGTCACCGATTTAGGGCGGGGCTTCGATGGGCTGGCGACCCTGGTGCAAACCCGGCTGGAGGCCGATCCGTTTTCCGGTTAGGTATTTGTGTTTTGAGGTCGGCGCGGCGATTAAAAATCAAACAGTTAATGCTGCTTTTCAACTAGTGACCCCGACTATTTTGAAAACCGATAGGTGGTGAGCACCAATGAGGAGGGACTGCTGGCCGCCGAAAAGGCGGTTTATACTGATTATTCACTATGGAGCGGCATCGATTATCGCTTCGTCCCGCAATGCAGCTACGACAAGGGATTATTCCGAGATTTCCGAACTGACAGGCCTGAAAGTGTTCGTCACGACCCTCCCTGATCATGCAGCAGCGGAGGCAACAAGAAATTAAGGGGTAACGCCTTGCAGTGTGTGGTTCGCTTCCCCGCCACTTGGGTAAATGCGTCGCGGTTTGAAACTGCGCTGCTGGCTTCGTGCAGCCCTCACGCTCCAAGCAGCCACGACATCGTCTTTGAGATTCCTGCCGACTGCAAGATCATGATCGACAGCGCAATCCGTCTTCTCTCGCTTGCAAATCAACTGGTTTCGACCACCCGGCGCACCCGACTGCAGTTCGAAGAAGGTGAAGTTGGAACCATGGGATATCTCAACAGGATGGGTTTTTTCGATTGCCTTGATCCTCGGGTTAACATCGAACCTGAAAGACCTTTCATTTCCGGAGCTGCTTTGCACCGTGGCGGGAACCGCATGTTGGTCGAGATTACCCGTATCAACAAGGACGTGCGGGATGATGAATTGCCAACTCGTCTGTCAGATGCGGTCGAGAAAGCCTGTGCGAGTCGCGCCGATGTCAAAGAACTGGGCGGCGCCGTCTGGACGATCTTTGCCGAACTGATCCAGAACATCTTCGATCACAGCGATACCCAACTGGATGGCTACGCAGCGCTTCAGGTCTATCAAGGCGGCAATAAGGTCTCAGTCGCGGTGTCTGACAGCGGACGCGGCATTATGGACACGTTACGCCCGGCTTTACGAACCGAGTTCCCCAAACTGGCCGACCTTTCGGACACCGAAGTTCTCGTTGAAGTCTTTCGCCAGGGCGTATCGCGCCATGGCACCGATCGAGGCTGCGGCTTGAAGGGATGCGCCGCCAAGGCCATCAAGTTTGCCGCGACGTTGGACGTGCGGCTGCCGAACCAGCGCGTCTTGCTGGTTCCGGCCAAGGGCATCTATGAACTTAACATCGCCCATTGCTACGAGGGACTGCCGCTGCTCTGGGGTACGCATATCGGGTTTGCTTTCGGCATGGGCGCTTGACAAGGCTGGGTTATTCTGATTAAGTTAGTTAAATGAACGAGATGTTCGGAGTGCTCTCCCTGCGCAATTTCATGAACCGCCCGGATGGGTGGGGGCGATCGGAAGGCCGCGAGGTCTACAACCGTCTTCTGGATTTTGTGGAGGGAAACCCGGGAACGATCGTATTCAAGGTCTCCTTGGAGGGTGTTCGACGCCTGGATATGTCATTTGCGTCGGAAACTCTGGTGGAATTAGCGCGCCGGTATCGACGGACCAAAGGCTTCTGCCTCATTGACCTGGCCGACAAGGACATTGCGGAGAACATCGACGCTGCGGCTGAGAGGAAAGACCAACCGCTGCTTATATGGGAAGGCAAGTCCGCGAGAGTGATCGGGGCCAATCTCAGCGAAGGCACGCGCGAAGCGTTTCAATTCGCCATGGGACGCCCGGAATGCCGGGCGGCCGAATTTGCCACCCAGAAAGGAATCTCGATCGCCAATGCGAGTATGAAGTTCAAGCAGCTTTGGAACGAGGGATTCCTGCTACGACGCGAAAGCGTCGCCGATTCGGGCGGCGTTGAATTTGTCTACCAGCGTATCGGGTAAATTTTTTTCAGATGGGTTAAACTGATTCAGTTAATGAGATTATTGAGATTTTAAAAAATGAACCAACATTCGAAGCCGCTTCGCGTCCTGAGTCTTGATGGCGGCGGTATGCGTGGCACGTATACCGCGACCTATCTCGACAGGGTCGCCAACGCATTCGCCACCCGTCGCGGGGTTAAGGCGCTGGACATCGGCGCTGCCTTCGACCTGATCGTCGGGACCAGTACCGGCGGCATCATCGCCAGCGCTCTCGCCATCGGCATTCCGCTTTCCGAGATTACTGATCTCTACGTCAAGCACGGCCCGAAGATCTTCACCCGCCCATTACCGACAGGCATCCTTAGTACCGTCTGCGACATCAGAAAGCGACCGCGGGCTCTTGCCGAAGGCACCAAAATTCTGCGTCAGGTGCTGCTGGAAAAAAAGTTTGAGATTACCCTTGGTGAAATCTACTCGACGCGCAACATCGCACTCGCCATCCCCGCAACCGAGATGGGCCAACATCGCGCCTGGGTCTTCAAGACACCGCATCTCAAGGGCACGACCAATCACCGCGACGACCACTACACCCTCGTCGATGTGTGCCTAGCCACCACAGCCGCGCCGATCTACCGGTCGATGGCCGCCGTCGACCACCCCGACAACGATGCTGGTGGCTATAACGTCTTCGTCGATGGTGGCCTGTGGGCCAACAGCCCGGTCCTTGTCGGGCTGATTGATGCACTCGATATGACCGAGCCAGGTCAGGAAATTCACATCTTCAGCCTCGGCACGTGTCCCCTTCCGGCCGGGGAGCGCATCGACAAATCCGCCATTCATCGTGGGTTGCTGGAATGGAAGTTCGGCGGTGATGCCGCATCGCTGGCGATTGACGCCCAGCAGTTCGCCTTCGACCACATGGCCAAGAAGCTGGCGCGGCATGTGGACCGTCGCTGCACCGTCATTCGCTTCCCGAGCGAGAAAGTCCCTGCCGCCATCAATCCCTATCTCGGCCTCGACGACACGCGCGACGAAGCCATTCAGGCACTGATCGACCAGGCGCGGACGGACGCCAACATGGCAAACAGCAAATGTGCCTATGCGGACACCGATAGTGAAGCGGCGCTGATTTGCGCGCTCTTCGAGTCCATGCCCGAACAAACCAAATCCATCCAATGAAACAAACAGCGCGACCGGGGATTGGCCTGCGGTCGTTTAATAGTGAAATCGAGGTGATTAAGTGCATAACTGCTCAGACGACATTCTTGCCCATCACGACGAAGCGGTAACACTTCCACAGGCGGAACGCACGAATATGCGCGGCCGCCGTGACGCTAACCGCGACCGGCTGAAGAAGGGATTGCAGAACAACAACAAACCCGCACCGCGTGAATTCGTGAAGCAGGGCAGCTATGCCATGAAGACCATGGTTCAGCATCCTGACAAAGACTACGACATCGACGATGGAGTGTATTTTAACAAGGAGGATCTTATCGGTGATCGCGGCGCTGAGATGTCGGGCTTACAGGCCCGCCAGATGGTCCGCGACGCTCTGGATGACGGGTCATTCAAAACGCCGCCGGAAGTGCGCCCGAACTGCGTCCGCGCCTACTATGCCGCCGGCTATCATGTCGACCTGCCAGTCTATCGGCGCGTCACTGTCACCGATGCTTGGGGCAACGAAACCTATCACCACGAACTCGCCGCCAGCTATTGGAAACGGTCCGACGCCCGCGACGTGACCGACTGGTTCGACCGGGAGAATACCCGGCAAAGCCCAGACACCACGAACGGCCGCCAACTTCGCCGGATCGTCCGGCAGATCAAGAAATACGCACGCAGCCGCTCAAGTTGGTCCGGACAGATTCTCGGCGGTTTCGGCATCACGGCGCTGGTGGTGGAATGCTATCGCGCCAATCTCAACCGCGAGGACACTGCCCTCTACGACACCATGAAGGCAATCCGGGACCGGCTGAACTGGAACCTCGTCGTCAAGCACCCGGTGACACCGAACGAGACCATCACCAAGAGCGATGACGACGCCAGGGCGAAGTTCCTTCGCGACCGCCTGACCGAAGCCATCGATACGCTCGACCCGCTGTTCGACCCTGCGTGCTCGCGCACGAAAGCCTTGAAATGCTGGGACAAAATCTTTGCCACTACTTTCTTCAGCGACCGCGACAAGCCCAAAAAGGAAGCCAAGGCAGGATTGCTGAAAGAGGCATCCGTCGCGCCACCGGCTGGCGTCTTCACGTTCCCCAATGCGCCGCGTCGGGACGACAAGCCGCGAGGATTCGGATGATGTGGTGGATTAAGAATCCTGAACGGATCGCCGCAGAACTGGAGGTCATCGAAGACCTTTGGGCAAATGAGCCGTGGCTGGTCCAGATCAAGGAGATGTTGCTAGAGAAGTTGGTATTCGCCGTCGAATTCGACATTGATGTCAACGGCGAAACGTTGCCGTTTGTTCTCAAGTATCCCGACCTCTTTCCCGATACACCGCCGTCCGTCTTCCCCCGCGACGGCCGCTGCCATTCCGGTCACCAATACGGCACGGGTGGCGAAATGTGTCTCGAATACCGCTCCGACAATTGGGACCCCTCGGTGACCGGTGCGATGATGATCGCCAGTACCCATCGCCTTCTCGCAGGCGAACAGCCGTCGCCGAATGAACGCGCCATCGTCCCCAACGCGCACCACGCCACGCTCGGGCAGCAGCTCCGCAGTGCTATAGGTCGATATCTGACGACACCCGGCTTCCGCGCCTTCATAGCGCAGATGGCAGCGGGCACATGCGCACCCGGCATGGCCGTCGACCTGTCCGTACTGGACAAGGCCTGGGTGGCTTATGTGGCCGCCATTGGTCTACTCACCAAGCCGGACTGGATCGAATCCGAAATCCCGCCGTTGCCCGTCAAACCTTATCCGGCGGTCCTGATCCGAGTTTCCGCACTGGAAGACGTAACGATCACCGAGTATGACCACATCGAAGCGCTGATCCGCGCATCGACCGGTGCGGATTCGCTGCCTGCAAACGATAATGGTAGCGCCCGTATCGTCGTTATCGCCGATGCGCAATCGACGCGGATGTTCTTCACGTTTCCATACGAGGGTCAGTGGAAGGTTTTCCCGTTTCAGACCGTCGATCTGGTAACAGAACCATCGCGGCTCTCTCCAGCCCATGCGACTCTGGAAGCCAAGAAAGTCGGAATCATCGGGGCTGGTTCACTCGGGTCCAAAATCGCGGTCACGCTCGCCAGAAGCGGCGTCCGGTCCTTCGTGCTCGTCGATGACGATATCCTGAAGCCCGAAAACCTCGTCCGTCACGAACTTGATGTCCGTGCACTTGGCGCGCACAAGGTCGACGGTCTAGAAGAACGCGTAAAGGCTGTCGCTCCGAAGGTCGATGTGAAGGTCCGGCGGGTGCTTCTTGGCGGTCAGGAATCTTCGGCAACCACATCGTCTGTCCTCAACGATCTGGCCTCATGCGACCTCATTATCGAGGCCACCGCAAACCCGCAGGCGTTCAACTTCGCCGCAGCGGCCGCTCGCAGCGCCAATAAGCCGATGCTCTGGACGGAAGTCTATGCCGGTGGCATCGGCGGTTTCGTCGGCCGTGTCCGTCCCGGAATCGAGCCTCCCCCACATACGGCCAGGCGGCAGTATCTCGCATGGTGCCGGGATCAGGGTGTCCCATGGATCGGTGACGATCGCGACTATGATTCCCAGACCCCGGAGGGGCCACCGCTGATCGCCGACGACGCCGACGTTTCGGTCATCGCAGGGCATGCCAGCCACTTGGCGCTTGACACGCTGATGCGACCTGACGCAACAGCCTTTCCGCATCCGGCCTATGTGATCGGGCTTGCGCAGGCCTGGATTTTTACCGAGCCCTTTGACGTGCGCCCGGTGGATTTTACCAACGAAGGCACCTGGCAGTCCGAGATCACACAAGGACAGGTGGACAAAGCAATCGAGCGTATTGTCTCGATACTCGAACGGGATTCAGATGCGGATCGAACTGGGACATGACATTCGATCCCGGCTACGTAAGGCGCTTCGGCAGGCCGGACGCCGGGAAATCGGCGGCATGATTTTCGCGGAGCAGCTAGCCCCCGCCCATTTTCGCGTGATGGACTTTTCCCTGGATGCGTATTCCGGGTCGCACGCAATGTTCAATCGTGATCCAGATGTTCATCGCCAGGCGCTCGACGATTTCTTCCGCCGCACCGGCCACGATTTCACCCGCTTCAACTATCTTGGCGAATGGCACTCGCACCCCTCGTTTTCAGCACGTCCAAGCCTCGACGACATCGCGACCATGACTGATCTCGTCGAGAATGGCGAAGATATAAGCTTCGCCGTCTTGATGATCGTGCGCCTCCGGTTTCAGTTGTGGATGGATTGCACCTTCACCACTTTTGCCCGAGGTGTACCCACCATCACGTCACATATTGTGCGTGTTTTCCGATGAAAACCATCTTCACCAATTCATTGTGTCCCTACTGGGGCGTCTGGCTGACGCCTGACCCAGCTCTATTCGCTTCCGCTCACCGGACCCGGCAGTCCCGTCTTGACGGGAAGTCCGGTTTCGGCCCACGCAAATCACGACCCGTCGCGCATCTAAATCGACAGTCTGACAGCTAGCTTCTTTTCTCTTTTGCTTCGGGGCCTTTGGCCCCCTAGCCGTCAAGGCAATTGCAAGCGCAGTCGGGGCGTTTCCCCGGCCGTTCGCACTTTCGTCTGTGCAGGCTGGGTGATCCCCTCGACCCCGGCGGCGGTCCCGATCACCGATCAAATATAGCTGATCCCAATAATCGGTAAGCGAACGGTTTGAACCGTTCGCTTACGAAATCCCGGGAGGCGATAGCGGCGCTGACGCCCGCCTACTACTCCCCGACCGGCTGCGCCTGGTACTACCTGCACATGGCGCGGGGTAATGATCGGGGCTATCTGCACGGCGACCGGGTACGGTTGAAGAAATATCTGTATGTGTTGCGCCCGCTGCTGGCGGTGCGCTGGCTGGAAAGCGGCCGGGGCGTCGTGCCGATGTCGTTCCACGAGTTGGTGGAGACGTTGATCCCGCCCGGCGAATTGCGCGACGCCATCGAGCGCTTGCTGAGACTTAAGCAAGGCGGCGAAGAACTGGGCCTGGGGGCCGCGCATTCCGTTTTGAGCGACTGGATCAAGGCCGAACTGGCGCGTCTGGCGGCGGGTTCCGCCGCGCTGGCGCCCGCGGCCAAACCGGACCCGGAACTGCTCGATACCCTGTTTCGGGCGGGCTGGCGGAAGCAACCGCCGCGTCCTGATGTCCGGCGGTCCTCGCCGCACCGCGAGTTCCCGGGGTCGGTCGCCCTCAGCCCTCTCGACCACCCTCAGCGGCCTTTGGCGACAACAAGCTCCGGATCAGGGTGTCATAGGCTGCGCCCCGGGGGAGTTCCAAATCCACGGTCAAGCGCCGCCGGATCGCCGTGGTCGCTTGCCCGCTGCGGGGATCAAGACCCGGTTTGGCGACAGTCTCCCAATACGCGCCGATGCCGCGCTTCTGCCACGCCGGTAGCTCGTTGAAGTTGATGCCGTGCTGGAACAGCCGCTCGTTTTTCTCCGCGACCGACAGCCCCAGCAGCGACCGCGTGGCGGCCCAAGTATCCTGACCCATCCGGCGCAACAACCAATAACAGTGCCCATTGAGCGCATTCCGGTAGGCGTCCTCGCCGCGCCAGCGAAAGTAGTCCACGACCCACTCCAGCCTCGGCAATTGCGACACCCGGCAATCGAAACAAGCGACCTCTCCCAGGTTCAGGGTAAAACAAGCGCTGGCTTCGCCGGCCAGAATGGACAGCCATTTGCGCAGTTTACGGCCGAAGGCGTCTTCGTCGGGATGGAACAGCAGGGAAATCTCATCGCTCTGGGTATAGCCGTACACGATCCGGAAGCCGCAGTCCATCAGGTGGCGGACCGTGGCCGTCATCCAATCCCGGAACCGCTCGTCGAACGGCGCGGCGAAGTGCCGACACTCCCGGGTCAAACGGGTAAAGCTGTACCCGTCCAGGCGCGCGACCAGGTACAAACCCGGCAACGCGCAGTGATCGTGGGCGGTCTCGAACACCCGCAGCCGCCGATCCAGTTCATTGAAGTTCATCGCGCCACGCTTCCACGACAAAACGTTGCCCGCCGACCGCGCGAACGTGGTGCAACGCATCGAAACCTTCCGACCAGGCGGGACGTTGCAACCGCCGGTAGGTCGCCAGCACGCCTTTCTCGGGGATGAGTTGCCGTCTCTCCCGCTGTGCGTTCCTCCGCAAGGCGGCCTCCAGCGGGATGGCGAAGTAATAGCCCACCACCCGGAAGCCGGCGGCCCTGGCCAGCGGAATATAGCGCTGCCGGTCTTCCGGGGTCGGATTGGTGTTGTCCACCACGAACGGTTGTTTCATGCGCAGACAGGCTTCCAGCAGGATCGCTTCCCGGTGACGGGTGCGCAGCATGTCCAGGTTGAGCCGCAGATGCGTATCCCGGAAGCACTGCTGATAGAACGTGGACTTGCCGGCGGCTTGACCGCCGATGAACAGGATCATTTCCATGGTGCAAAGCCCCCAGCAAAATCATCGCTCCTCCTGATTCCTTCGAATCCCCCATCTTGGCCGGCAACAGGTTAGACGGCATCCCTGCCTGGCCTCGGCGCGGCCTGCGCCAGCCAGCCGTCCAGGGCCTGAGCATTGAGGGCGAGATACTCGTCCAGCACGGCGTGGAGCGAGTCGGCCGCCAGCCGCCAGCCCTGGCGCGCGGCTTCGGCGTTCACCAGTTCCCACAGGCCGGCCAGGAGGCGCGCGCCGCGCGCCGGGTCGTTGTCCCGCTCGCGCTCGGCGAGCGCCACCTGCGCCTCGCTCTGGCGCAGCAGATCGCCGCCCAGGCGTGGCGCGTCCCGAACCTGGCCGAAGTGGGCGAGGTAAAGCGCGGGCGGCTGATAGGACAGCAGCCGTTCCACCGACGCCTGCATGGCCGCCGGGTCGAATTGGGTGGGCGCGATGGCGGGCAGGATCGAGGGGGGGGCCATCCACATCCAGTTCGCGGAAGGACAGGCCAAAGGCTTCGCCAGTGAAGATGCCGCCACTGTGGGTATCGAGCAGGCTCAGGTGGTGGCGGGCATGGCCGGGGGTGTCGATGCACACCAAAGTGCGGCCACCGAGGTCGAGAGTATGACCATCGCCGGCGGCGAGGATGCGCTCGACCGGCACCGGCGTCAACTCACCGTACAACCGTTCGGCTTCATCCGCGCCGTAGACGGCCTGGACGGCGGCGAACAACGGCGCTGGATCGGCCATGTGCCGCGCCCCGCGCGGATGCACCACCAGCCGGGCTTCGGGAAAGGCCTGCATCATCGCCCCGGCCCCGCCGGCGTGATCCAGATGGACATGGGTCAGGAAGACATAATCGACGCGGTCGGGTGGCAGTCCCAGGCTCTGCAAGGCGTCCAACACCCGCGGCAGGCAGGGCGGTGTCCACCACTGCGCGACCCGGCCACCTTCGACGAGGAGATAAATCGCGGCGAGTTGGGGGCGGAGGTAGCCGGCGTCCACAGCATAAATGCCGGGTTCGTAACACAACAGTTCGATCATGGGCGTTCGGGCAACACGGGGAGACCGGCAGATGTGTAGTCCGATCCCCACCGGGTCACCACCGGCTCGGTCGGGGTCCGGCACGGGCCGATTCGGATCGACAGGCATCCCCTCAAATGAGATCGATACGCGCTTCGAGGAAATCCGCGACCCCCGGCAGACCCTGCCGGCGGATGTTGCCCACGAACTCTTCGGCGGAAAGGGGCGGACGACGCAGACTTGCCCGCTGCTGCTTGGCGACACGTTCGAGAATCGGCGGTTCGAGATCCGCCAGATCGAGAATGAAGTCATCCGGGTGTTGGGCGAAAATGCCAAATTCGGCCAGCACCTCGTTGGGGAAGTCCTTCAGATTCATCGTGATGATCGCTGCGGCTCCCGCTCGAATCGCGGCCGCCAGTACGTGACGATCATTGGGGTCGGGTAGCTGGAGGCCAGCGATGAGGGGCTCGTAGCCGGTAATCAAGCAATCTTCGACGGCGTTGTTGATCAACATCACCGTCCGATCCAGTTGTTGCCGGGTTAGGTCCGCTCGATGGGCCAATACGTTTCGGGTCCATTCCTCGTGAATTTGCGCGGTCCAGCACGCCCGGAACCGCCGGGTTCCGGCCAAACGGATCAGCAGGTCGCGCAGCGGCGCCGGGTAGAAAACACACGCATCGTAGACGACAGTAAAACCGGCCAATCAGTAGCCCATCCCCAGTTCCTGCGCCTGTCTGGACAAGTCGTCCATCGCTCGGCGGGCACTCTCGTCGGCCTGCGCCCGGTAGGCCAGCAAATCCGGATAGTTGATACGGCGGTGACGGCCGACCTTGGTGAACGGAATTCTACCGTCCTCCAGCAACTTCACGAGATACGGCCGGGAGACATTCAGCAGGTCGGCGGCTTGCTGGGTCGTGAGCGCGTGCGCGATGGGGACCAGCGCCACGGTGTTACCCTGCGCCATCTGGTTCAGAATCTCGGCCAGCAAGCCAATGGCGGACACGGGTACAGTCAACCTTTCGTCGCCATCGTACAGGCACAACTGCGCGGTCTCGCCGTGACCGATGATCGCGGCGAGCCTTCGACTGCTTTCGGCCGCCAGCCGGGTTTCTTCCGCGGTGGGCAGGCTCGGCGTCTTGATGGATACGAGCGCCATGGCGTTATCCAGTCCAAAGGCTGTTCGGAGGGTGGTTGGGCTGTTACTTACGGGTAGACCCTTCGTATGTTAGCTTTATTCGCAATAGTCGAAATTAATTTTTTCTACCATTTATTGGATTGTTGATAGTTTTATATCCAGGACTTTCGCTTGACTACCATATGCAGTGTAAATCTCATCAATAAACCACTATATATAGTAGAAAAACAGCCCATAAGCGAAAGTCCTGATATCATTCCTTCCGCAACCGGTGGCCGGGCACGGCCCGGATTCGACCCTCGGTCAGCGCCCGAATCAGGAAGCACTGCCCGGTCCGGTACGCCGACCGGGCGTCGAAACCCAGATAGCGGACGACCGTCAGCCCGGCGATGGCGGCGACCGCCAGTACGAAAGTGGGCCAACTGATGTGAACCAGCCACAGCACGATGGGCAACGCCGCGTGGGCTTCGATGAACCAAAGCATGGGCGGCAAGGCGGTGTTGCGCCATGGCGCTTCCGCCACCTCGTATTCATCCTGGGCCATCGGTTTCTCCGGGTTCGGGGGCGTCGGGACCCGCCGGCAGCGGAAGAGAGGTCGCCTCGGCCTGGGTGCCGAGCCCCCGGAACAGCCGGTATTCCCGCTCGTCGATCCGCCCGGCCGCCCGCAGGGCGTCCAGATCGGCGGTCAAGGGGCGACCGTGCTCGCGCACCAGGTGACGAGTGGCCGCGACCACCCGCGCCGGCGGCTGCGCCAGAATGGCGTCCTTGAGGTCCGGGGTGAAACGAAGGTATTCGCGCACGGCGGCCCGCCGGCCGTCGGTGGTCCGCACCAGGCGCTGGGTCACGATGGCTTGCAAGGCTTCGAGCAGGTCCGCCAGCCGGCCGTCCCGTCCGTCGGCCGGGAACGCCGACACCAGCCGGCGGAGGGTTTCCGGCACGCTGTTGGTGTGGCTGGTGGTGTAGACCAGATGGCCGGTCATGGCGGCGTCCACCACCGCCGTGATGGTCTCGGCGTCGCGCGCTTCACCCACCAGAATCACCATCGGCTTGCGGCGCAGGCTGTTGCGCACCCCGGCGGCGAAGCTGGGCAGATGGACCCCGATCTCGTGCTGGGCGATGGAAGCATGCACGCGCGGGACGAAATCGTAGACGTATTCGATGGGCGCCTCGTAGGTCAGAATCTTCCGGTGGGCGTGCGGATCTTCCAGCAGGTGCCGGATGATGGCCGCCAGCAGGGTGGTCTTGCCGGACCCGGTGGGACCGGTGATCAGCACCAGGCCCTGCTCGAACACCAGACCGGCGCGGAGCGCCGGGGGCAGGTCGAGCGTCGCCAGCGGCGGCGGCGTGGTGGCGATGGTCCGGACGGTGATTTCCACGCCGCGCTCCCGCCCGGCGCGCACGGCCGTCATGTTCACCCGGTAGCGCGCCAGGTCCGCGCGCCCGCGCGGGATCTCGTAGGAACAGTCGATGTCCTGACCGCCGGCGAGCTGGCTGGGGGCATTGTCGCCATAGATCACCTGGGTCAGGTGATAGACCTCGGCCGGGGCGAGCCGGCGCCGGGTCACCGGGAACAACCGGCCGTGGCGCTCGACCACCACCGGCTGGTTGGCCTGGAGGGTGACGTCCGACACCGCCTGGTCGGTGGCCCACAGCAACAGCCGGTGCCAATCCTCCACCCCATACCAGAGGGGTTCCGGAAACCCGGGCGACGCCGGCCACTCCAGCAGGGTCATCGCCATCGCGCGCCACCTAGCGTTGGCCCCAGCCCGCGAATGGCCCCGCCGGCGCGGGGCGATCCGCCGGGGCCGTCGCCGTTCCGGCTCCCGCCGCGCGCGCCTCCACCACGGTGATCTTCAGATTCGGCGGCGGACGAGACGGCGCGTAGGGATGGCTGGGATAGGGCTTCCAGCGGGGGTTGTCGCGCACGAACCGGGGATTGACCTCGATCCGCCAAATCCGGTCGTTGATCGCCAGGGTTGCGGCGTCGCCGGTGACGCCGAGGATGCGCCGGTCGAGTTGGGGCGCGGTGACCATGTCCTTCGCCAGCAGTTCGCGGTACAGCGCCATGCCCTTGAGATCGCGCTCCAGCCGGTCGAGCTGAACCTCGAACCCCCGATTGGCCTGCTGGACGCCGGCCCGCCAGCCACGCGCCACGTAGTCTTCCCACAGCGCCACTTCCGCCGCCACCCCACCATCCGGCAGCAGGCTTTCATCCGGCGGCTCCGGACGCTCCACCGGCAGGTAGAGGTAGCTGCGCCAGTCCGGCGGGGCCAAGGCCAGGCGCGCGGGACTGACCAGGACATACAGCGCATCGACGATCCGCAACTGCTGCTGGCCGGGATCGAGCTTGACGGCATCGAACCCGTACTGCACCACGGGCGGCAGGACGTTGCCGTGCAACATCAGGGGAGCGAATAGAAAGACCGGGTCCAACCGCCGGGCCTGGCGATCCAGCAGCCGGTTGATCTCCCGGGTCCGGGCATACAGGCCGGCGCGGGCGCCGTACCGCAGCGCGGTTTCCTTCAAGGCTTCGGCGCGGAGGTCGTTGATGGCCGGTTCGCCGCCCCGGCGCGAATGGCTGCGCCCGCGCTGGAGCGCGTCGAGCGTCAACTCGCCCCGGTCGGCGGCGCGCCAGTCGCCGGCGGCCCGCTCCGCGTCCGCCAGCGTCGGCGGGGCGGGCGACGCGAGCGCGCCGGTTTGCGCCGCGCCGCCGACCGGCAGCCCGGCCACCAGCAACGCCAGCGCCCACCCGAACCCGCCCGGCCACCGCCGCACGGTCGCCATGGCCTATCCGGTCCGCCCGGCGCCGCGCCGGGGCCGCGCCGCCGGGGGCGAGAACTCACGCCGGTAGCGGATTTCCACCAGCCGCCGTTCGGCGGCCACCACCACGTCGCAGCGGGTGCTGGTCTGATAGCCGATATCGGCCAGGATATCGCCGACGGCGCGATTTTCGGCCACGATAGTGACCGGCGCGAGGGCCGCCGAGCGGCCGTAGGTTTGGACCTGGTAGCCTACGGTGCGCGCCAACGCGTGGACCAGCGGCTTCAGGTCGCCCTGGTACTCGACGTTGACCCGCACCTGGAGTTCGGGCGGCAAAGCGGCCGGCGTCAACGCCTGGACGTGAATCCGATGCGCGCTCTGCTCCACCGTCGCCAGCCGGGCCAGCGCTTCGGCCACGCTGGCCGCGGCGGCGGCCAGCCGGGTTTCCGCGTCGCTCAAGGGGGCCACCGGCGGCGCTGGCGTCGCGCAACCGGCCATCCCCAACGCGCAAAGCAGAACCCGGATCCAGTCCGAGACCGTTCGGATGCCCGCAACGCGCGCCATGGGCTCGTTGTTCATTCCCCCTCCTCCGCATCGGGCAGTGGACCCGCTGCCGCCGTTTCCGCCGCCGCGATCGCGCCGGCCAGCTCCCCGACGATCGCGTCGAGCACCTGGTCGCGGTCCAGGGCCGGATGGGCGCTGTGTTCCAGCCGTCGCTCCAGATCGGCCTTGGCGCTCCCGGACGGATAGCGACGGGCCAGCGCCCGCAAGGCCGCGGGGGCGCCGAAGCGCTGGTACAAGCGGCGGCGGATCACCCGATCCTCCGCCGTGGTCGATAGCGCCCACATTTCGATGGGGCCGTTGGTCAGGTACAGCAGTTGACACACCAGGCCGCGCTTGGTCTTCATCGCACAGAGAAACGGCGCGCCGTCCGGCGTCGGCCCGTTGCCGTAGACCCTCAGCAACTCGATGGCCGACGCCGGCAGGGAGAACTTCTCCCGCACGTCCTCGGCCGTGTCGTCGTTGCCGTACTCCATGATGTAGACCGACGAGGCCAGTTCGATCATCTCGGCGCTGAAATCGGTGAGAATCTGGCTGGCCAGGGCGACTTGAACGTTGTTCTTGCGGCCCTCGCGCTGGTCGCGGACCAGTTGCGCGTTGATCGCGGCGATCGGGCCGCAGCGATGCTTTTCGTCCACGCAGAACTTCTTGGGATAGGCCAGATGTTCCTCGAACCGCCGGGCGTGGTAGGCGCGATAGCGCGGCGGCGCGGCGCGCGCCAGATGATCGTCGAGGAACAGATCGCGGCCGAGGATATGGCGGGCCAGCAGATAGGCGACGGCGGTCTGCCGCTGGCCGACCGGCGTCATGTCGCCGCACAGCGCCGCCACATCCAGCGCCGCCACCCGGGCGTTGCCGAGATCGAACCGGGTGGGATGAGCCAGGAGCGGAAACTCGCGCGTGGCGGCGGATACGATGCGGTTGAACAGTTGGATGGGCGACTCGGCGGTGCCGACCAGCCGCATCGCGCCGCCGTACAGATCCCGGACCTGCGGCTGCTGGGCCACCGCCACCAGATCGCTGAGCACCGGCACGGCGCCGCGTTGCGCCCGCACCGCGGCCTCCGGGTCGCCGGCCGCGAACAGGGCATCCACCACCTCCCACCAGGTCGGTTCCGCGTCCAGCGCGACGGCGTGCCGGACCAGCGCCCCATCCACCCCGGCATCCTGGTCCGGCACGTAGCGTTTCGGGCTTTGGTCGTCGGCGAAATGGGCGTAGGCCAGATCGAGCACCAGGCCGATCAAGTCGGCGATGCCTTCGGCCGGCTCCCGGTCGCCGGGTTTGGTGGCCAGCACGCTGAGGAACGATACCAGGAACGCCCGCTCCTGCGGCAGGGGCCGGCGCCAGCCCAACGGGGTGTCGAGCGGGTTCACCGCCCAGCCGGCGTCGTTGACCAGGGCGTGAAACTGCGCCTCGTGCCGGCGGTCGGGCGGCAGGCCTTCGCGCAGCAGGTCGATCAGGCCTTCCGAAGAGGGACCGATGTCGATGATGCGGATGAACGGCAATCGACGGAAGCCGGAACTGAGCACCAGTCCCAGATTATTGGCGTTCATCGTGGCGGATTTCCCGCTGCCGGGTCGGGCGAAATACAGCTCGTTCCAGGTCCCCTGCTCGCTGGAGCCGGGCTGGTAGGGATACAGCTTGCCGTCGCGGGTGCGATAGAGCAGCGCGCCGCGCCGCCACGGCGAGGCCGCCCGAAACAGCGGCAGGGTCACCAGCACCTCGGCCAACGGCGCGGCGTAGCGGGTCGCGATATGCAGCGTCGACAAGCCCGGCACCGTGGACGCCCAGGCCTTGACCGGATGCCCGCCGTACTCGCGCACGGTGCAGGCGCCCCAGGCCTGCAGGTAGGACGCCAGTTGCGCGGTGCGCGCCCGCAGCGCCTCGGCGTGGGTGCGGCCGCGGCCGGCGGGTCGGGTGATATCGACCCAACTGGTCAGCGCCATCTGCGCGCGCACGCCCAGCCCGCCCCCGTTGAGAAACTTGCGCATCGCCCCGACCGACTGGTTGATCAGCTTGTTCTGGTGGCCGGCGAAATACAGCAGACTGCTGATCGACCGCTTGGCCAGCAGCCACGCCTCAGCGCCGCCGGTCAGCCGGATCAGCAGCCGCCACGGCAGCCGCTCGCCGCGCACCCGCTCGAACAGCCGTTCGAAGCGCTGCACTTCGGTCAGTTGCGGGAGATCGACGTAGAGCGGCTGGTAAAGTCGGTCGCCGATCTGCACTGTCCGGTAATCCACGATCCGCAGGTCGCGCGGAATCAGTTGAGAGCCCAGCGCCGGCAACCAGCAGGTACTGGGGTCGTAGGCGCCGTCCGGATGTTCGCAGGCCCGGGGAAACCCGCCGGGCAGGAGCGGTTGCCAGTCGTCGGGCGTCCAGTCCGGATCGATCCGCCCGCGCAACTCGCGGCAGGCCCGCTCTACGGGCAGCAGTTCGAGATCGAAGCCGAAGGCGGTCATGTCGGCCAGCACCGTGGCGACGCAGGACCGATGGGTGTCGATCAGGTCGCGATTGACCGCTTCGGTGTTCTGGTTGTCGCGGGTGAACCCGCCCGGCCGATGCCGGTCCCGGAGCCGCTGGCGGCGCGCCCGCCGTTCCTGGCGCCGCACGGTGCGCGGCAATCCGGTCGGCGCCGTCCACAACGCCAGATACACCGTTTCCGTCGCGGCGTACCGGGGCAGATGGCGGCGGCGCTCGGCAAAGATCGCGCCGAGGTCGAGGCCCTGCCGGGCGGCGGTCTGGAGGCTGGGCGCCAGCATCCAGTCGATCTCACGGCCGGTCGTCGCCGGATCGGAATGAAAGCAGATGTCGAGGGTGTGATAGTGACCGCTCAGCGCCGAGCCCCAGAGGGTCACCAGTTGCCCGGTCAGGTGGGCTAGTTCCGTCGCGCCGACCACCCGGCGGTGACCGTGCACGAGCAGCAGGCTCATCAATCCCCCGTCCTTGCTGACGAAAGTAGTGTCGTCCTCGATGGTGGTGAGGCTGGTGTAGCGTTCGACGTCCAGGCCGAGCCACTCGGCGAACAGGGACGCGACCTCGGCGCGCAGGCCAGGCACGACGGCAGGGTCTCCGGCGGGCGTTAGCGCCGTGCCGCCACGTGGCGGCGAGCGCCCCAACGCCAGGGATTGATCCGAACCCACATGGGGGTTCGCCGATGGATGACGTTCATCACGGGCCTCCGCGACCGGCTTGAAGAAGGGTTTCGGAGTAAATAATAGTTTTATATAAATTAAAAAACAACTTTTAAGGCACGTTCAAAGAAATGTGGTGCAATGGCGATGGTGGTGAATTGTTACGGAGAGGGTAGCCCGTTGCCAGATCGCCGCAGCGTCAGCCCAAGGGGGCAAAGCCGTGTGGGGCGGCATAGCCGTCGGTGCCAGCGGCTCTTTTTACCGAAATCGGTGAAGACCACCTCCGCCTCATCAGCGCCCGCGCGGCGACGCCAAAGGAACAACGAGACTATGAACGAAACACCCGATGATCTGTTGCCGGAGTACGACTTTGACTATTCGCAGGCGCAACCCAATCGCTTTGCGGGACGGGGGGCGGTTGCCGTCACCCTGCGCGCCGATGTGCTGGCCTATCTCGAGGCGCGCGCGACAGCGAAAGGGTTACCGCTGGGTGAAATGGTCAACGACATGCTGAAAATAAGATATCGAATTGATCGAGGTCGTGGCCCGGTAGAACGCCTGAACGTCGTCGTGCCCCGCTTCGGGCGTCGTGCGAGCCCACCGTGGCCATTGCGCCAGCATCCCGGCGCTCTCAAGATCGGCCAAGGCGGGTTCCGCCCAGCGTACCTCAGCCCTCCAGCAAGCGCCGTTTGGCATCCTCGTGAGTGACTGCTTTGCCCTCAGCAGCAGCGGCCAAGCCCGCCTCGATCCTCTGTCTGACGTACAACTCGTACAGGATATCGTCCCCCGTCGCCTGCTCGGGCAAGTGGTCGATCACCGGTTTGGCCGTTGCTTTCGAGGTCAACATCCTTCAGCCCTCCGGTTCGCACCAAGAGTTTTTCGGACAGGGGAACGCGGTTTGGATAGAAAGGGTCGCTCACGAAACGGAAAAAAATCGTGCGCTAAGAGGCTAATGGGATCAGCCGAGCAACCAATGCCGCTTGAGTTGGTTGGTCAGGAGTGTCTTCTTGTCATGCGGGCTGGCGGTGAAGCCGGCCTTTCATCCTGAGGCCGTCGCGCAGGTTGAGGTCCAGCAGCGTCATGTTCGCCGCCCCCACGACGAGTTCGAGAGCCTGCACCGCGTAAAAAACGGTGTCGAACTCGGCGGCCCGCGCCTTGGACACCAGGAACAACGCGGCGGGAATGAGCCCCAGAAGGCCGTTGGTGACGATCAGCGGCATGCGCTTGAGCTTCGCACCGATCACCCCGCCCCGCCGCCCCTTCGCCAAGGCAAAGCCCGAGCCTCCCGTCGCCGCCAGCGCCGGCACGAGCACCAGGAAGCCCCACGAGATGACCATCTTGACGGCGATCACGGCCGCCTGGGACGCGAACAGCTCGGTAGGGACTATCGACAGCCAGAAGATCGCAATCGTGAGCAGCGCCATACAACCACTTGGTCGCTAATCTCTTGGTGTTCCACAACGTGGCGTCCATGACTCGGGGCCTGCAAGAGTTGATTAACGAGGGCTACCCCGTCACCGAAGAGGTGATCGCTCACTTCTCCCCCTACCGCACCGAACATACCAACCGTTTTGGTAGTTATGAACTGCGCCTGGATCAAATTCCGGAACCACTGATCGAAGATTTACAATTGTATAAAATTTAAAGACTTAAATAAAATCTATTAGAATTTCACGGTTTTCTTTGCCAGACCCGATTCAGGTTCAAGCGCATATTCTCCACAACTCCCGATCAAGCCTTCCGGTCGTCTCCAATTCCCTCAGCCGCGAATTGAATCCGCGCGCCCATCCTCAAGCAGTGGCGAAACTCGCTTCACCGCCCTTCGCCAGTCGTTTCGCGACGGGACCGCACCAGCGCCAGAAGAAGGCCGGCGTGTAGACGAGATCGAGCAAGGTCGAGGTAACCAGGCCGGCGAGCATGACCACGGCCATCGGCTGGAGGATTTCCTTCCCCGGCTCGCCGCCAGCGACGGCCAGCGGGATCAGGCCCAGCACCGCCGTGGTCGTCGTCATCAGCACCGGCACCAGGCGTTCGAGAGACCCCCGGACGATCATCGCTTCGCCAAACGTCTCGCCTTCATGCCGCATCAGGTGGAGGTAGTGATTGATCATCATGATGCCGTTTCGGAGCGAAATGCCGGTCAGGGTGATGAACCCCATGAGGCTGGCGATGGAAAAGACCCCGGTCGTGAACCCGATCACCGCGACCGCGCCAACCGCCGCCTGCGGAATGTTCATCAGAATGCAGAGCACGATCCGGTGCGACCGGAAGTGATTGTAGAGAATGACGTACATCAGCAGCAGGGACACCATCGACAGCAGGCCGATGACGCGGGTGGCCTGCTGCTGGGCCTCGAACTGGCCGCCGTAGGTGATGAAGTAGCCGGTGGGGAGTTGGACCCGCGCGCCGACGACCGCCTGGAGATCGGCGATGGTCCCGCCGAGGTCGCGGCCGGCGACGTTGGCCTGAATCACGATGCGGCGCTGGCCGTTCTCGCGCAGAATCTGGTTCGGTCCCGCGCCCACGATCACGTCGGCGACGGCGCGGAGCGGCACCTTGGCGCCGGTCGGCGTGTCGATCAGCATGTCGGCCAGGGTCCGCTCGTCGCCGCGATACTCGTCGTTCAGCTTGACCACCACGGCGTAGGTTTTCTGGCCGTCCAGCACTTCGGTGACGGTCTTGCCGTACAGGGCGGCTTCGAGCGTTCGCGCCAGGTCGCCCACCTGGATGCCGTAGGTCTTGGCGGCGTCGCGATGGATCTGGATGCGGATCTGCGGAATGAGCACCTGCTTCTCGACGAACAGGTCGGTCACGCCGGGCACCGTCGCCATCGCCGCACGCACCTCCTCGGCCTTCGCCCGCAGCGTCGCCAGATCGTCGCCGAACACCTTGACGGCGATTTGGGCGTTGACGCCGGACAGCAAGTGGTCGAGCCGGTGCGAGATGGGCTGGCCGACGTTGACGACCATGCCGGGGAAGCGGCCGAGCCGCTCGCGGATCTCGGCGAGCACCTCCGGTTGCGGCCGACCGCCGGGCTTGAAGTCGACTTCCAATTCCGACGAGTGCACCCCTTCGGCGTGCTCGTCCAATTCCGCGCGGCCGGTGCGACGGCTGACCAGCGCCACTTCGCCGATGGCCAGCAACTCCTTCTCGACCAGCGCGCCGATGCGGTTGCTTTCCGACAGCGAAGTGCCCGGCGCGGCGATCAGGGTGACGGTGATGGTGCCCTCGTTGAACGGCGGGAGAAACTCGCGGCCCAGTTGCGTCACCGCCGCGAGGGCGACCAGCGCCAATCCGTAGAACGCGCCCATGACCAAGGTGGGATGGCGGAGCGTGAAGCCGAGCTGGACCCGGTCGATGGCCTTGAGCTGGCGCACGATCCACGAATCGGCTTCCTCGCCACCGCGAAAGATCAGGCCCCGCGCTTCGAACCGGGCGCGCACGCCGTCGAAATAGCGGCTCAGCAGCACCGCCGCCAGGGCCGGCGTCACGGTCAGGGAGACGACCAGCGAAGCGAGCACCGACACGATGTAGGCGATGCCCATCGGCGCGAAGATGCGCCCCTCGATGCCGCTCAATTGGAACAGCGGGATGAAGACGATCACCATCAGGATGGTCGCGTAGACGAGTGTGGAGCGGACTTCGTTCGAGGCGTCGTAAATGACGCGCAGCGGATTCAGCCGCTGTTCCGCCGGCCGGGCGGCATTCTCGCGCAAGCGGCGGAAGACGTTCTCGATGTCGATGATCGAATCGTCGACCAGCTCGCCGATGGCGATGGCCAAACCGCCCAGGGTCATGGTGTTGATGCCGATGCCGGCGAACTTGAAGACGATGAAGGTGACGATGAAGGAGAGCGGAATGGCCACCAGCGAGATGAGCGTCGTGCGAGCGTTGAGCAGGAACAAGACGAGCACGACGGCGACCAGGATGGCGGCGTCGCGCATGACCTCGATCACGTTCGCGATGCTGGCCTCGATGAAATGCTGCTGGCGGAACACGTCGTCGTCCAGTTCCACCCCCGGCGGCAGGGCGGCGCGCAGCTCGGCCATGGCTTTTTCGATGGTTCGGGTCAGCGCCACCGTATCCTGCCCCGGCTGCTTCGACACCATGACGATGACGCCGGGTTCCGCGTTGATGGAGGCATCGCCACGCTTGACCTGGATGCCTTCCAGCACCCGCGCCACGTTGCCTACCGCGATCGGCGTGCCTTCGCGGGTCGTCACCACGGCGTCGGCGAACTCCGCGACGTTGCGGACCCGCCCGATGTTGCGGACCAGAAACTCCTGGCTCTGCTTCTCGATGAACCCGCCGGTGCTGTTTTCGTTGGCGTTGGCGACGGCGCGCTCGACCTCTTCCAAGGTCAGGTCGTAGGCGCGAAGTTTCTCCGCATCGACCTGCACCTGATACTGCATGCGGCCGCCGCCGATGGGGATGGCGTTGGCCACGCCGGGGATCGACAGCAGGCGCGGACGTACCGTCCAGTCGGCCAGCAGGCGCAATTGCACCGGCGGGATCGTCTGGCTTTTGAGGCCGATGAGCATGATTTCGCCCATGATCGACGAAATCGGCCCCATTTGCGGTTCGACCCCGGCGGGCAGGCGGTCGCGGACGGCGGCGAGCTTCTCGCCGACCAGTTGCCGCGCCAGGTAAATGTCCTGACCCCAGTCGAATTCCACGAACACGATGGACAGGCCGACGGCGGACACCGACCGGACCCGCTGCACGCCGGTCGAGCCATTCAGGGCGGTCTCGATGGGAAAAGTGACCAGGGTTTCCACTTCCTCGGGCGCCAGGCCCGCGGCTTCGCTCAGCACCGTGACCTGCGGCCGGTTGAGGTCGGGCAGCACGTCCACCGGCAGTCTCGCCATCTCGTAGAGACCGTAGAGCGTGAGCGCGAACGCCGCCGCCAGTACGAAGAGGCGGTTCCTGATCGAGAAATGGATGAGCCGTTTGATCATGGCCATGTCGTTCCCGTCGCTCGGGATCGCAGCCGACGGGGTGGGTGAAGGGATGGGCTGGGTCGGTGCCGTCGCATCCGCCGGGGACGCGCGGCGCATCGCTCAGTGCGCGTGGCGGTCCGGCTTCCCTTCGACCTGTTGCCGGATGCCGGCAATCTCCTTCTTGAACCGGGTGAGGACGGCGCGGGTCTGCGCGGCATCGCCGGCGTCGCCGAACTTGTCGAGCAATGCCGCTTGCTGGCGGATACGGCCGATGGCGGCGTCGAGCGCCTTGGCTTCCTCTGGATTGAGACCGATCACTTTCTCCGGCAGCGCGGCCAGCAGATCGCGGGCGGCGAAGGCTTCGCCGTGGACCTTGGCCAGGCTGCCCCCGGCGATGGCCTGGTCAATGGCCGCGACGCGTCGGTCGACGGCAACCAGAATGTCGGCGACGGTCGCCGGGATGGCGACCGGTTCGTCGTGCCCGTGGGGTTGTCCGTGACCGGCGGCCGAGGCGGTTTTGTCCGGTTTGGCGGGCGTCACCTCGATGCCGAAGGGCGCGAATACCGGACGCCCGTCAATTTGCACCTGGGCGAACAGCTTCTGGTAGCCGCCGGTCACGAATTTGGTTTGGAACTCCAGGGTCGGCCCGCCGCGTTCGGCGGCCGTTCGGGGTTCCTGACCCAGCGGATGGATGTGAGCGATTTCGGAGCGATCCTCGTTAAAACCCACCAGGTGCGCGAACGCCCCCATGATGGGCTCCAGCTTGGCGACGGGCTTGCCGTCCGGGCCGGTCACCGTCAGCCGAGCTTGGTGGGGATGACCGGCGGCCGGCGGCTCTTCCTCGAATTTCAACTCGAACGTGTAACCGGCCACGGTCGTTTTCCGGTTCGTGACCTTCTCGACCGGCGCGGGAGTCCCCGCCACCGTGAAGCGGGTCGCGGCGTATTCCTGACGGTTCGTGGCGACCGGCAGCAAATCGGCGAAGACTTTGTATTCGCCCGGTTTGTCGGGCGTGATCGCGAAGGTGTAGGTACCGGGCGCCGATCCGGGCTTCGGGTGCTCGTGGTGATAGTCGGTCAGGCTCGGATCGACGATGAGCAGGTGGACCTTCTCGGTGTGCGCGACGCTCAGGTCGGAGAGGGTGACCGACTTGCCGTCCTTCGCGACGAGCGACAAAGTAAAGGTCGCCGGTTCGCCGACTTTCAATCCGCTGGCCGGCGCGATGGAAGCGCCGATGGTGGCCGAACTGGCCGCGCCGTGCGCGCCGTGGTCGTGGCTTTCGGCGGCATTCGCTGGGGCGTTCGCGCCGGCGGCGGACAGCAAGGCCAGGGCGAGGAGGGCGGCGGTGGAAAGTCGGAATTTCATGGGAATCTCCTGGAAGGTCGAGTCGAGTGCGTCGGGTTGGAAAGGGGGTTGAATGGTTGGCGATCGACGGGGTTCGACGGGTTAACGGACCGACGGGTCGCCCGCCGCCGGTAAGGGCTTGGACATGCGGACCTGGTAGATTCCCTGGACGACGACGCGGTCGCCGGGCTTGAGAACTCCTTCATCGGCCAGCAGAAAACGGTCGCTCAGGCGTTCCAGAATCCGCACGGGGCGCGGGGTGAACCGCTCGCCGCCGGTCTTCACGTAGACCATGGGCTGACCGTCCAGATCGACCACCGCGGATTTGGGCACCGCGATTCCCGATACCTCGGAACCGGTCTCGATGTAGACGCGCCCGAACATTCCGCCGAACAGCCAGCCCTCGGCGTTCGGCACGGCGAAGAGCACCGGCAGCGCGCGCGTGCGCTCGTCGACCGTGGCGCCGCGCGACACGATGCGGGCCGGGAACGATTCGCCGGGAAACGCTTCCACGGTGAAGAACGCCCGCTGGGCGGCCAGGATCGCGGCGACGTCGTTCTCGAAGATGCTGGCCTCGACCAGTAGCTCAGACGTGTCGACGATCTGGAATAAGGGCTTGTCACGGGTGACGTTTTCACCGAGGGTGACGTGCGTCCGCGCGATCATGCCATCGAGCGGCGCGCGGATCATCCGGCGCTTTTGGGCGAGAATCCCCTTGGTCGAGGCGTTATCGAGCAGCGCCACCTGCTCGACGAAGCCATCGCGCTTGGCCTTGGCCACCTCCAGGGTGTTGCGGGCGGCGGTGATGTCCTTGTCGGTGACGACGCCCGCCAGCTTGGTCAGGCGGTCGTACTCGCGCTGGGCGAGCGTCAGGCTCGCCTCGGCCTGCCGCAAATCGCTGGCGGCGCGGGCGCGCTCGGTCGCGATCGTCACGAGGTCGGGCGCCGCGATCGATTCCTCGACGACGGCGATAATTTGATCCCGTTTCACGAACTCGCCGAGGGCGGGAATCGAGTAGTCCTTGGTGGCGATCAGGCGGCCTTCCTGTGGAGCCGTCACGATGGCCTCGCGTTCGGAACGGATGAGGGTGCGGCCCAGGACCCGGAGCGTGCGGGGAACGGTTTCCAGACGCACGCGACTCGTCTCGATTCGGGCCAGGAGTTGCGTCTCGATGGAGACATAAAGGGGCGCGGTGGGCGACGCGGGCGCGGACGCCGCCAAACCGGCGCCGGAATGATCTTCGCCCTCGTGGGCTTGGGCAAACGGCGCGGCGGCCATCAAGGTGGACGCGATCAACGGGCCGATCCGGTTCCACATCATGCGGACGCTCTCCCACGAGCGGTCAGGCGGCCCGCCGCGAAGGCGGCGACCAGCAGCAGGACGCCGACGCCCGCCAGCGCCGCCAGGTGCTGAGGCGACACCTCCCAACGGCCGTGGGACGAGATTTTGCCCACTGCGGAGTCGGAGTGGGCGAGGCGGCTGGCCTGGAATCCGGTGATGCCGATCAAGTCGCTATCACTGCCCGCCGTCACGTCGAACAACCAGGACATCGGCTCGGCGGTCACGGGGGTCAGGGTGGCGCTGTAAGCCCCGACCGGTCCGCCGGATTTGGGCGCGAACGCGACGGCGGTGCTTCGGTCACCTTCGGAAAGGGTCGCGCCGACAGTGGCGTCGGCCAGCGGGCGATTGGTCTCGGCGGAGACCAGGTAGAGCGTCACCGCCACCGTCTCCCCCGGCGTAAAGGGCCGGTATTTCAAAACGGCCTCGAACAGCGAGCCACTGCCGCTCGCCGCCAGGAGCGTCTCGCCCGACGCGGCGACCGTGACGGGTTCAGGCGCGCCATGGTCTTCGCCTTCGTGGGCGAAGGCCGGGAAGGGCAGCCCGGCGCTGAAGACCAGCAGCAGGGCCGCGAACAGCAGAGCTGCTCGATGAGTCAGACAGCGATTCACGGACGCACCTCGCGTGAAGAACAGGGAATCCAGAACGAACCCGCCAGGGTTTCTCGAGCGAAACCTGGTGCGAGACCTTCTTGATGCAAGAGCCTCTTCGAAGCCGTGGAGAGATCTGCTCGCCAATATAGAAAAAACCGTCCACCAAGCCTAATGTTCATGCTGGTGATGCGCGTCCGGAAAGTGCGCATGGCAGTGCGTCAGCGGTTCGTGGCGGTGCCAGTGACGATGGGAGGCGCCGGTCGGCGCCCGCTCGTCGTGCGGATGTTGGTGATGGGCATCGTGGACGTGCGCGTGTGCGTGTTCCATGGGCTCGTGGGCGTGCGGGTGGCGATGTTGCTCGGTCAGGTGCAGCCAGACGCCCAGCGCCATCAGGCCGGCGGCGATCAGCAACCGGGCGGTGACGGGCTCACCCAACAGGGGAATCGCCAGGACCGCGCCGAAAAACGGCGCCACCGAGAAATAGGCCCCGGTTCGGGCGGTCCCGAGATGACGCAGACCGACCACGAACAGCGCGAGGCTCGCTCCATAGGCGAACCCACCGACGAGCAACGCGCCGCCGATCGTGGGGAAGGATGGCCATCCCGCGCCCAGCCGCATCGCGAGCACCAGATTCACGCTCCCCGCCGCCCAGCCCTTGATCATGGCGATCCAGGTCGCGTCGGCCAGCGACACCTTGCGGGTGAAATTGTTGTCGATCCCCCACGCCAGGCAGGCGCCCACCACCGCCAGGGCCGGCCAGAGGGTCGAGAAGCGCGCCTCGCCGGGCCAGCCGATCACCAGCGCCCCGGCCACGATGGCGGCCATCCCCAAGGCGACGCGCCGGTCGAAGTTCTCGCCGAAGACGAACCATGCCAATAACGCGGTCACCACCCCTTCCGCATTGAGCAAGAGCGCCGCGCCCGACGCCGGCATTCCGGTCAGTCCGAACATCAGCAGCACCGGACCCACCACGCCGCCAGCGAAAATCGCCCCCGTCAGCCACCCCCATGCCATCGGCGGCAGTTTCTCCGCCGGCGCACGGCACCCGAGGCGGTACAGCGCCAGCCCTGCTCCAGACCCGAGGTAGAGCAGGCCCGCCAGCAGCCACGGATCGACGTTCGACAGCAGCCCTTTGGCCAGGGGCGTGCCGCCTCCGAACAGCAGGGCGGCGCCCAAAGCCGCCATCACGCCCGGTTGGCGTAATCCTCGTTTCCAGTCCATATCGCTATCCGACCTCAGTGATCTTTGGAAGAGTTTGGGTTTCGTGGATCATCGCCAGCGTCAGGATATTGGTGCCCTCATTGCACCGGCGGCTTCGGAACGGCGCATGGCGGAGCGCGCCGCCCGGCGCAGGCCCGCTTCCTTGACCAGCGCGTACAACGCCGGAATCACCACCAGCGTCAGCACGGTCGAAGACACCATCCCGCCCACCATCGGCGCGGCGATGCGGCGCATCACTTCCGACCCCGTACCCGTGCTCCACAGAATCGGCAACAGACCGGCCATGATCGCCACCACCGTCATCATCTTGGGGCGCACCCGCTCCACCGCGCCTTCCATCACCGCCGCGTAGATGTCGCTCGCGGTCAACGGCTGGCTTGCCCTCTCGCGTTGGTGCCGCAACGTCATGAGGGCGTGATCCAGATAGATCAGCATGATGACGCCGGTTTCCGCCGCGACCCCGGCGAGCGCGATGAATCCCACGGCGACGGCCACGCTCAGGTTGTAGCCCAGCCCATCCATCAGCCAAATCCCGCCGACCAGGGCGAAGGGCAAGGCCAACATCACGATCAGGGTTTCGGTCAGCCGGCGGAAATTGAGATAAAGCAGGACAAAGATGATGAGCAAGGTAAAGGGCACCACGATGACCAACCGGGCCTTGGCGCGTTCCATGTATTCGAACTGACCGCTCCAGGTGATGTAGTACCCGGGCTTGAAGGACACCTGCTGGCGCACGGCCCGTTGCGCGTCGGCGACGTAGCCGCCGATGTCGCGGCCGCGAATGTCCACGTAGATATAGGCGGAGAGCAGGGCGTTTTCGGTGCGGATGCTGGGCGGACCTTTGTCGAGACCGATGCTCGCCACCTGCCCCAGCGGGATCATCGCTCCGGCCGGCGTCGGGATCAGCACCTGCGAGGCGATGGCCTGCGGATCGGCGCGCAACTCGCGCGGATAACGGACGCTGACCCCGAACCGTTCTCGCCCCTCCACGGTCGTGGTGACGGTTTCCCCGCCCAGGGCGGTGGCGATGACGTCCTGCACGTCGCCGATGCCCAAACCGTAGCGGGCCAGCGCCGCCCGATCCGGCTCGATGTTCAGGTAATAGCCGCCGGTGATGCGCTCCGCGTAGGCGCTGGTGGTGCCGGGCACGGTTTTGACCACGGCTTCGATGGCCTTGGCCAGTCGCTCCAGTTCCGCGAGGTCGTTGCCGAACACCTTGATGCCGATGGGGGTGCGGATGCCGGTGGAGAGCATGTCGGTCCGCGCCTTGATCGGCATGGTCCAGGCGTTGCTGATCCCGGGAATTTGCAGCGCCTTGTCCAGTTCGGCGATCAGTCCGTCCACGGTCAGGCCGGGCCGCCATTCGCGCTCCGGTTTCAGGTTGATCACCGTTTCAAACATTTCCAGCGGCGCCGGATCGGTCGCGGTGATGGCCCGCCCGGCTTTGCCGTACACCGAGGCTACTTCCGGGAAGGTTTTGATGAGGCGGTTCTGGGTCTGCAGGATCTCGGCGGCCTTGGTGACCGACAAGCCCGGCAAGGTGGCGGGCATGTACAGCAGGGTTCCTTCGTTGAGCATCGGCATGAATTCGCTGCCCAAGCGACTGGCCGGATACCAGGTCGCCGCCAGCACCGCCAGCGCCAGCAGGACCGTCAGCTTTTTCCAGCGCATGACCCCGGCGATCAGCGGACGGTACGCCCAGATCAGGAAGCGATTGATGGGGTTGCGGTGTTCGGGAAGAATCCGGCCGCGAACGAACAGCACCATCAACGCCGGCACCAGCGTGATCGAGAGCAACGCCGCGCCGGCCATCGCAAACGTCTTGGTATACGCCAGCGGTTGGAACAGGCGTCCTTCCTGCGCTTCCAGGGTGAATACCGGCAGAAACGAGACGGTGATGATCAGCAGGCTGAAAAACAGCGCCGGCCCGACTTCCTGGGCCGCGTCGATCAGGGTCTGAATCCGCGAAGCGTCGGGCGCGGCCCGTTCCAGATGTTTGTGGGCGTTTTCGATCATCACGATGGCGGCGTCCACCATCGCGCCGATGGCGATCGCGATCCCGCCCAGACTCATGATGTTGGAGTTCATCCCCAGCAACCGCATCACGATGAAGGCGATGAGGATTCCCACCGGCAGCATCAGGATCGCGACCAGCGCGCTGCGGACGTGGAACAGGAACACGATGCAGACCAGCGCGACGATGACGCTTTCCTCGATCAAAGTATTTTTCAGCGTCTCGATGGCCCGGTGAATCAGATCAGAGCGGTCGTAAACCGGCTCGATGGTCACGCCTGGCGGCAGGCCGCTGGCGATTTCGCCCAGCTTGGCCTTCAGGTTGTGGATCACGTCCAGCGTGTTGGCGCCGAAACGAGCCACGGCGATGCCGCTGACCACCTCGCCTTCCCCATTGAGTTCGGTCAGTCCCCGCCGCTCGTCCGGCCCTATCTCGATGCGCGCCACGTCGCGCAGCAACACCGGCACCCCGCCCTCGGCCTTGAGCACCAGTTGCTCCAAGTCGCTGGCCCCGCGCAAGTAGCCCTTGCCGCGCACCATGTATTCAGTTTCGGCCAACTCCACCACCCGACCGCCGACATCGGTGTTGCTGGCGCGGATCGCTTCGCTCACTCGCATCAGCGGGATGCCATAGGCTTGCAACTTGCGTGGGTCGACCACGACCTGATACTGCTGCACGAAGCCGCCCACGCTGGCGATTTCGGCGACCCCCTGCGCCTTGGTGAGCTGGTAGCGGACGAACCAGTCCTGCAAGGTGCGCAATTCCGCCAGGGTGCGCCGCGCGCCGAGCACGACATACTGGTACACCCAGCCGACGCCGGTCGCATCCGGTCCCAAACTGGGCGTCACCCCGCGCGGCAGCCGTCCGGCGGCAAAATTGAGGTATTCCAGCACCCGCGACCGCGCCCAATAGAGGTCCACGCCGTCCTCGAAAATCACGTAGACGAACGACGCGCCGAAGAATGAGAACCCGCGTACCACCTTGGAGCGGGGCACGCCCAGCATGGCGGTGGTGAGCGGATAGGTGACCTGATCTTCGACTACCTGCGGCGATTGCCCGGGATAGTCGGTGTAAATGATGACCTGGGTATCCGAGAGATCGGGCAGCGCATCGAGCGGCGTGTGGAGAACGGCGTAGACGCCGCCGGCGATCACGAACGCCGTCAGCAACAGCACCAGAAACAGGTTGCGGGCGGAAGCCTCGATGATGCGGCCGAGCATGTCAGTGGCCCTGGTGCGCGCCGGCGGGTGCGGTGGGCGTAGCCGGCGCGGACGGCGTTTCCGGCGGGGTCGCGGCAGGGGGGGTCGTCGCGCCATGGCCGCCATGCCCGCCGAAACTGCCGAGCGCCGCCTTCAAATTGCTTTCGGCGTCGATCAGGAAATTGGCGGACACCACGACCCGCTCGTTCTCGGCGAGTCCCTCCAGCACCTGCACATAGTCATCGCCGCGCAGCCCCAACTGCACTTCGCGCGGTTGATAGCGGCCTTCGCCCAACTCCACCAGCACCACTTGCCGGGTGCCGCTGCCGAGCACCGCCGAGGTGGGGATGGTCAACACCGCTGCCTTGTCGTGGCTGACGGCCAGTTCGACGCTGGCGTACATGGCCGGGCGGAGGCGGCCTTTGGGGTTCGGCAGTTCGATCCGCACTTGCGCGGTGCGGGTCTGCGGGTTAAGGGTGGGGTAAATGAAGGCGACCTTGCCCAGGAACCGTTCGCCGGGAAAGGCATTGACGATGATGCGCGCCTCCTGGCCGGGATGCACCAGGTTCAGGTCTTGCTCGAATACGTCCACCACCAGCCACAGAGCGGATAAATCAGCGATGCGATAGAGCATCTCGCCCGGCATGAAGCGCATCCCCTGGATGGCGGTTTTTTCCAGCACCACGCCATCCGCCGGCGCTTTCAGCAGCAGTTGCTGTTGCGGCTTGCCCTCCTTGCGCAGGCGTTCCAGTTGATCGGCGGAAATTTCCCAGTTGCGCAACCGCAACAGGGCGGTTTCCGCCAGTTGACTCATCCCTTCGCGAGTTTCGGGACTGCTCTCGCTCAGCGTGCGCAGCCCGCCGCTGGCCAACAAATATTCGCGCTGGGCGGAAACCAGTTCGGGGCTGTACACGGCCATCAAGGGTTCGCCGCGTTTCACGGTCTGACCGGTGCTGTTGACCAGCAGGCGCTCGATCCAGCCCTCGAACCGGGGTGCCACGGCGAACAAACGGCGCTCGTCGGGCGCGATCAGACCGACGGCGCGCACCGGGCGACTGAGGACGCGCTGCTGCGTCGCTTCGGTCCGCACCCCCAGTTTTTGCACTTTCTCCGGGCTGATGCGGACTTGATCGGTGCCGGTTTCTTCGCCTTCATAGACGGGGATATAGTCCATTCCCATCGAATCCTTCTTTGGGGTCGGCGAGGTGTCCGGCAAGCCCATCGGATTGCGGTAATAAAGGATTTTGCCCTGCTGGGCCGCGGCGTCAGGAACCGGAACTGGCCCAAAGCCGATGAAAAGGGCTGCAACGATTACCGAAACCAAAGTACGCGATTTCACAGCGGCGCTCCTACCAGGCGTTCGATTTCGGTCAGACGGAGGCGTTGTTCCAGCAGGGCTTTTAACTGGTCGAAACGCGCTCGCCGCATTTGCCGCTGCGCGTCGAGCAGGGTGGTGAAATCCACGCGACCGGTTTGATAGCTGGCGAGCGCCGCCTGGAACGTCAGCTCCGCCTGCGGCAGCAGGCTGGTGCGAATGAGCGTTTCCTGTTCGCGGGCGGCGTCCAGCGCCGCCAGTTGTTCCTGCAAGTCGCCCTGCACCTGATTCGCCATGGCGTCCTGTCGGAGTTGCGCGGCGCTCGCCAGTTCGGCGGCCTCGCGCTCCTGAGAGCGACGACTGGTCTGTTGCAGCGGGATGTTGACCGACAGCATGATTTCCCAATCCGCCAGCCGGTTGCCGACCTGGATCGGAGACACGCTCACGGTCAGATCGGGATAACGGTTGGCGCGAACCAAGCGTTGATTCTGTTGGGCAGCGGTAATGGCGGCGGCCTGAGCCAGCAACTCCGGGTTGGCGCCGAGCGCCCGATCCGCCGCATCCGCCAGCGCGGCCGGTTTAGGCAAGGGGGGTAGCGCTTTCGGTTCGGCCAGCGGCGCGTTCGCCGGCCGGCCTAACAACGCATTGAGTTTGGCGCGAGCCTGTTGTTGCTCGGTCGCCACCGTGATCAGATCGGCTTTGAGCGTGGTTTGTTCGATCTGCGCCTTTAAGGCATCCTGCTGGGGCGTGAGGCCGTTGGCGTGGCGGATTTGGGCAACCCGCTCGACTTCCCGCAGAAACATCAATTCCTCTTTCAGCAGAATCTCGTTCTGTTGTGCCTGATAACGCTGAATAAACGCAGTGGCGAGCTTGGCCCGCAGCGCGGCGGATAGGGCCGACCGCTGTCGGCGTGCTTTCTCCGCCTCCGCTTCGGCGACCTGCTGCTTGGACTTCAACTTGCCTCCCAGCGGCAGAGTCTGCGCCACGGTGTACTTCATGGAGCCCACTCGCGATGGGGCCAAGGTAAAGTCACTGTCGTTGGGAATATCCCGCCATTCGACGCTGAACATCGGATCGGGCAGCGCGCCTGCCGGTTGAATCCGCGCGTCGGCAGCCTCGGTCTCATGTTGCATCGCCGCAAGTTCAGGATTGTGTTGCTCCGCCCAAGCCAATAATTCGGGCAGAGTGGCCCCCGGCAAATCGGCGGCGGGTTTCGCCGCCTGAACGCCCAGCGGCAGGACCAGGAACGCCAGCGCGCACCCGGTTTTCCGCAGACTGTGCATGAATATCCCCCTGGATTTTTTAGAATTCGCCCGACGACCCGGCGCGACCGGCGCTCATCCTTCTTGCGTTTTGGGTGTTGGCGGATTTTGTCTTGGAGTTCATTGGGCTTCATCCGCGGTGGCGATAAACACATCGTCCACCTCGTTGATATGAAAATAGTGGGGTTTGCTGGCGACCGGCAGATCGCACTCGTCCAAGCCGGATTTTTGCAGCACATAAGCGCGCATGGCCGGGTCATCGAGCGCGGCTTCGTCATTCTCCAGCCAAGCGCGAAGGGTTGGATCGGGCGGCTGGAAAATATGAACTTCGTGGTGCCCGCGTTTCAGGACCGCGTAGACCGGGGGATCGTCGAATTCCATCAATTTGGTATAACCCATGCCTTCGTACCACCGTGCCGTTTGCCCGACGCTGGATAACACCTTCCTGCCGTGGCCCTTGTAAGCGGGGCCACGGGCAAAACGATTGCCTTTTTCCATCGCGTAACGGCATGCGGCCTTCAGCGTGGTGTCGATTCCCGCTCCCGTATTTTTGTGACTATGATTTTTAAGGATATTTTTTGCTAACGTAACTCTGATTAGGCGAAAAAACTCCTTGTAAATCAAGACGCCTGGAACTGCTGTCGGCGTGGTGTCGATGCCGGTTTGTTGGGCGACGCCGTTCATCGGGAAGCCCTCTTCAATCATGGAGGTTTCAAGAAAACTATCGGCGACGACCATCGAAAGCCGCGAAATAACGACCGCCGTCGCCTGGAATTCGCCAGACTGGATCATGATCGGTCTGAAGATGGAAATCCACGATTTAGCAGATTGGGAAATTATTGGAGTCGTTGAATCCGAGTCTAGGTGTCAGCGAGCAGTTGTTACCGGTCGTGAGGCGAGCCGGAGACGGTGATGGACCCTCATATTGTGTCGGTGTTTTCCCGCTACCCCAAGAACTTGCAAAGGAGCCGTCGGGAGGTAGCGCTTGGGGTTTGCTTGCGTAGGCGGCATTCGGCATCGGGCTATCCCTCGTCCAATCCGAACTGCGGTCGTTGAAGGATTCCGCCACGGCGGAGGTCATGCCGGAGAGACCGGCGATCAAAGCGAAAGTTGAAGCAGCGAGTTGCGTTTTCATGGCAATTCCTCCGAAATCCGGCTAACGATTAGAGTTAGGCGGTCCCGGCGGATTCGGAAATCCGACCGGGATAGCTTTTGGTACGATCAATCTGGATCACGACTATCCGGCCATTGCAGTTCATGATTCAGCAGGTGGGAAAATTAGTGACGTCGTTGAATCCGAATCTCGGACTCAGCGAGCAGTTTTTGCCAGTCGTGGGGCGAGCCGGAGACGATTGGAAATCCTTGGATTGCGACGGTGTTATCCCTTGGTTCCAAGATCGGGTAGGCGCCTCGTCGCTCCAGGAACGGGTAAATTCGTTCCCCCGCCCGTAGGGGGCTGATTGGGAGGAGGGGGTGCTCGCAGCGGAATGGCTGCTTGCACTAGACGAGCCCGCTACGACAGGAGTCATGCCGGAGAGACCGACGATCAAAGCAAGAGCTGAAATAGCGAGTTGCGTTTTCATGGCAATTCCTCCGAAATCCGGGTAACGATCAGGGCTAGGCGACCCCGACAGATTCGGAAATCCGACCGGGATAGCCTTTAGCGCGATGTATTCAGCATGAATGCTCAAAGCTGTTGTGTTGGTTAAACCCCGCCATGGGTTTCAGGTTGCAATTTTTACCCACCGATTGCACGGTGCTGGCGGGAGGCTGGTTGGTTGAACTTCCCTCGGAACGGGCCTTGGTCGTGCCGGTGAGCCACTCGACGCCATATTGCGATCCCTTGTTCCAGCCAGGGCGGGGAACCGGCATTTCCGTCGAGTTCGCTGGCGCGGTCTGTACCCTTTCGGTTTGATTTGGAAATATTTGGGCTGGAGTATGGCTGCCGCTGTCGGCATAAGCCGCGCCCGTTACTGCAAAACCCAAAGCCGCGCTTACAACAATCAACTTGGTCTTTTTCATGATGAGTTCCTTTGGACAGGTATTCGGTTGGCGTATTGCTTTGCATTGATGGAGAGCCGCGTTGCAAGCGGCATTCGAGCATGCTGGATTTTATTTCGAATTCCACCCCCATTCCCGCAGCGAGGGGTAAGAAGATGCATCGGTCGGATGTTCGTGGGCATGGGGGGTAACAGCCTTCGACCAATCCCGGCCACTCCGATCCTGGCCGCCATCGTTATGATGATTATCCTGAGCAGTCACGGTAACGCGAGGGCTGTCGCTGGGCGGGTTCGGAAAGACCTGAGCCGGGTTGTGACCGCCGCTGTCGGCATAAGCCGCGCCGGCCATCGCGAAACTCAACAGCGCACCGGCGATCATCGAACGGGTGGTTTTCATCATCGCTTTCTCCTTGGAAAACTAGGTTGGGTTATTGCTTTGCATTGCTGCTGACAGGTAATAGGCAGATACCGTGCCAACCCGATTTTTAATTTCAACTAATTTATTATTAAGTATTTTTTATTAATTTCAGCATTAACGTTAGCGCGATGGATGCCCCAGCGCATTAAACGATTCGTTAAAACCTTATCGAAGCGTTAAACGCTGGCCAGCGATCGATGGTTGATGGCGAGGCTCAGGAAACGAACGGCGGCAGGGTCAGGCGAAAGCGGGTGCCGTGGGGTCCGGTCTCGACCAGGGACAGATCGCCGCCGTGAGCGCGGGCGATATCGCGGCTGGTGGCGAGACCGAGGCCGTTCCCGCCGGCCTTGGCCGAGCCGATGAAGGGTTCGAACAGGCGAGCGCGAGCCGCTTCCGGCAAGCCGGGACCGTCGTCGGTGATCTCGATGGTCCAGCCGACAGCGGTGGAGCGCGCCACGAGATGGGCCTGTCGGGCGCCGGCCTCGTGACTGTTCGCCAGGAGGTTACCCAACACCCGCGCCAGCCGTTCGGGGTCGCCGCTGACCGTTGCGTCGGGCGGCACGTCGGCGGTTGCTTGAAACGCCGGCGGTCGCGCGGCGGCGGCGGCGGCTTGCGCGCACAATGCGGCCAAGTCGATGCGCTCGCGCTGCGCGACCGGCGTCTCGCCGCGCGCCAGATCCAGCGTGCTAGCGCACAGATGCACCGCCCGCCGCACCGATTGCGCCAGCAATTCGGCCAGTTGCCGGCTACGCGGATCGGCGGCGTCGGCCAGCCGCGCCGAGGTGAACGATACGGTAGCCAGGATGCTTTTCAGATCGTGGTGGATACGCGCCACCGCCCCGCCGATAGCCGCCAATCGCGCCTCGCGTTTCAACGCGGTTTGCACCTCGACTTCCATCGTGGCCAAAGAACGTTGCAACGCGCCGATTTCGTCGGCACGGAAGGGCGGTCGCGGCGGTGGCGTGTGATAAGGATCGGCCTGGAAGGCCGCCAGTTGCGCGGTCAAACGACCGACCGGGCGCAACAGCAGGCGAATCAGCCCCAGTTGCACCAGACCGGCGGTGAACAGCGAAATCGCCAGCGACAGCCACAGCGCTTCGCTTGCATGATGGCGTACCGCCCGCCGCAGCGCCGCCGCATCGAGCGTGACGGCGATCCACAGGCCCTGCATGCCCTCGCCGGGAGGTGCGCCACTGACCCTCAGCAAGCCCTGACCGTCGTCGAATAGCACCTGCAAGGTGCGGAGCAGACGCTGCCCCAGCGGTTCCCGGTCCAGCCGGATATCGCGTTCGACCGGGGCGAGCGTGCCGAGCCGCAATTCGGCGTCGTCGGACCGAACCTCGATGCCGACAAGGTGCGCCCGTTCGAGCAGCGTCGCCGTCTGGGCGGCAGTCAAGGTCCCGCCCGCGCGGAGGGCGAGGGTCGCCATGTAGGCATCGATCAACCGGTGTTCGAGGTATTCGGTGCGAAAAGCGACCAAGCCGGGCAGATGCACCAGCGCGCCGCAAGCCGTGACCAGGGTGGCCACCAGCAGGAAAACCCGCAGGGACAGACGCGACAGCAGCGGCATGGTCAATCCTCGGCGTGGGCGCGCGGGCGAAGGCCGTAGCGGTCGAGCTTGCGCTCCAGCGCGGGCCGCGAGATGCCGAGAATGGCGCAGGCGCGACCTTTATGGCCGCCGGTTTCGCGCAGGGCGTTGGCGATCTGCATCGCCTCCAGTTTGTCGAGCGAGTACAGTCGGCCTTTGGCATCGCGGAAAGCATCCGTCGCGGGCGCGCCGTCGGGGGGCGCGGCGAGCGGACCGTCCAGCACGTCGGCCGTCAGGCGCGGGCCACGCACGTGTACTAGCGCGCGGGCGAGCGCGTTGTCCAGTTCGCGCACGTTGCCCGGCCAATCGCGCGCCCGCAACCACGCCTCGGCATCCGGCGCCAACGTCACCGCCGCGCGGGCCAGCCGTCGGCAGGCGCGGGCCAGCAGATGGCGGGCCAGCGGCAGGATGTCCTCGCGGCGCTCGCGCAGCGGCGGGACATGCAGCGTGACCACCGCCAGCCGGTACAGCAGATCCTCGCGAAACCGTCCGGCGGTCACTTCGGCGGGCAAATCGCGGTTGGTCGCGGCGACGATCCGGGCGCGCGTCTCCAGCGTCCGCGTGCCGCCCACCCGTTCGAACGCGCCTTCCTGCAAGACCCGCAGCAGCTTGGCCTGCACGGTCGGCGGCAGTTCGCCCACTTCGTCGAGAAAGAGCGTTCCCTCGGCGGCCTGCTCGAACTTGCCGGGCTTGGCGGCGTGAGCGCCGGTAAAGGCGCCGCGCTCGTGGCCGAACAGTTCCGATTCGAGCAGGGTTTCGACCAGCGCGGCGCAATTGACGGCGACGAACGGTCCCCGCCGACCGCTGTAGATATGCACCAAGCGCGCGATCACTTCCTTGCCGGTACCGCTTTCGCCGGTGATCAGCACCCGGGTATCGCTCGGCGCCACCCGTGCCAGGGTCTTGCCGATTTCCAGCAGCGCCCGACTCTCGCCCACCAGGGTCCGCGGCGGCGCATCGTCAGTTGCGGCGCCCCCGGCGGCGCTCGCCTGGCGGGCGGCCTGGGCGCGGTCCACCAACCGCTCCAGTTCGGCGGGTTCGAACGGCTTGGGCAGCCAGTCGAAGGCGCCGGCGGCGATGGCCTGCATGGCGCGTTCGACATCGCGTCCGCCGGTCATGAGGATCACTGGCAGGTGTGGATCGCGTTCGAGCAACCGGCCGAGCAATTCGACGCCGTCGCCGTCCGGTAGTTGCACGTCCAGCAGGACCACCTCGAAGGCCGCCCCGGCGGTCGCGGCCAGGGCGGCGGCGCAATCGTACACGCCCGTGGCTCGCCAGCCGCGGTCCTCGAAATGCGCGCACAGCGCGAGGTTGAGCGCGGCATCGTCATCGACCACCAACAGGCGCGGGGACATTAGCCCTCCTCCAGCGATTCGACGCCGACATCGCCGCGAAAGGCGTCGAGGATCGGACAGGGTTCGGCGGACCGGCCGTGGACGCAATGCGCGATCCGTTCGACCAGGACGCGGCGCATGGCCCGCAGATCGGCGATGCGGGCATCCAAATCGGCCACCTTGATTTCGGCCAGGGCGCGCGCCCGATCCCGATCACGGATGGCGTCCAGGGCGAGCAACTGGGCGATTTCCTCCAGCGTGAAACCCAGCCGCTGCGCCCGGCGGATAAAGCGCAACCGGTCGCGATCGGCGTCCGTATAGCGGCGAATCGTCCCGTAACGGCGTTCCGGCGTCGCCAGCAAGCCGCGCCGTTGGTAGTAGCGCACGGTCTCGACATGGACACCCGTGGCTTTGGCCAGTTCGCCGACCGTCAACGAAAGCGATTTTTTCATGCTTGACTCCGTACTCGAGTACAGAAGTAAAGATAGGGCATCTAACCTGTATTGACGAGGAGGACACCCGATGAACACCCCCGCGCCTTCCTGCGAACATGGCCATCACGCTGCCCATGTCCACCATCACCATCCCGTTCATCCGGCAAAGTCGGCGATCGAGACGCCGACCCCTGCGCCAGGGACGATCTATACCTGCCCCATGCACCCGGAGATTCGCCAGGAAGGGCCGGGCAGTTGCCCCAAGTGCGGCATGGCCTTGGAGCCGGCGGGCATCTCCGCGCCGGCGAGCAAAATCGAGTACACCTGCCCCATGCATCCGGAGATCGTGCGGGACGAGCCAGGGAACTGCCCGATCTGCGGCATGGCGCTGGAACCGCGCACGGTGACTCTCGATGAGGAGGAAAGTCCGGAACTCCGGGACATGACCCGGCGCTTCTGGATCGGCGTCCTGTTGACCGTTCCGCTGATCGTCGTTGCCATGGGCCGACATGTTCCGGGCATGCCGTTCGATGGGCTGGCTTCGTCGCGCGGTCTGAACTGGCTGGAGCTGCTTTTGGCCACGCCGGTGGTGCTGTGGGGCGGCTGGCCGTTCTTCGAGCGGGGCTGGCAGTCCCTGATCAACCGCAGCCTCAACATGTTTACCTTGATCGCTCTGGGCGTGGGCGTGGCGTATGGCTACAGCACCGTGGCCGTCCTGTTCCCGACCCTCTTTCCCACTGCGTTTCGCGATGCCCACGGCGAAGTCGCCGTTTACTTCGAGGCCGCCGCCGTCATCGTGACGCTCGTCCTGCTGGGACAGGTGCTGGAGCTGCGGGCGCGCCAGCGAACCGGCGCCGCCATCAAGGCGTTGCTGGGCCTGGCGCCGAAAACCGCTCGGCGGATCAATGCCGACGGCAACGATGAGGACGTGCCGCTGGATCGCATCCAGCCCGGTGACCGCCTGCGGGTCCGGCCTGGCGAGAAGATCCCGGTCGACGGCATCGTGCGGGAAGGCCACGGCAGCGTGGACGAGTCCATGGTCACCGGCGAGCCGATCCCGGTCGAGAAAAACCCTGGCGACCCAGTCATCGGCGCCACGGTCAACGGCGCCGGCAGCCTGATCATGGAAGCGCAACGGGTCGGCGCCGACACCTTGCTCTCCCAAATCGTGCATCTGGTGGCGCAAGCCCAACGCAGCCGCGCGCCCATCCAGAAGCTGGCCGACCAGGTCGCCGGCTATTTTGTGCCCGCCGTCGTGGCGGTCGCTCTGCTCACCTTGATCGTCTGGGCGATTTTCGGGCCGCCCCCGACCATGGCCTACGCCATCATCAACGCCGTGGCGGTGCTCATCATCGCCTGTCCCTGCGCGCTGGGTTTGGCCACCCCCATGTCGGTCATGACCGCCACCGGCAAGGGCGCCACGGTCGGGGTGTTGTTTAAAAACGCCGAGGCCATCGAATTGATGCGCCACATCGACACCCTGGTGGTGGACAAGACCGGCACCCTGACCGAGGGCAAACCCCAGTTGGTGACGACGGTGCCCGCGTCGAATCTGGATGAGGCGACTCTGTTACGGCTGGCCGCGACGCTGGAACGGGGCAGCGAGCATCCGCTGGCCGCCGCCATCGTCGGCGGCGCTCGGGAGCGAGGCATCATGCTCGGCCAGGCCGAACGCTTCGAGTCGGTGACCGGCCAAGGCGTGACGGGCTGGGTGGACGATCATCGGATCGCCCTGGGCAACCGGACGTTGCTGCAAGCCCTGAACGTCGATCCGGGCGCTCTGGAAGACGAGGCGGAACGGCTACGGGCCGATGGCCAGACCGTGATGTTCGTCGTGGTGGATGGTCGGATCGCGGGCCTGCTGGGTGTCGCCGATCCCATCAAGCCAACGACGCCCGACGCCATCCGGGCGCTCCATGCCGAGGGACTGAACATCGTCATGCTGACCGGCGACAGCGAAACCACGGCCCGAGCGGTGGCGCGGAAACTCGGCCTGGATCAGGTGATCGCCGGCGTGCTGCCGGATCAGAAGGCGGAACAGATCAAAGCGCTGCAACGAGAAGGCCGCCGGGTCGCGATGGCCGGCGACGGCGTCAACGATGCGCCCGCGCTGGCGCAAGCCCAGGTCGGCATCGCCATGGGCACCGGCACCGACGTGGCCATGGAAAGCGCCGGCGTGACCCTGGTCAAGGGCGATCTGAACGGCATCGTCCGCGCCCGGCACCTGAGCCGCGCTACCCTGCGCAACATCCGCCAGAACCTGTTCTTCGCGTTCGCGTACAACGCGCTCGGAGTGCCAATAGCGGCGGGCGTGCTGTATCCCGCCTTCGGCATCCTGCTCTCGCCGATGCTCGCGGCGGCGGCCATGAGCGTCAGTTCGGTGTCGGTGGTCTACAACGCCTTGCGTTTGCGCTCGGCGGCGATTTGAGCCGAGCCGACCACGGACATTGATCTGATCTTTGTCGCGTCGACCGCCGCCAGGCCGTGATCAATCCGGTGCGATACGGCTGATGTTCTCGGCGGCGGTCCGTCATCCTCACCGCCAGCCGCTCGCGCCCATCGCGCGCCCGATATGGTTTCATGGCCTTGGCTTGCATACGCCTCTCCTCACCGCATGGGCGCGCTCTGGGCAGAATGCGCCTGCGGCTCAGGGGCGATCAATCGGGAGAACGGGGCCGGTGCCCGCTGCTCAGAGACTGCGCACGGGGGCCACGGGAACGCCAGAGGGGCTGAATCACCTCAAAAGTTAAATGACCCCCGGCAAAGCCGGGGGCTTATTGGATGAGCGCCTCAAAGGCG
>JAVMKJ010000069.1:0-4974 GCA_031732855.1 Candidatus Competibacter sp.
GAGGCCGGCCGTGCCGTGTATGCCGGTGACGGATAAGTTGTGGGTAATCGGGTGGCCTGGTAGCCCAGTCGCACCGGGCCGGTCGAGAGCGGTTTGAGGTCCACCACCTCCGCCGACCAACGGGGATAGTTGGCGACGAAATTCAGGGCGACGAACCGGTAGACCGGCTCGACTTTCTCGAAGATGAGGACGTCAGCTTTAGCGGCGATCATTCGCGGCCCTCTCCCATTGGTTGCGCGATCTTCAGAACATAGACGAGGATCGTCGAGTCAACCATCCCCCTCCACCCTTGTCTTCCCTTCGAGGGGAAGCATGGGACACTGAAAACCGATCCCCCGAATGGAGTTTACCCCCCATCCATGCACTCAAGCGATCACGGCGCGCGCCGCACGAAGCAGCACCCGATGTCAGGGATTCGTTTTCCCCGATGGCCACCCGATCACCGGACAAAACCCCCCCTTCGTCCGAACCAGTGGCAGCGTTCGTCGGCAGTGCTTCAAACGTGGATACCGACTCATTAAGCTGCTTTATAATCAACGGATTATTGATATCAATATCCAGGTCGGGAACACCATCGCCGAAGTCGTGTCGGCGCCAGGACGCTCCGCAACCTTGGGTGCAGGAGCCGGGTCTAATCGCCGATTAACCCGTTTATCATCGATTCCAACGCAGGAGGGCGCCATCATGAATCCTGATCGGAACCGTCGGCGTGTGCTGCTGGCTGCGGCGGCCTGGCTACTGGCGAGCGGCGCGCGAGCGGCCACGCGGCTGGAACCCACGCCAGCCCAGAGCGCTGGCCCGTTCTATCCCACCGAACCGCCGCTCGACGACGACCAAGACCTCACCCGGGTGCGCGGCGTGCCCGGCGTCGCCCAAGGGCGCATCACCGACCTGAGCGGGCGGCTGCTCGACCGCGACGGCCGGCCGATTTCGGCCACGCGCATCGAAATCTGGCAGTGCGACGCCACCGGGCGCTACCACCATCCCCTGGATCGCGGCGGCGCGCGCGATCCGAATTTTCAGGGCTTCGGTCGCACGGTCACCGACGCCGAAGGTCGCTACCGCTTTCGCACCATACGGCCGGTACCCTATCCCGGCCGCACCCCCCACATTCACATCGCGGTGTTTCCCCCGGGCGAGCCGCCCTTCATCACCCAACTCTACGTCCGGGGCGAACCACGGAACGCCGGCGACTTTCTGTTCGACCGGATTCCACCGGAACGGCGACCGCTGGTGCTGGCCGACTTCGTCCCCGTCCAGCGGGACGGTGTCGAACTGGCGGCGAACTTCGATCTGATCCTGGAGGTTACGCCGCGCGGCTGAGGGTGTCCTGATCTGGCGACGGCCAGCGCTGCGGCACGCGCTGAATTTTGTCGATGTCATAACCCTCGTTGGCCAGAAGGCGCAGCATGGCCTGGTAATCGGCCTCGGGAATGCTGGGCGTGCGCGCCATGATCCAGACATAGTCGCGTTTGTTTCGCCCGATGATCGTCCGGGTGTACTGCGCATCGACATAGACGATGCGGAAGTCGGCCTTGATCGGCCAGATGAACTGCATGCCCCAGACGGCGTTGCTGTCGCGATCCAGCACGAAGCCGGTCGGTGTGTAGACCTTCCGTTCGCCATCGAACCCGCCCCGACGGAACGTGAACGTCGTAGCCACCGTGCCCTCGTCGGTCAGCCGGTAAGACTCCACGGCGTTGTAGGCGTCGCGCTCGATGGAGGTGGGGATGTTGGCGATCACGTACCAGTCGCCCATGAAGCGTTCGAGATCGACCTGTTTGACCGTCGTGATGGGATTCATCGGTGTCGTCTGGCAGGCGATCGGCAGCAATGCGATGGGTACGATCAACCAGGATTTGAATGTCCGCATGGTCATCTCCGGGTGGAAGGCGGGTCGGAAACGCGCTCGGGCGCAGCCAGCCGATCGTCCGCCACCCGCGTATAACGCAACTTCCGCCCGTTCTCGAGGACCGATTCGAGTGCGACCCAGCGGCCATCCGCACGGTGGTAAAAGACCTTGATATCAACGCCCTGCAACTCCTCCCGAATTCGAAACCCCTGCACCGACAGCATCTGATCGGCGACCTGCCGTTGGGATTCTCCCAGTGACAGGATCTCCACCGCGATCAGTTCACCAGTCTGGGTGTTCAGCAGGCGTTTTTGCTGGAGGAACCGCTGATCCCAATAGGCAAAACTCATCAGGCAGTCGTCCTCATGGGTTTGGGTCTCACCCGGCGTCACGATCCGGTAACCCATTGCGGTTTTGCTCAGGTCCACCGCGTAGGGCGTGCCATTGGCGTCCGTCTCCGAATCAATCCGCTCCAGACAGCCGTTTTGCCAGGTTTCGGTGTTGCGATGGCGGTAACGGTAAACGGGCACCCGCAGGATGCTGACGTCGAACGTCGCCTCACTGTCGACGACGCGGGTCGCGCCTTCATCCGAAATCCGAAAGCGATGCACTCCGATGGGCTTGTCGTCCAGGGATACCTTGAAGATCAGTTCGTCTTTCGCTGATAAGGCGGCGATACTCAAACCAGGCATTGTCATCACGATAGCGGCACTGACCAAAACACTGTGGATGGTTTTCATTCGGGTAGGAGTCCGCTGGCCAAGGTTGCATGAGTCCCCTCCATCCCGCAGTCAGCGCGGGATGGAGGAATTTCAAGAGGCTCGCTCACATCGGTTGCTGTTGCCGATCGCTGCCCTCCACCAGACTCCGATAGGCGTGCCAGGTCGCATGGCCGATCAGCGGCAGGGCGAGGGCTAAACCCAGGTAGAAAGTGAGCAGGCCCAAGCCGGTGAAGATCACGATCAAGGCTGCCCACAGCGCCATGGGAGCCGGATTGGCGCGTACGGCGGCGAGGCTGGTCAGGATCGCGGTCACAAAATCGGCCTTGCGATCCAGCATCATCGGGATGGACACCACACTGATGGCGAACACCACTCCCGCGATGATCGCGCCCACCACCGTGAACACCAGCAGGAACGTCAGGCCGCTGCCAGAGAAGAAGATCTGCGCCGCTGACGCCTCCAGACTCAATTCACGTCCCCCCACCAGGACCGCGAACAGCACCGCCGCCAGCCGCGCCCAAACGATCATCACCAGGCCTAGCACCACGCCGAACAGGGCGATAGACAGGGTGTTGGAACGCCAGGCAGTCAGCGCCCGTCCCAGAGACACCGGTTCGCCGGTTTCCAGCCGACGGCTGATGTCGTACAGACCCAGCGCCAGGAACGGACCCACCAGCAGGAACCCGGTGGTCAGGGCCAGCGCCGAATGAAACTGGCCCTCCACCGTAGAGACCAGCAGATAACCCATCAATACGAACAGCAGACCATAGGCGATGCTCGCCGAAGGCGCCCGCCACAGATCGTTCCATCCCGCGGCCAGCCATTCCCAAGGCTGGTTCGTGGCGATCCGCCGCACGCTGGGGGTGGGCAGCGCACTTTCACTAATCAGAATCGTCGTCGTCATGGTTGTTCCTCCGTCGCAGGGGGTAATACGGAACGGGGTTGACACCCGGGTCTTCGCACGGTCCTTGCCGGAATAATCGGAAACCGCGCCCATTTTGTACAACTTATATATAAATATAAGGCACACATTCTGCCGATTGCAAGTATTTTGTACATAATTTGTATAAATTATTGCTTATCAACTTTTCACCGTATCCCGAGACGCTGGTAAATGGAACGTAACCGTTCACTCCCCCGTCCCAGCGGGAGGGGGCTGGAGGAGGGCAAGTCGTTGGCGTCGCAACCTTTCCCCCTCCCAACCTCCCCCCGCTGGGGGGAGGGGTCTGAACGCTTACAAATGGAACCGGACGGCGTTCCCGCCGAACCGGGATCGGGATCGCCTTGAGAATTTGTCATGCGCGTAGCGCGGTTCCCGCACTAAACTTTGACGAGCGGACTTGCGTTCGCCCCATCACTCAGATCGGTTATTCCACCAGGAGCCCCCGTCATGACCCAGACCATCCGCGTGGTCGCCCACATCACGGCGCGACCGGACACCGTTTCCGAACTCCACGCCCTGTTACTGGGCCTGCTCGAACCCACCCGCCGGGAGCCGGGCTGTCTTCGCTACCAGTTGCTGCAAAACCGTGCCGATCCCACCGACTTCACCTTCGTGGAGGAATGGGCCGATGAGGCCGCCATCGACGCGCACTTCACCACGCCGCACTTGCAGGCCGTCCTGGCCAAGGCCCCGCCCCTGCTGGCCGCCGAGCCCGACATCCGGCGCTATACCCTGATCGGGTAGAACGTTTTCCCCCCCATATCTGGGGGCAACCTTCCCGCCCCGGAGTTTTTCGCTCCCCATGAAGCTGCCGCCTCTTTTGCTGACCCTCGCCGTCGGGCTTCTTCTCGCGTGCCACGCGTTCTGGGGCTGGGTGCCGATTCTCGACAGCGCCAACCTGGCGTTCCACGAAGCGGGCCATCCGATTTTCGGACTGCTGTCTTCCCGCCTGGCGGTGTACGGCGGCACCCTGATGCAACTGCTGATTCCGGCGGCCTGCGCCTGGGAGTGCTTCCGCCGGGAACAGCTTTTCGGTTTTTACGCCTGTCTGGTCTGGATCGGAGAAAACCTGCTGAACATCGCGCGGTACATGGCGGACGCCCGCGCCCATCAGTTGCCGCTGGTCGGCGGGCTGGATCCGGAGGATTTCCACGACTGGACCGAGATCCTGAGCCGGTGGGGGCTGTTGAACCAGGATACCGCGCTCGCGCTGCTGGTAAGAGCCGGCGCCGTCGCCCTGATGGTCTGGGCGGTAGTACGGGCGTGGCATGCCGCGGCGCAAGCCGATCCAGTGGTTCCCTATCGCTCTTCAATGCCCGGAACGCGCCGGATGCGCTGACGGTAATCATGCAGTCCCCTCTCTCCCATTCATAGGGGAGAGGGTCAGGGTGAAGGGGTTAGTCCATTGCTTACAAGTTAAGCCATTTAGTTGATTGTCAAGGGGTAAATTGGAGGGG
>JAVMKJ010000070.1:0-26782 GCA_031732855.1 Candidatus Competibacter sp.
ACTCTACTCCCTCCCTGCCCCTACGACAGGAAGACAATCATTATAACCTGGGAAAATCCCTTTAACAACATTTATCCCTCTGAACCTCTGAAGATCCGTTTTCTGTAAGTATCCGCTCCACTTTCTCAAGCTCGATCCCTGCTCGAGGGAAAGCGAATTATAGATATGAAGGTTCGAACGTCAAGCTTGCACCGAAAATTTCGGGCTTCCCAGCGCCAGCGCGCGCAAGCCAAGCTCGAACGGCACCTCGGCACTGAAATCCAGGACGTGTCGTAGCAAATCCGGATCGCCCAGCGAATGGCGGATGTCGCCGAGCCGGGCAGCGGTATACTCGGCCGGCGACGCGCTTGGGAAAAGTTCCTGGTAAATCGCCAGTACCTGATTCAGGGACACCGCGCGACCGGTGCAAACATTGTAGCGGCCGCTGGTCGCGCGCGTTCCGGTCAGGGTCTCGCCATTGGCCCGCGCCACATCCCGAACCGAGATGAAGTCCCGGGTCTGTTCGCCATCTCCATGAATGGTCACCGACAAGCCGCGCCGAAACCGGTCGGTGAAGATGGACAACACGCCCGAATAGGGCGAGCCGGGATCCTGGCGCGGGCCATAGACGTTGAAATAGCGCAGGCAGACCGTTTCCAGGCCATAGCTGGCCGCATAGCCCAGCAACATCACCTCGGCGGCCAGTTTGGCGGCGGCGTAGGGAGACTGGGGCTGCGGGACCGCCGACTCCCGGTTGGGTAAGGCCGCGGCCGCGCCATACACCGCGGCCGAGGAGGCGAACACCAGGCGCTTGCAGTCGTATTCCAGGCACAGCCGGGCCAGGCTGTCGGCGGTGGCCAGGTTGAGGCGATAGTTGAGCGCGGGTTCGCGGAAGCTTTCCGGAACGCTGACCAGGGCCGCGAGGTGCAGCACGCCGGCGAAACGATACCGTTCGAACAGGGCGCGCATCACCGCTTCATCACCCGCGTCGGCCAGCACCCATTCGAAACCGGGCGTCGAACGCGCGTCGGCCAGATTTGCCTGGTGTCCGGTCCGCAGGTTGTCGACGCCGACCACGTGCCACCCCTGTTCGAGCAGCCATTCGACGGAATGACTGCCGATGAAACCGGCCGCGCCGGTCACTAAAACCGTTCTCGCCATGCTGTTCTCCAGGTCTGTAACTGGAAGCGGATGGATGCTTGCCAGGCTGGGGACGCTTACAATAGTGATTTTGCGGATCATCCTACAACTGTGACCATGCCCACCCGGCTGTTTGATTGGCATTTTCTGGCGCCGCGCTACTGGCCGGTCTGGCTGGGGCTAGGCCTCATGAAATGCATGGCCGTCCTGCCGTTTCGCTGGCAGCTTGCGGCGGGCGGACGGATGGGCCGCCTGTTGGGCAAAATCGCCCGGCGCCGGCGACGGATCGCTGCAATCAATCTGGAACTGTGTTTCCCGGAATGGTCGCCCGCCGAACGGAACACATTGCTGGAACAGCACTTTGCCGCGCTGGGCATTGGCTTGTTCGAAACCGCCATGGCCTGGTGGGCGCCAGACGAAAAGCTGCGCGGTCTGGCCCGGGTCGAAGGCGCGGAGCACCTGGAGCGGGCGCTCGCCGAGGGCAAGGGCGTGATTCTCCTGACCGGGCACTTCACCACGCTCGAGCTGGGTGCCCGGTTCATCACCTGGCACCAGCCGTTTCATGCCATGTACCGATCCCACAAGAACCCGCTCTACGAAACCGTGATGCGCCGCGAACGCGAGCGTCGGTCCCGGTTTCCGCCTTTGCCGCACGAAGATTTGCGCGGGCTGCTGCGCGCCTTCAGAAAGGGACGCGCGGTCTGGTACGCCCCCGATCAGAATCACGGCCGGCGCAACAGCGTCTTCGTGCCGTTCTTCGGTATTCCCGCCTGCACCATCACGGCTACCTCGCGGCTGGCGGCGCTCAGCGGCGCGGCGGTGGTGCCTTACTTTCCGCGCCGGCTGGCCGGAACCGCCGGCTACGAAGTGGTCATTCTGCCGGCGCTGGAACATTTTCCCGGTGGCGATGTGACGGCCGATACCCATCGCATCAACGAACTGCTGGAGCATTACGTTCGCCGTGCCCCCGACCAGTACCTCTGGGTCCACCGCCGCTTCAAGACCCGGCCGCTGGGCAGTCCGGGCCTGTACAACCTCTAAAGCGGATTGCTCCGATGCTCTTTCGCGCCGATCTGCCCGCCAATCCGGCCATCCGCCGCATTCTGGTCATCAAATGGAGCGCCATGGGCGATGTGATCATTGCCACCGCCCTGTTCGAAGATATCGCCCGGGCGTTTCCAGAGCGGGAAATCCATCTTGATACGCTGCCGCCCTGGAAAAGCCTGTTCGAGCAGGATCCTCGATTTCAACAGGTATTCGCCGTGGATCTGCGCGATCGCCGGCGACGGGGTCGCCGGACGATGGAGTGGTTGCGACAGGTTCGCGGCCAGCATTACGACCTGGTAATCGATCTCCAGTGCAACGACCGATCGCGATTATTCATTACCCTGTTGTGGCTGAGCGGACATCGAATTCCCCACCGCCTCGGCAACAGTCCACGATTTCCCTATAACATCGCGCCGGCCGAACTGCCCAAGCCGGTGCCCGCCATCACGCTCGGCCGGGCCTCGCTGCAGGCCGGTGGCATCCGGGCGATAACGCCCCGACCGGTGTTGCATATTCCCGATCATCACCGCGCCCGCGTCCGGGAGCTGATGGAGCGTTACGGACTGGCGCCGGGTCGCTATGGCATTTTTCTGCCCGGCTGCAATGCCAACGGTCATTTGAAACGCTGGGGGGCCGCCCGCTACGCCGCGCTGGCAAACCGACTGCATCGGGATGGCTTGGAACGGATCGTGCTGATCGGCGGTCCCGATGAAATGGACGAATGCCAGCGCATCGCTCGAGGCTGCGATTCCTGGCTGGTGAATCTCTGCGGACAGACCGCCATTCTCGACATACCGCCACTGTGCGAGCCGGCGTGTCTCATCGTGGCCAACGATACAGGCACCGCGCATCTGGCCGCCGCCACGACCGCGCCGATGATGGTGCTCTGCGGGCCGACCGACCCGCGCCGGGTCAAGCCGCTGGGCGACAACGTCGGCGCCCTGCAAGCCGATCTGCCCTGCGTCAATTGTTATCGCAAGACCTGCTCCCATCACAGCTGCATGGCGATGCTGACGCCACCGCTGGTGTTGAGACAACTGCGGGGGCTGCTGGGCCGGGACAGCGCCTGATTAGACCCATGATCGCGTCGGGCGGGATCAGGGCGGATCGGTGGGACGGGGCGCATATTCACTCGGCAAGGGCGGCGCATCGTCCGGCAGCAGGCGGGTTCCGTATTTGGCGAACTGGTGATGCTCGTACAGCTTGGCGTACTTGAGAAAGACGTAAAACGCCGCGATCGCCGAGTTGATGAACCCCGCCCAGCCGTTCAGGAAGTTGCGCTTGAACAGATAACTGCGGATGAAGAACAGCGGTGGATAAAATAGCATGATCAGCGGAATCCCCCAGTGCCGTCTCTTGAGTTTGTCCGCCACCAGACCAGTCGAGTAGGCGTTGATCTTGTCAACCTTGGTATGAATGTCGGTTTCACCGTAGTGGTACAGGGGTGCCTTGAGCCGGACGATCCGCCCCCGCACCTTGGGCGCGGCGTGAATCGGCATGTCGTCGATACCGCTCTTGCGCTTGTCGAACAGGCGCAGGTAATGATTCATGCGGGTCGCCGGGTTGTACATTCGCCAGAACATCTGTTCCTGCCGCGGAATTTCGTAGCCATCCGCGTCCGGTCCGCGCTCCAGCAGCCGACGGATCTCGGTCTGGAGGGCCGGCGACAGCACCTCGTCGGCATCCAGCAGCAACACCCAGTCGTGCGTGGTCGCCGCGAGCGCCATCCGCTTCTGCGGGCCGTAACCCAGGAACTCGTGCTGGCTGATCAGCGCTCCATAACGCTGGGCAATGGCCAGCGTATCATCGGTGCTGAAGGAATCCAGCAGGATGATTTCATCGGCCCACTTGATGCTTTCCAGACAGGCCGTCAAGGTGCGGCCATTATTATAAGTGGTGATGAATACCGAAAGCCGGGTTCGGACTGTCATGAATCAGCCTGTCCTGAACGGAATTTTCATTTACAGTAACAGTATGCACCATATCGTTCGTCAAGAGCGCGCCTCGCGTGGGCGCGCCACCGTCATGCCCGGTGGGAGACTATGATCGCATCGGTCCACATCATCGGCGGTGATTCGCTCGGCGGGGCCGAACTGTTCTATGTCCGGCTGGTCGACGCTTTGCAGGCACGCCATCATCCCGTATTGGCGATCAACGTGGCGGGCAGCCAGGTTTCGGCCCGGTTGCGAACGGAAACGGCTCAGCTTCATGTGCCCATGTGGGGCATCTGGGATCTGCTGTCCCGCTGGAGGATTGGGGAGATCGTGCGCGCGCGCCAGCCCGATATCGTTCAAACCTACATGGGCCGGGCGACCCGTTTGACCCACCTTGCCCCTGGCCGGCGGCCGATTCACGTGGCCCGGCTGGGCGGCTATTACGCGCCGCACGGGTACCGGCACGCCCATGCCTGGATCGCAAACAGCCTGGGCATCCGCGATCATCTGATCCAGCACGGCTTTCCCCCGAACCGGATTTTTCATATCAGCAATTTCGTCGCGCCGTGCAATCCCAGTTCCATGATTACCTTGCAGCGGTTGCGCCAGGAATTCACGATTCCCGACGATGCCCTGATCGTAACCGCGGTGGGTCGCCTGCATCCGGTCAAGGGTTTCGGCGACCTCCTCGAGGCCTTCGCGGCTATTCCAACCCGGATTCACGAGCGACCTGTTTACCTGGTCATCGTCGGCGATGGCCCGCTGGCCGTCTCTCTCCGGCATCATGCCGAGCAGTTGGGCATCGGCGACCGGGTTTGCTGGCCCGGTTGGCGCGACGATGCCGGATGCTTTCAGGAACTGGCCGATCTGTGCGTCTGCTCTTCCCAGCAGGAAGGCGTGGGCAACGCCATCCTGGAAGCCTGGGCGCGCGGTCGTGCCGTCCTTTCCACTCGCGCCCAGGGGTTGCAGGAGGTCATCACCGACCGCGAGGACGGCTGGCTGACTCCGACCGGCGATCCCGCCGCGTTGGCGGCCGCGATGGAACTGTTGCTGCGGGATGAATCGCTGCGCCGGGAACTCGCGGCCAATGGCAACCGGACGCTGATCGCCCGGCACGGCGAGGAGGCCATCGTCAACGCTTATCTGGATCTTTATGACCGTCTGCTGGCGGCGTAGCCCGAACGTCGCGCGTCCGGCCGATACCGCTCAGCCCTCCCAGGCAAACGAACAAATAACACGCCAACTGCCGGGAGGTATAGGAAAAGCTCAGCATTCCGGCGGTTATCAGCGCCACCGCGGCCGCCAGCAGCACGCCGGCGCGCTGGCGATCTCCGGCCGACAGCCGTTGCCAGACCCACCCCAGCCGGCCGAGCACGATACCGATCAGAGCCACCAGCAGGCCGACTCCCAGAATTCCGGTTTCGTACCAGGCGTCCATCAGGAAGTTGTGAAGATGCTTGACCTGCATCCGTGCGCCGCCGATCTCGAAGCTTAGCACCTCCGTGGCATGATGCCCGTTGCCGATCCCCACGCCCAGCCAGGATCGCGCCGGGGGATGCGCCAGCGCCTGCCGCCACAGGATGCTGCGTCCGGTGGTAAACGAGTCCAGTGAATGATGATAGGAAGCCTGTTCCACTTTGTGGAACGCCCCGGTGTTGGCGGCGATGCCGACCACCAGCACCAGAACGACCGCGGGTACGACCCAGCGCAGCCGCCAGCCCAGCACCGACCAGCAGAACACCGCCAGTCCGGCGATCATGCCGAGCAGCGCCGCCCGTCCTTCCGAGATCACGATATAGCCCAGAACCGCCGCGGTGACACCGGCCATCGCGCCGTGGCTCCGGTGTCGGTCGCCGTGCCGTTGGAGCCACCCCAGCAGGAATACCAGCAAGAATGGCAAGTTATCTTCCCGCAGTTGCGTGCTCGGGTCGAAGGGCTGACCGGACCAGCCGAGCCAGTAATAGGGTAGCAGCAGGTAGAGTCCGACCAGGGTTATCCCGCTGGAGAGGGCCATGGCGTCGAACAACCGGTCGAGTTGTACCGGGGATTCTCGCAGGGCGGCCTGCATCAACAGCAGGGTTGAGGTCTGGACCGCGAATTGCGCCCAGATCCGATAACCACCTGCCGGATCCACCGATCCGGGGATCCCGAGCAGCGTCACGCCGAGCAGGGTCAAATACAGTAGGGTGGTCGCGCGATCCAGCCGGTCCCGCCGGCTCCACAGGCCCGGCAGACCCCACAGGACGCAAACGCTGACCAGCACGGTATACAGAGTCCGGCCGCCGAGTTGGGCTAGCGGCAGGACCGCCACCAGGAGCCAGCCCCACTGGAAAAAGGCTGCCTGAAGAGTCTCACGTAACGTCGCGATTTGCATCGAGCTAACCCAGCCGCATGAAGGCCTCAAGGACCTGAGGGACGGTGATCGCCGCCATGTCGCGTTGGCCGGAAAGCGGCAGGAGCGGATGGATGAAACGGGAATGCCACAGAGGCTGCGAGCCGCCGAACAACCCGATCGCGGGTACGCCCAGGGCGGCGGCCATGTTCAGCACGCCGGTATCATTGCCGATATAGCCGCGGCAGCGAGCCAGCAGCGCCGCGGTCTGTTCCAGAGGCAGCGCCACCGCATCCGCCGCCTGGCCGCCTCCCGCGCGAATGCGGGAAAGCATTTCGTCGGCCAGCGACCGTTCCGCCGGTCCGCCGACGATGAATATGGAACCGCTTCGATGGCGTTCCAAGGCCAGCGCCAGTTCCGCGAACCGCGCCGCGCCCCATTGTTTCCACGGCTCGCTGCTGCCGATGCCCAGCGCGGTCCATGGCGCCGGCCAGGCATCGAACCGCTCGGCTACCGCCTGCTCCGCATCGGCCGTGATCGCCAACCGGGGCTCCGGCTCGTTCCGGGGTATGTCCAGCAGTTCCAGCAAGATATCCGCCCGGACGATCGGATGGGCATGGCGCCGGTCGGGGGGCAAGCGTACCGGTACGTTCAGCAACCGTGCCTGCAAACCCACCCCGTAGCCAACCCGCTCCGGGATGCCGGCCAGCCGGGACGCCAGCGCGTAGCGGGTGCTGCCGTGCAGGATCCACACCCGCTGATATCGGCCCTGGTGCAGCAGGGACGCCAGCCGCCACAGTCCCCGCAACCCGGCATGGCGGCCGGATTCGCGTTCCAGCCAAAGCACCCGTTCGACGCAGGGATCGGCGCGCAACAGCCGGTCGGCCTGGGAGCGCGGTTTGGTCAGGAGATCGATCCGGCCCGTGGCGGTCGTCGCCGCGATGGCATGAATGTGGGGCAAGTGCCAGACCATGTCGCCGATGCCGGGCAGCGGCTGCACGATCAGGGTTCGGCCGGACCGGGTCAGCTTCACTCGATGTTCTCCCGCGCTCGACCCAATGTTTCGTACAGCGCCAGCGTTTCATCCAGCATCCGCCGCAAGGGAAAGACCGGTTCCGCCGGCACCGGCGGCGCGGCCGCCAGCAGTTTCGTCACCCGCTCCGTCAGCATCTTCGGATTGCCGGCCGGTACCAGGCCGGCGGGATACATCCGGGTCAGAATTTCGCCGACGCCCCCGTGATCGTAGCCGATGACCGGGACGCCCAGACCCAGCGCTTCCAGTACCGTGCGTCCGAAAGATTCCGGCTGGCTCGACAGCGACAGGACCAGGGTGGAGACCGCGTAAATTTCGCGCATGTCGTCGCGATGACCGGTAAACAGCACGATGTCGCTCAAGTCTCGCGACCGTATCGTTTCCCGCAGCCCGTCGGCGTAACGCCGACGGCGTGGCTCCACGCCACCGACGATGAGTCCGTACACCGACAAGCCGTCCGTTCGCAGTCGGGCGATCAGTTCGATGAAATCCTCGTGGCCCTTGAGCCGGCTCAGTCGCCCGGGCAAGGTTAGCACCGGCGTTTCCCGCAGTTGCGGATAGTGTCGGTACCAGTCCGCCAGCCAGTTCGGCGAAGGACGAAAGCCATAAGGGAAGACCGCCGGATCCACGCCGCGCGGGATGACCTGGATGCGTTCCGCCGGCAGGGCGGGATAGTGGCGCTGCAAATACTGGCGCACCGTTTCGGATACCGCAATGACCCGCTCGCCGCGGGTCATGATGGCGCTGTAGGGGGAGGTCGAATACAGTCCGTGAACCGTGGTGACGAAGCGCGGTCGGGTGGCCGGATTCATGCCACGCCACGCCAGCCAGCCGATCCAGGCCGGCATTCGCGAACGGGCGTGCAGAATGTCGATGCGCTGGTCGGCCAGCCAGCGGCGCAAGGGTCGGACCCAGCGCAGGGTCAGCGGTGATTTGGAGCCCAGCGGCCAGGTCAGATGCTCGCTGCCCTCGCGCGCCAGTTCCGGTACCAGCCGCCCGCCGGCGGAAATCACCACCGAGCGATGTCCGCGCCGGACCAGCTCCCGCGCGACTTCCAGCGTGCCGCGTTCCACGCCGCCGCCATCGAGGGCTGGCAACAACTGGGCCACGTTCAGGCAAACCACCGCTCGACGATCCAGCGAGCGCAGCGGTCCGCCTCGTTGAAGGGTCGATCGGGTCGACGCAGTCGCCGATCCACCCGCCAGTTGGCGAAAGGGGTTACCCAACCCTCGACGGCCAGTCGTTCGAGTCCCCGGCTTACCCGGCCGGACCGCTTCCACGGCAGTTCCAGTATTCCCACGGCGGCGCCGGCGGTCAGCGCCTCGTAAACCATGGACACGCTGTCGGCGGTGACCCATGCCCGGCCCGCTCGGGCCAGTTGCGCTGGCAGCCAGTCCGGCCCCGTTTCCGAAACAGCAACCGCCGTCAGCCGGTCGCCGGGGGAATCGCGCAGGCCATCCAGAAAACCCGGCGGGGTCCGGCGCGAGGTGGTCAGAGTCCAGCGCATCGTCGGGTCGGTGGCCAGAATGACGGCGATTTGCCGGTGCAGTTCCGCATCATTCCAGTCGAAATGTGAGGACGGTCCGCCGACGAGCAGCAGCCCTCGCTCGGGCTCCAGCGTCGTGGAAGGCTGGATACGGTTGAGCGCGCCGCGGGTGGCGAGTACGTTCGGGCGGGCTGGCGGCGAGTCGTGATGCGGGATCAGGCACAGATCGAACAGGCGCGACGGCAGGCTCGGCCGCATCAGAACGACGGCCTTGCCACCCCGGGTCCGGCGGGCGGCCAGCAGCGAAAGGTGAGTGCGATGGCCGGCGCCCAGCAGCAGATCCGGCCTCGGCGGTTCGCGCCAGCGAACGGGGCGTCCGCCGATCAGACCGGCCAGCGCCGTCGTTGCCGGCAGTGGGTCCAGGGTAATGGCCTCGACCGGTCGCAAGCGGGCCAGGGCGTCGGCCAGTCCCCGACTTTGGTTGTCATGCCCGGCCTTGCCGTCGCTGAATCGCCAGACGATGAGTGGCTTCACCGGCGATTCCGCCCGTGTCAGGCGAGAGGGTCAGTTCACCAGCACGAAATCCGCCCCACAATAAGGGCACTTGGCCTTGCCGGTGGTTTCGATGGGCAAATAGACCTTGGGGTGAGAATTCCACACCATCATGTCGGGCATCGGACAGGATACCGGCAGATCGGCACGGCTGACTTCGTAGACCTTCTGTGCGTTGGGCATGGCCTTGGCGGAAACGGCGGCGGAAGCGGCAGCCATCGCGTCATTACTCCTGGTGGTGGTTATCGGCGGCTAGGGCTAAAGACGAGGGCCGGCAGGCGAGGGGAACGAACGGGAACTCAGACCAGCGTCAGCCATTCGGGATACTCATCACGGCGGCCATGTACCTGATCGAAGTATAACTCCTGCAGGTGCTGGGTGATCGGGCCGCGCCGGCCGTTGCCGATGGCACGGCCGTCCACTTGACGGATCGGCGTCACCTCGGCGGCGGTGCCGGTGAAGAACGCTTCGTCGGCGATGTACACTTCATCGCGGGTGATGCGCTTTTCCCTGACTGGAATCCCGAGATCGGCGGCGAAGCGAATGATGGTGTCGCGGGTGATGCCTTCCAGCGCCGAGGTGAGATCCGGGGTGTAGAGCACGCCGTCGCGGACGATGAAGATGTTCTCGCCGCTACCCTCGGCGACGTAGCCGTCGGTATCCAGCAGCAGAGCCTCGTCGTAACCGTCGCGCAGGGCATCGGAGAGCGCCAGCATCGAATTCATGTAATTGCCATTGGCCTTGGCCTTGCACATGGTGATGTTGACATGGTGGCGGCTGAACGAGGAGGTGCGGATGCGGATGCCGCGTTCGAGGTTTTCCGCGCCCAGGTAGGCGCCCCATTCCCAGGCGGCGACGATGACGTGGACCTTGAGGTTGTCGGCGCGCAGTCCCATGCCCTCGGAGCCGTAAAAGCACATCGGGCGGAGGTAGGCGCTGGCCAGATTGTTGGTGCTCACCGCCTGCCGGCAGGCGGTGTTGATCTCATCCTTGCCGTAGGGCATCGGCATGCCGACGATGTGGGCCGAACGGAACAGCCGGTCGGTATGGGCCTGGAGCCGGAAGATCGCGGCGCCCCGGTCGGTGGCATAGGCGCGGACCCCCTCGAAGACGCCCATCCCATAGTGCAGGGTGTGGGTCAGGACATGGGTGTTGGCTTCGCGCCAGGGCACCAGTTCACCGTCGTACCAGATCAGACCATCACGGTCGGCCATCGTCATCGTTCGAATCTCCAAAGCAAGGCTGCTTGTACGCCGCGCCGGCATCGGCTGGCACCCGCTACCCTCATGTCGCCATCGCCTCGCGCCGCATGGCTTCAGGCGCCTTCCATCAGGCGCCGCCAGATGTGAATCACGCTTTCGCGGGCATCCCGTGCTTCGTCCGCAGGAATCCGGGCGGGCTGTTCTTGCAGCTTGAGCAGATGAATGCGCCGGCGCAGTCCGCGATAGGCGTTGCGCAACCGGGCAGCATCGGCGATGGACAGGATGCCGAATCGTTCTAGCCCGTCGAGTTGCCGGATGTTGTCGGTAAAGGCCAGCAGTTCCGGGTGGCGGTGAGCGTTCGCCAAAATTTCATATTGCACCACAAATTCGATATCGGCGATACCACCCCGACCCTGCTTGAGATCGAAGGCCTCGGCGGTGCTGGCGTCCAGTTCGCCCCGCATCCGCTCGCGCATGTCGCGGACTTCCTGGCGCAGCACGTCCGGGTCGCGCGCGCGCCGGAGGATCGCGGCGCGGAGGGTCCGGTACCGTTCGGCCAGTTCGGCCGGCCCCGCCACCACGCGGGTGCGCGCCAGCGCCTGATGCTCCCAGGTCCAGGCCTGATGGTGCTGGTATTCGGCGAAGGCTTCAAAGGAACTGACCAGCAGGCCGGCGCGTCCGCTGGGCCGCAGCCGGGTGTCCACCTCGTACAGATCCCCGGCGCCGGTGCGGGTGGTGAGCAGGTGGATGATCCGCTGCACCAGCCGGTTGAAGAAAGTGGCATTGTCGATCTGGCGCGGCCCGGTGGTGAGTTGCCGGTCGCCGGCGCTGTCGTGCAGGAACACCAGATCCAGGTCGGAACCGTAGTTCAACTCGATGCCGCCCAGCTTGCCGTAGGCGACGATGGCGAAGCGCGCGTCTCGTTCCACTCCGTCCGCCACGCAGCGGGGCTGGCCGAATTTCGGCAGCAGATCGGCCCAGGCCAGATCCAGGACCTTGCGCAACAGGGCTTCGGCGATCTCGGTCAGGTGGTCGCTGACGATCATCAGCGGCATGGCGCCGCTGACATCGGCGGCGGCGACCCGCAGCACGTTGGCCTGCTTGAAATAGCGCAGGGCGTTCAGCAATTCCTCAGGATCGTCCGCCGGCGCTCGCGCCAGTTGCCGGTCCAGTTCCAGCGCCAGTTGCGGGCGGTCCAGCGGCGCGTACAGAGTGGCCGGACTCAGCAGATCGTCCAGCAGCAGGGGATAGCGAACCAGATGCTGGCCGATCCAGCCGCTGGCGGCGAACAGTTTGACCAGTTGCGTCAGGACCTGCGGATGATCGGCCAGCAGCGCCAGGTACACCGAGCGGCGGGCGACGGCTTCCAGCAGGTTGAGCACGCGTTCCAGGGTCGTCGCCGGTCGCGGCGTGGTGGTGACGGCTTCCAGCACTCGCGGCACCAGCGTGTCGAGCCGCTCGCGTCCGCGCGGGCTCATCGCCCGGTAACTGAAGCCGTTCTTCAAGGCCCGCAACCGATTCCAGGCCTGCGCCGGTTCTTCGAAACCGCGCTCGACCAGCAGGTGCAGCGCGCCTTCCTCGCCGGGATCGCCCCGCCACAGCACCCCCAGATCGGCCTGGGCTGCGTCCGGTTCCGGCTCGATCGTGCCGCCGAACACCTGGGCGAACTGTCGGGTCACGGCTTCCACGTGCCGCGCCAGTTCCAGGGTGAAGGCGCCCCAGCCGCCATGTCCCATGGCGAAGGCCAGCCGCAGTTTCGCCCGTTCGTCGTCGGGCAGGTTATGGGTCTGCTGGTCGGTCCAGGCCTGAAGCCGGTTCTCGACCCGGCGCAGGAAGTCGTAGGCCTGCTTGAGGTCGCTCGCCGCCGCCGCCGGCAGTCGCCCGCTGGCGGCCAGGGTGTCCAGCACCCGCAGGATGCCGCGTTCCCGCAGCGCCGGGTCGCGGCCGCCGTAGATGAGCTGGAACGCCTGCCCGATGAATTCGATCTCGCGGATGCCGCCCGGCCCCAGCTTGATGTTGCGCCGCATGCCCTTGCGCTCGACCTCCTGGGCAATCAAAGCCTTCATGCCCCGCAATGCCTCGAACGCGTTGTAATCCAGGTAGCGGCGGTAGACGAAGGGCCGCAGCGCGACCAGCAGGCGCTCGCCGGCCGCCAGGTCGCCAGCGATGGCCCGGGCCTTGATCATCGCGTAGCGTTCCCAGTCGCGGCCGTGGTGCTGGTAATAATCCTCGAAGGCGGCGAACGACATGACCAGCGGCCCGGAATCGCCGAACGGCCGCAACCGCAGGTCCACCCGAAACACGAAACCGTCGGCGGTCGGCTCGGCCAGGACTTTACCCAGCCGCTGGCCCAGCCGGCGGAAGAACTCCTCGTTGCCGATGGCGCGCCCGCCGTCGGTCTGGCCCTGCCGCGGATAGGCGAAGATCAGGTCGATATCCGAGGAGAAGTTGAGTTCGCGTCCGCCGAGTTTGCCCATGCCCAGCACCACCAGCCGTTGCGGCTGGCCCTCGGCGTCGCGCGGCACGCCGTAGCGCTGGCATTGCCAGGCCTGCAACCGGTCCAGCGCCCCTCCGACCGCGACATCCGCCAGATCCGTCAGATCGCCGAGCGTCTCTTCCAGTCCCGCCAACCCGGCCAGATCGCGCCAGGCGATGCGGACCATTTCCCGGCGCCTGAACCGGCGCAGCGCGACGGCGAGCCGGTTCTCGTCCGTCGCGTCCGCCAGCCGCCGTTCCAGCCGCGCCGAGCAATCTCCCGGCGCGTAAGTCGCCGCCAGATCGCCGCTGGCCACCAAATCCGCCAGCAGCGCCGGTTCGCCGATACAGGCGCGGGCGACGAAGTCGCTGCACGCCCAGACCGTGACGAGTTGCGCCAGCGCTGCGCCCGCCGGCGGTTCCACGCCCGCGGTCCGGGCCGCCGCGCCGAACGCTTCCCAGTGTCGGGCGACCTCATCCCGCAGGGCTTGCGGCAGGCGGTTCAGAACCTGCTCGAATTCGGTCATGACCGCCACGCCATCGTCATCCGCGCGAGCCCTACTTTTGCGGCGTTTCCTCTTCCTCCGCGCCGCCATCGGGTTCCAGCGGTATTTCGTCCTCGGTCGCGCCGTCGTCCTCTTGGCCCGCTGCTGGCGCCAGTGGAATTTCCTGGCCGTTGACGAACAGCTTGCCGCCCTCGAAGCGCGCCGTGGACTTGTACAGTCCTCCCTCGAGTCGGATGAAGCCGGCGGACGTGAGACTCTGGAGTTGCTGCGTGGCCTGCTGCGTTGCCATGCTCTGAAGGGCCTGTTCGCCGGCCTGTTGGCCCTGGTCCTGAATCCGCGCCTGGAGTTGCTCCTTAAGCGCGTCGGCGAGCAGGGTTTCGACCAGCGCCTTGGAAGCCGCAACCTCGGCCAGGCCCTTTTCCAGCGCTCCCAGCAATCCGGCCGGATTCAGCAACAGGTTGACATCGCCGAAATCCTGGAAATTCAGGGTCAGTTTCCCCTGCCACTCGCCCTGGGTCAGCGTGGCCTGGGTGTCGAGCACGAACTCCGGCTTGCCTCGCAGCAGCGTTTTCACCAGCCTGAGCAACTCGTCCAGCGCCTGAGGGTCGTCGGGCTTGCCGGCCATTCTTTCCTGCCACTGCTGCAATTGTGCGATCGTTGCGCCGTCCAGATTGCGCAGCGCCAGTTTCATGCCGCCGGTACCGCTCTGCCGATCCACGGTGACCTTGTCGGCCTTGACCGAAACCTCGCCCGCCACCTGCTGCGGGCCCTGTTGGCTCAGCGAGCCGGTCATGCTCAGGTTGGTTACGACGAAGGGCGTGCCGGTGCCTTGATCGAGGGCGCTCAGCTCGCCGATCTTGAAGCTGGAGTCGCCGAACAGCAGATCGAAAGCCCCCTTGCGCTGGTTCACCGTCATGGCCAGATCGCGCAGATTGACCCGAACGTTGCCGCTGGCCGGCTGACCCTCGCCGGCGGCGGGCTTGCCGGTGGCTTCCAGGCTGGAAATCGTCATGGTGCCCTGAACGGCGGCACCCCGCGCGGCGACCTGGAACTGGCCCTGAAGGCCCGTGAAGTTGAGGTTTTGCAGATCCTCGATGTTGCTGAGGGTCAGGGGCGGCATGGTGATGCGGGTATCGCTGGCGCCATCGAATCCAACCCGCGAAATGGCCACCACCGGTTCCTGGTTACCGTACCATTTGGCCAGTTGGCGGGTCCAGGCACTGCTGTCCGGATCCAGGGTGGCGCGCACCACCGCTCCGGTCCATTGCATCGGCACGCCGGGCACTCCCCATCCCGCCAGCGGCAGCGGACCGTGGTAGATGTCCTGCCGGATCGAGAAGGATGGATTTGGCTCGTTCGGTTCGTGACCTTCCGGCATCGCGAACTGGACGCGGGTGACGGACTGCGACGAGAACAACCCGCGCTGATAGCGGACCGTTTCGAACTTGACGTTGGGATTCCTCGAGCCTTCCGCCAACGCCTCCCGATACCAGCGCTCCGCCTGCACGCCCGACCAATAGGCCGCGCCGGTCATGCCGGCCGCCGCCAGCACCAGAACGATCGCCACCACTCCGATCAACTTTTTCATCTTTAGTCCTCTTTAGTCCTCTTGATTCTGATTCACGGCATTATTTCACAAACCGGCCATAAAATCGGGCAAATGCGCCGGTCAGCCCGATCCAGGATCGATTCCCGATTTCAGGCGAAGGGAACCTATCGGGGCCCGAAAGCGACTCATGGCATAAGTCGTCGTTCGATGCGCAACCAAGCCGGAAGCCCGCCATGTCCGAACACCCGCACGCCAACCGTCTGATCCACGAAACCAGTCCCTACCTGCGCCAGCATGCCCACAACCCGGTGGACTGGTATCCCTGGGGCGAGGAGGCGCTGGATCGGGCGCGTCGCGAGAGCAAGCCGATCCTGCTGTCCATCGGCTACTCGGCCTGTCACTGGTGCCACGTCATGGCCCACGAGTCCTTCGAGGACGAGGCCACCGCCCAGGTGATGAACGAACGGTTCGTCAACGTCAAGGTCGACCGCGAGGAACGGCCCGATCTCGACAAAATCTATCAAACCGCCTTTCATCTGCTGCACCGGCGGGCCGGCGGCTGGCCGCTGACCATGTTCCTGACCCACGACGATCACGTGCCGTTCGTCGGTGGCACCTATTTCCCCAAGACGTCCCGCTACGGGATGCCGGCCTTCACCGATATCCTGCGCCGGGTCGACGACCACTACCGCCAGCATCAGCGGGATATTCGCCAGCAGAATCAGGCGTTGCTGGACGCCCTGCGCGCCGAAATCGCCGTCCCGTCCGCCGCGGACGAATCCGCGTCGACCGCCGCCCCGCTCCAGACCGCGCGGGACCAACTCATCCACCACTTCGATCCGGCGCGCGGCGGTTTCGGTGGCGCGCCCAAATTTCCCCATCCCACCAGCCTGGAACGGCTGTTGCGGCACTGGGCCGCCAGCATCCACGGCGCCGAACCGGACCGCCAGGCCGAAACCGCCGTCCTGGTTACCCTCCGCAAGATGGCGCTGGGTGGAATCTACGACCACCTGGGTGGCGGCTTTTACCGCTATTCGGTCGACGCCGAATGGCAAATCCCGCACTTCGAGAAAATGCTGTACGACAACGGTCCGCTGCTCGCTCTCTACGCCCAGGCCTGGCGGGCCACGCGGGACCCGCTCTTCCGGGCGGTCGCCGAGGAAACCGGCGAATGGGTCATGCGGGAAATGCAGTCGCCGGACGGTGGCTACCATGCCACGCTCGATGCCGACTCCGAGGGCGAGGAGGGCAAGTTCTACCTGTGGACGCCCGATCAAATCCGAACGCTGTTGAGCACCGAGGAATATGTCGCGTTCGCCGTCTGTTACGGCCTGGAGCAACCCGCCAATTTCGAAGGCCATGCCTGGCACCTGCGGGTAACCGCCGACGCGCCCGAACTGGCGCGACGGTTGAGGGTCGAGCCGGCGCGGGTCGCGGGCTGGCTGGCCTCGGCCCGGCGCAAACTGTTCGAGGCCCGTTCGCGGCGGGTCTGGCCGGGCCGCGATGAGAAGATTCTGACCGCATGGAACGGGTTGATGATCCGCGGCATGGCGATCGCCGGCCGCCATCTGGGACGGGCGGACTTCGTGGCCTCGGCGGAGCGCGCCCTGGATTTCATCCGCGCCCGTCTCTGGCGGGATGGTCGGCTGCTGGCGGTCCACAAGGACGAGCAAAGTCGGTTGAACGCCTATCTGGACGACTATGCTTTTCTGATCGACGGCATTCTGGAACTGCTGCAATGTCGTTGGCGCGACGGCGAACTGGACTTCGGTCTGGCTTTGGCCGACGTGCTGCTCGACCGGTTCCAGGATCGCGCGGCAGGCGGTTTCTACTTCACGGCTTCCGACCACGAGTCGCTGATCCAGCGGCCCAAGCCGGCGCATGATGAAGCGCTGCCGTCGGGCAACGGCATCGCCGCGCGAGTGTTGCTGCAACTCGGCCATCTCACCGGACGGATGGACTGTCTGGAGGCGGCGGAGCGGACCCTGCGCTGGGCCAGACCCGCGATCGAACGGATTCCCACCGCCTGCAACACTCTGCTGACCGCGCTGGAGGAGTACCGGGAACCGGCGCAGATCGTCGTGCTGCGCGGCGAACCGGCGGCGCTGGCCGAGTGGTGGGAGCGTTGCGCCAGGCCGTACGCGCCGCGCCGGCTGACGCTGGCCGTTCCGGCCGATGCCCGCGTGCCGGCGGGACTGCTGGCCGAGCGGCGGGCCGACGCGGCGCGGGTGACGGCCTACGTCTGCGACGGGCTCAAGTGCCTGCCGCCGGCCGCGACGCTGGCGGATCTGGAGAATGAGTTGGCCAGGACCGAGGCAACCGCTCCCTGATGCGGTTACGAAGCATGAGCGTTATGTCTCCATACCTCATATAATGAATACAATGGCGGGGGATTCCACCCGCGGAAACCAGAGCCTTGAAGCCCTCCCGGAAAGCCTGGGCGTTGCCGGAGAGGGTGGGTATCGAACAATTTCACCTTGGAGAGGGCACGACACCATGACCGTCCATCTTTACTTTTCCATGATTCCCGAAGCGCTGATCGCCTCCATGCTCCCGCCGGAACAGTTCGGGCAATACTACGCCACCGGCCACAAATACAAGTCCAAGGGGCAGGCGATCTTCTTCGAGATCGATCCGTCCTTCCGGCACGAGTTTTTCGAAATCGACGAGGGACTCAAGCGCTGCGTGCCGCACCCGGACGGCGGGCCCAAGAATTCGGTTTACATTTCGGTCTACCGGGTGCTGGAGCACATTCCGATCAGCGCGCTGGGCAAGCTGTACCTGAGCACCGCCTACGGTCACACCCTGGGCTTGAGTCGGAGTACTGCGCTGCCGCAACCCGAAACCGGCCTGCACATGTACCAGGACCTCGCGCCGATCAACAGCCTGGTGGTCAGCGCGCAGGATCCATCCGCCTATTATCACGGCGTCACCAGCCGGCCGGCCAAGTTCATCCGTTTCCCCGGCCTCTGTTTCGTCGAACTGGGTCTGGGCGCGTTGGCCACCGATCCCGCCAACGGTCCGGTGGGCGACCTGCCGTACTCGTTCATGCACCACCTGCGCGAAGCCTTGCTGGAACTGGATCCGCAGTCCAAGCAAAGCAAGCTGGTGCACCGGGTACACTCCCTGGAATTCCCGTACCGGATGATCAAGAGCGGCTTCTATGCCGGGAATGGTCCCGAGTTGGCGTTCTATCCGATGCCCACGCACGAGGTCCTGCGCCGGGAGCACAATAGCTGGTGGCGCTCGGCCAACCTGTAACGGTCACCCGAGGAACATGCGAAACCGCCTCCGGGATTCCGGCGGCGGTTTTTTCGCGTCTGTCGGCGCCTTCGGTCGTGGCGGCGCCCTGGACGCGCGACCCTGGCAGGCTATGGAGACGGGTGGTTAATGCCTTGCAAGCCTTTGGGGAGGCCCGCATTGACATCGAGAATATCGCTTCGGGGAAGTGTCAACTCCGCGAGGGGACGCGGTCTGCCGATCCCATAACCCTGAGCGTAGTTCACGCCGATGGAACGCAACTGCGCCAGAATCTGGTCGTTCTCCACGAATTCGGCGATGGTTTCCATGCCCATGACATGACCGACCTCATTGATCGAACGTACCATGGCCAAGGAGACAGGATCGCTGGCGATGTCCTCCACGAAGAACCCGTCGATCTTGAGAAAGTCGACCGGCAGTTTCTTGAGATAGGCAAAAGACGACAAACCACTGCCAAAGTCGTCGAGGGCGAAGCGGCATCCGATGTCCTTGAGGGTGCGAATAAAGTGAAGCGCGTTGTGGAGATTGGCGATGGCGGCGGTCTCGGTGACCTCGAAACAGAGCTTGCCCGTTAAAAGACGCTGATCCTTCAAGCGCCCTATCAGGTAATCCAGGAGATACTCGTCTCCCAGGGAATGGCCGGACAGGTTAATGGAGCATAACGACAGTTTATCGAGATGGCGCGGGTTCGAAAACAGCCAGTCCAGGGCCGTGCTCACCACCCACTTGTCCAGTTTCGCCGCCAAATGGTAGCGTTCGGCGGCCGGTAGAAAAGCGCCCGGCATCACGATCTTGCCGGACTCGTCCTCCATGCGCAGGAGCAGCTCGTAATGGTGGCCGGCCGACGGACCCATGGTGGGCACGATAGGCTGGAAGACCAGTTGAAAGCGGTTGTCCTCCAGGGCCTGATTGATGCGCGCCACCCACCGCATCTCGCCTTGGCGACGGGAGAGTTCCACGTCGTTTTCGGTATACAGATGCGCGCGGTTGCGGCCGGCATCCTTGGCGGCGTAGCACGCGCTGTCGGCGGCGCTCAGCACGTCGCCCAGGCTTTCGGTGTAGACGTCGATCGGCACCACGCCGATGCTCACGCCCACGGGGAAGCTCTTGTCACCCCAGGCAAAATGGAATTCGCCGACTGCCTTGCACAGGGAGTTGGCCACCCCCATGGCGTCCCGCAGCGAACAGTGTTCCACGAGCACGCCGAATTCGTCGCCGCCCAGTCGCGCCAACATGTCCTGCTTTCGCACGCGCATCTGCAGGATCTGCGAAAGCTGGCGCAGCATGGCGTCGCCGGCCATGTGCCCGCAGGTGTCGTTGATGATTTTGAACTGGTCCAGATCCAGGTAGAACAGGGCATGTTCGGCGCCCTGTTCCCGAGCACTCTCCAGAGCGCGCTGCAGGCGATGTTCGAACGCGTGTCGGTTGGCGAGTCCGGTGAGCGAGTCGTGGCTGGCCTGATGGCTGAGTTGCTCGGAGAGAACCTGTGCTTCGGTGTTGTCCAGCCACGAACCCACCAATTCCAGCGGGCGCCCCTCGGCGTCGCATATCAGGCGGACCGTATCCCGAATCCAGCGCCAGCTTCCATCCCGGTGGCGCAGCCGGTATTCGCAGCTCGACTGCTGGCGGTCGTCCAGGCAGTGCAGGTCGTGCCGGAGGCGCGGTCGATCGTCCGGATGAATCAGTCGCTCCCAAAAATGATCGGTCGCCAGCAGTTCATCCGCGCGATAACCGAGCAGATCGTACACGTTGGGACTGATGAAATTGACCGGCATGCCGGGTCCGGGGTGACGCGAGTAGATCACCGCGGGGCTGGCGCGGACTACATGTTCCAGCCGCCTGCTGGTGTTTCGCAGGGCTGTCTCGGCGCGCCGCTGTTCGGTGACATCGTGAGCCACCACGTAGCTGCCGGTGAAGCGCGGTTCCTTCCCGTTGCTTTCGAAGATGGCAAGAGCGGTGGTTTCGGTAATCGCCAGCGGTTCCAGACCCGGGTTGGCGCGGCGGCGGTCATCGCTGCGCAGCAGGCGCAATTCCATGAACTGGGGATCTCGTAATCCTTCGGCAAGACCGCGGAGCAGGCGCGTGGCCTTTTCCCGGTCGATCGGGGCGACCAGATCCAGCAGCGATTGACCGGCGAGTGCTCCCGCCTCGAAGCCGAGCAGGGCATTCACGCGCTCGTTGAGATAGGTGAAACGGCCCTCGACGTCCAGGATGAAGATGAGATCGGGGGAGCTGTTCACGATGAAACGGTGCATGCGCTCGGATACTTCCAGGCACTTGCGCATGAGGCGGTTGGTCCGCTCCAATTGCAGTTTGCGGGCGGCGTTGGCGACGCTGCCGAGCATTTCTTCCGGCCCGAAGGGCTTGCGCAGGTAATCGATGGCGCCCTGGCGCATGACGGCGGTGGCTTCGGTCACCGACGTGGTGCCGCTGACCACGATGACCGCGATGTCCAGGCGTTGCGCGGTCACGAAATCGAGTATCGCCGCCCCCCCGATGCCCGGCATCGCCAGGTCCAGCAGGAGCAGGTCATAACGGTTTTCGGTAAGTTGCACCAGGGCTTGGGCGCCACTGGAGGCCACGGTGACCTGATAACCGTAGGCCACGAGCAGTTGTTCCAGGCTGATCAGGAGGCCGGGCTCATCATCCACCACCAGTACTGAAACAGGACTTTCCATGTCACCCATTCCATCATGAGTCTTGTTCAGTTCTTTCACGGTGATAATTGAAGCCCTTGTGAATTCGAAGCTGTCTGACATCAGGATCAGAATAAATGCGATAGGCTTGACCGGTAGGCGATGGTTGGCCGAGTCGAGCGGCCAAGATTCGAGATCGGTCGTCCGCGCGATTTCTCCAGACTCGCTTGGTTGGACTGCTGATCACAACCATCGCGAATTTTAGCCCATTCGGGTCCGCGATTTGAAAATAAATCAGTCTGTTGAGACATCTTTTTGATTGCCAATGGATTTTTATTTACAACAAGCCAACGCCGCCGCGCCGTTCGTCAGGGTCGCGGCAGCAGCACCAGAAATACCGTCCCGCCACCGACATTGGGACGGCAACCCGCATAGCCGCCCAGTTCCTCGGCGAGGTTTCTGACGATGGAAAGGCCCAAGCCGGCGTGCCCGCTTCCCTTCATGCTCGTCGTGGGGTGAAAAAGTCTGGCGCGCAAATCGTCGGGCAGACCGGCGCCATCGTCGGCGATAGCCAGTTCCACGTACTGGCGTCCTTGCAGATTGATGCGATCCTGGGTGGTGACCGTGACGTTACCCCCCTGTTCCAGAGCTTCGACGGCGTTCCGCACCAGATTGAGCAGTATTTGACGGATGGCATCGCGGCCGCGCGCCAGCAGCGGAAGACCGTCGGCCAGGTTCAGATTCAAACGGATACCGCGCGGCCGACACAGTGCATCATCCAGCACTCTCGCGAGGTCGCGGATGGTCTTGTTCAGGTTGAAACCGGGTTCTTGTGTTTCGTCGCTCTCCGGCTCCGACAGGCGGAGCAGGATGCGGGCGACTCGTTCCGTCTCCTCCCGCAGCACCCGCAATTCCTCTTGGGCGACCTGTTCGCCCTGCTTGGCGGTCAGCAGATGCAGATAGTTGCGCATGATGGTGAGAGGGTTGGATATCTCGTGTAGAACGGCGCGCAGGCGTTGTTGCTCCAACAGGCGATGATCCTCCTGGCCCCTGCGTTGGTGGACTTCGCGCCGGCGCCGTTCGCCGAGTTCGGTGGCGGCCGCCGTTGCGAACAGCCGCAACAGCCGCGTCCGGGCCAGCAAACGGGACAGTTGCGCGCGCGCGACGCCGATCCCGAGCACCCCCACGGGCAAATCCCCGGCGTGCAGCGGCAGGCACAGTACCCCTTCCGTTCCCCACAGTCGAGCCAACTGCCGGTCGATGATGCCGGCATTACGGTTTCCCTCATCGAGGGAATGACCGATCCGCCGTTCCCGCAGCGCCCGGTTGATCGCATTGTCCGCTCCGGCGGGATCGATGGCGATTTGCCCCAACAGATCCTCGGATTCGCGGCCGCGCAGCGTCCCGGCGTCCGCGTCGTGCAGGAAGACGTGAACTTCGGCCAGATCGAACAGAATCGCCGCGCAACCGGCGACGGCATCCAACAGCGCCGGTTCGTCGCCGGCGCCGCTCATTTGTCCACGCGCCTCGTTGATCAGGGCAATTTCGTGAACGGTCCGGCCCAGGGGTGTCCTGGCTACATCGGCTTCCATCTGGGCCGGTTCGAGGCCGGCGCCGCTCGTTTCTCCGCGTGCTTCCATGGCAATGGCTAAATCCGCCGCCAGATTGCCGACCTCCCGTTCGGCATCGACTCGCGCCTGCCTCAGGATCGCGGCATTCAGGCCGAGCAGGGTTCCGGCGCTGGCGAGAGCGGCCTCTCGCAACTCGCCTTCCCGAGCCAGGGTGTTCGCGGCATGGAGCAGGCGCGGCAAGGGGTGGGCACCGCGCAGTTCTTCCGTGCTCAGGTGGTGAAAACGAATGGCGTCGGCGAGAAACGAGTTCAGCTTCCAGGTTTCCACCAACCCCGCGCCGAGTTCGCAGTGATCGGTACCGAACAGGCGCCGCTCCAGTTCCAGGCCTTCCTCCGTCGTGCCGGCCATGGTTTGCACCTGATGAAAGGCGGCGAATGCCGTGGCTTGGCGGGCGCCGATCACCAGTTTGCCGAGATCGTGCAGCAGGCCGCACAGGTAGGCTTCCTCGGGTTCCGGATAATGGATGATTCCGGCAAGCTGGCGGGCAATGTGCGCGCAGGTCAGGGAATGCCGCCAGAAATATTCCAGCACGGACGCCGGGATGCCCCGCGGTTGGGAGCACGATTGGTATAGCGCGGTGGTGGTGGCGATGATCCTGGTGGTTTGCCGGCCCAGTACCTCAAGCGTGCTTTCCAGGTTCGGTGCGCGCGGCATCCGATTGCGATAGATGGTCGAGTTCGCCACCGCGAGCATGCGGGCGCTCAGGGTCGCATCACAGCCGGTGAGTTTGGCCAGCTTCTCGGTGGTGACGTTTTCGTCGTCGAAAGCCTCCAGCAGTTTTCCCAGTGCCCCAGGCAGGACCGGCAGGGATAGCAGGTCGGTGCTGTCGAAGGAATGCTGAGATGCGGCTGTTTCGGACATGACTCGCGGTATCCTGATGATCGGGCGCCATTCCTGATTTCCAGGCGCTTGATGCCTTCCGAGAACTACGGAATAAGTCTCGTTTGTGTGGCTACCGTCTAATAAAGCAAACATCATGCCGATGAAAAAATGTCAATAATGACAATGGCCTGTTATCAACGATTGACCAAACACTCACCGTCCATTCATGGAACAGCCGTGGATGGACACGGTCGGTGACCTTGAATCATCGGGACGTGGCGTCGCATCCGCCGAATCGGTTCAGATTGACCCGTTGGCGAAAAGCCTGTCGGGCGGGATACAGAGTGGGGAGCGCGGGACGATGCGATGGATGCTCGTCCGATTGTGGGAGGGAATCAGGAGACCGAAGGGTGCCGCCATCGCCGGATAGCTAGGCAAGGGGTGTGCCATGAAGCGAACGGGTGAAAACGAGGATGGCTGGCCTGCGAAGGGAAGCCGGCCACCACGGGTCTGAAATCGCCTGGAACCGCGTCAGTAGGGTGAGTTGTAATCAGCCGGTGGGTTGTAGTAACCGGGGGGGTTGTAGTAACCGGGGGGGTTGCGGTAACCCGGCGAGTTGTAGTAACGGGGTGGCGGATTGTAATCGTCGTAGTAGCCGTAAGGCCGCATGCGGTCGATCTGTTGCTCCTGCCAATAGATTTCCTGGTTCTGGTAGTCCATCTGGTTGCCGATCGCGCCGCCGATCAGCGCGCCACCCAGCGCGCCGGTCACGGCGCCGCCGGTGGGATCGATGGCATGGCCGATGGCCGCGCCGGCCGCCGCTCCCATCAGCGCGTTGCCTTGGGTGTAATAATAAGGAGGAGCGCCGGGAGGCGGCGGCGCGCAGGCCATGGTCAGGCCGAGCGCCACGGTCAGGATCGTAATCCTCAATGGCGTACGCATCAGAGTTCTCCAAGACGGTTCACAGCGGGTGGAAGCGAAAAAGGGACGGCGGCCACTAACGCGGGTCGGGCGTCGGCGGCGGCGCCGTCATCAAAACCCACATGCACCCCCACTGGTTGCGTGCAGTATCCCGCCGGCAACATGAATGTTGCCTGAATGCGACGTCGCTTGCAGGAATGGGCCGAAGGAGTTCGAAGAACTGTTCAGTCAATGTTTGCGGTCGGCTGCTCTGACAATTCCCCGAACACCACCGCCCGCCAGCCGTGGCGCAGCGGCGAATCCGCGCCGGCCAGCCATTGTTCCACGTCGCGCCGGTCGGCCACGGCTTGAGGAGGAATGTCGTACTGGTTCGCCCGGGCCTCGATCAGGGCCAGCAGTTCGTCCACCCGTCCCGCCTGTTCGGGCGAGAGGTGGGGCCGGGTCGGCCGGGTCGGCCAGCGTTCGGGCGGTTCGGCTCGGCTGGCGGCGATCCGTTCCAGCAGCGCGTCTCCATGCCGGTGCAGGGTGGCGGGGGGCAGGTCGCGGATGCGCCGCAGTTCGTCCGGGGTTTGCGGCATCCGGCGGGCCAGTTCGAGCAGCACGAGATCGTCCAGAATCCAGCGGCGCGGCCGGTCGCTGGCGCAGGCCCGTTCCTCGCGCCAGGCCGCCAGGGCCCGCAGCACCGCGCGCTGCACGCCGCGCAGCCGGTTGTGATCGCGGACCCGGCGCCAGGCGTCCAAGGGCTGCAATCGGTAACGGCCGGGATCGGCCAGCACCCGAAAATCCTCGGCCAGCGCGTCCAGCCAGCCGCGCTCGATCAGCGCCGCCCGTTGCCGCTGGTACAGCTCCGGCAGATACCGCACGTCGTCGGCCGCGTAGGCCAGCCATTCCGGCGCCAGCGGCCGGCGGCGCCAGTCGGCGCGGGTATGGGTCTTGTCCAGTTCCACGCCGAGCAATCGCCGCACCAGAGTCGCGTAGCCGATCTGGTTGCCGCAACCCAGCGCCAGCGCCGCCAGTTGCGTATCGAACACCGGCCCCGGCGCCGCGCCACGCAGGTGGAAAAAGAGTTCCAGATCCTGCTGCGCGGCGTGCAGCACCTTGGTAATGCCCGGGTCGTAGAGAAGGTCCAGCAGGGGGTCAAGCGAGGGGAGTGCCAAGGGATCGATGCAGGCGGTCTCATCGGCGCTGGCGATCTGGATCAGGCAGAGTTGCGGGTAATAGGTGCGTTCGCGGATGAATTCGGTATCCAGCGCCAGCCAGGATGCACCGCGCAGGCGGGAGCAACAATCGGTCAGCGCGGCTTGATCGACGATGTAGAGAAAATCGTTCATTCCCGTCGCCAGGCGCCGGATTTGCCCCCGGTCTTTTCCAGCAGGCGGATGTCGGTCATGGTCATGCCGCGATCCATCGCCTTGCACATGTCGTAGACCGTCAGCAACGCGACCTGCACCGCGGTCAGGGATTCCATTTCCACGCCGGTCCGACCGAGGGTTTCCACCGTGGCTTGACAGCGGATGGCATGACGATTCATCACTGGGGTCAGATCGACCGCCACTCGAGTCAAGGCCAGAGGATGGCAGAGCGGGATCAGATCGGCGGCGCGCTTGGCGCCCATGATGCCGGCGATGCGGGCGACGCCGAGCACGTCGCCCTTGGCGTGCGAGCCGGCCACGATTCGATCCAGCGTGGCCGGTTGCATGTGAATCCAGCCTTCGGCGATCGCCGCCCGGCGAGTGACGTCCTTGTCGCCCACATCCACCATGTGGGCCTCGCCGGCGGCGTTGAAGTGGCTCAGTTCGGCCACGGTCCTACTTCATGGCCACCAGCAGCGGCACGATCAGCAGGGCAACGATGTTGATGATTTTGATCAGCGGGTTGACCGCCGGACCGGCGGTATCCTTGTAGGGATCGCCGACGGTGTCGCCGGTAACCGCCGCCTTGTGCGCCTCGGAACCCTTGCCGCCGAAATTGCCGTCCTCGATGTACTTCTTGGCGTTATCCCAGGCGCCGCCGCCAGCGGTCATGGAAATGGCGACGAACAGACCGGTGACGATGGTGCCCATCAGCAGGCCGCCCAGCGCCTTGGGGCCGGCGTTTTCACCCGGCATCAACCACGCCATGCCGAACGCGACCACGATGGGGGTCAGCACCGGTAGCAGCGATGGAATGATCATTTCCTTGATCGCCGATTTGGTTAGTAGGTCTACCGCCCGTGAATAGTCGGGCTTGGTCGTGCCTTCCATGATGCCGGCGATTTCCCGGAACTGCCGGCGCAC
>JAVMKJ010000071.1:0-4954 GCA_031732855.1 Candidatus Competibacter sp.
GGATTTTCGCCGCCTTCGAACAGGCCGACGTCTCGACCACGCGGCAATACGGCGGCACCGGGCTGGGGCTGGCGATCACCCGGCGACTGGCCGAACTGATGGGAGGCGAGGTGGGGGTGGAAAGCCGGCCCGGAGCGGGCAGCGCGTTCTGGTTCACCGCCCGGCTGGAACGGGGGCGGGCCCAGGCCGTCGCCGCGCCGACCCTGGAGGCGGAGGTGGTGGAGCAGGCCCTGTGCCGGCGGGGGACTGGGGTACGGGTGCTGGTGGCGGAAGACAACGCCGTCAACCGGGAAGTGGCGCTGGATCTGCTGGGGGCGGTGGGGCTGGTGGCGGACACGGCGGTGGACGGGCGGGAAGCGGTGGTCCGGGCCGGCGCCACCGCCTACGATCTGATTCTGATGGACGTGCAGATGCCCGAGCTGGACGGGCTGGCGGCGACCCGGGCCATCCGCGCCCTGCCCGGGCGGGCCGGCACCCCGATTCTGGCGATGACGGCCAACGCCTTCGCCGACGACCGGGCGCGCTGCCTGGCCGCCGGGATGAACGACTTCGTCGCCAAACCGGTCGACCCGGACGCTCTCTACGCCACCCTGCTGACCTGGTTGCCGGACGCCCCGCCGCCCGCCTCCATCTCCACGCGGTCGGTGCCGCGCCCCGACGAGGACCGGGGCGAGCGGACCCGGCTGGCGGCGATTCCCGGTCTCGACCTCGAGCGGGGCCTGGCCACCGTGCGCGGCCGGCTGGCCAGCTACCGGCGACTGCTGGCGCTGTTCCTGGCCCACCACGGTCCCGACCCGGCGCGGCTGGCGGAATGGGTGGCGGCCGGCGACTGGGACGCCGTCCGGCGGCTGGCGCACGCTCTGAAAGGCTCGGCCGGCAACCTGGGGGCGACCGGCGTCCGGCGGGCGGCCGAGGCGGTGCAAAAGCTCATTGACCAGAAGGCGGGACCGGACGCCATTCCCCCCGCGACCACCGCCCTGGCCGGCGCCCTGACCGCCCTGCTGGAAGGGCTGCGCGCCGCGCGGGTTGGCGACGTCGCGCCCGCGCCGGCCGGCGCGGCGGACCCGGCCCGTCTGGCCGAGGTGCGGGCGCGGCTGGACGTCCTGCTGGCGGCCGGCGACATCGCCGCCCACGCCCTGGCGCAAGCCGAAGCCCCGCTCCTGCGGGCCGGATTGGGCGCTGCTGGAGACACTCTGTTGCGGCAGATCGGCGCGTTCGACCATGAGGCGGCTCGCGCGACCCTTCAGGAAGGGATCAATCAGCGCAATGAATGTCGATGAAACCCGATACCCCTGGAGGTAGAAAACTCATGGGAACCCAGCCAGGTTCACGGTGGACCGGATACGATGCGCTCGCATGGCTGGCGGTGGCGGTCGTCCTCGGCTTGGCGGCGTTCGTGGTCTGGAGCGTCCGCGCCGAGGCGTATCGGCGAGCCGAAGTGTCGGTGCTGAACTGGGCCGTCCTGCTGGCCAACGACGTCGAGAACCGGTTCGACCGGGCCACCGCGCTGGTGGAAACCGTGGCGCAACGCTATCTCGACGCATCCCGGCTGGGCGCGGCGGAAGTCGAGCGCCTGGAGAATCAGGTCAAGCGGGAGATTCCGAGCTTCCCCCCGGTCGCGCGCCTGGCGATCGCCGACGCCAATGGCAGGCTGTTCTTCAATACGGAGTTCGCGGGCAAGCAGCACGAGGAACTCGACATATCGGACCGCGATTACTTCCAGCGCGCCCAGGCGGGCGAGAAAGGGGTCATCCATGCCGGGCCCTTCCAGTCGAAGCTGACCGGCGAATGGGTGATCGTCCTGGCCCGGCGACTGGACGATTCGGGGGGCGCGTTCGCCGGCGTCGTCTACGCGGTCCTGCCTGTGGCCGCGGTGAGCCAGGATTTCTCGCGGCTCGATCTCGGCAAGACCGGAGTCGTCAACCTCAGAACGATTGACCTCGCCCAGGTCGCGCGCTATCCCGAGCTGCGGGGCGCCAATCAGGGAACGGGCAACCGGAACGTCTCGACCACGATCGTCGACCTGATGCGCGCCCGGCCGGGGCAGGACCATTACCTCTACACCACGGTTGCGCCGATCGATGGGACCGAGCGGGTCTATGCCTACCAGAAGCTCGACCATTCGCCCTACTGGATGACGGTCGGCATCACGACGCAAGACTTTCTCGCCTCGTGGTGGCAGAGCGCGGTCGCCATCGCGGTCCTCGCGCTTTCGATGGCGGCGGTCCTGTTCTGGGGCAGTCGCAAGCTGCGACTACAGCACGGCGCTCTGGAGCGGGAGCTCGTCGACAAGACGCGGGCCGAGGAGGCGCTGAAGGGGAGCGAGGAGCGCATGCGCCTGGCCACCGCGACCACGGGCATCGGTATCTGGGAATGGAACATGGTCACCAACGCCATCAGGTGGGACCCGCGGATGTTCCTCATCTATGGCCTCGCTCCGACGCCGGATGGCATGGTGACCTATCGCGACTGGGCCGATGCCGTCCACCCCGACGACCTGCCGCAACAGGAAGCCGCCTTGCGGGAAACGGTGCGGCGACTCGGTGAAGGCTCGCGGGAATTTCGCATCCGGCGCCGGAGTGACGGCGAACTGTGCTTCATCCAGGCCGTGGAGGTCGTCCGCGCCGATGCGAAGGGGAACGCGCACTGGGTGGTCGGCACGAACTTCGACGTCACCAGCCGCCGGCTGGCGGAACGGGCGCTGAAGGAAAGCGAAGCGCGTTTCCGCAGTCTGTTCTACGATACCCGGCAGCCCCTGTTGGCGTTCGAGGATGGCCATTTCATCGATGCCAACCGGGCCGCGCGGGATCTCTTGGGGTACGCCGCCTTGGAAGAGATTCTCGGAAAGACCCCGCTGGATTTCACCCTGGAATTCCAGCCCGACGGGAGACGTTCCGCCGAAAAGGTACAGGAAGTCGTCAGCAATGCCTTGGCGGAAGGCAGCAGCCGTTTCGAATGGGAACACGTCAGGAAAGACGGCTCCCGCTTCATCGTCGATGTCATGACGACCTTGATCCGCATCGGAAACCGGTCGGTCATTTACGTGGCCTGGACCGACATCACCGAAAGTAAACGTCAGGCAACCGTGGAGAGATACCGCTCCCGGGTTCTGGAGCTACTCCTGGAAAAAGCGCCGATCAAGGCCATTCTGGAGGAGATCGTCCACGGCATTGAAAACCTGTCCCCCGATGCGCTCGGTTCGATTTTGCTGGTGGACAAGTCAGGCAAGCATTTGCTGACGGGCGCCGCGCCCAGTTTGCCGGAGTTCTATAACACGGCGATTCATGGCATCGGGATTGGCATGGGAGTGGGTTCATGCGGCACGGCCGCATTCACCGGAGAGCTTGTCGTGGTGGAGGACATCGGCAGCCATCCCTACTGGGCTCCCTATAAGGCGCTCGCCGCGAAAGCGGACCTGGGCTCGTGCTGGTCGCAGCCCATCAAGGACTCATCCGGGAAAATCCTGGGAACATTCGCCATTTATCATCGGCATCCTGCATGCCCCATGGAGAACGACCTGGGTCTGAGCGCCCAGGCATCGCAGCTTGCCGCCATTGTCATCGAGGCAAAATCCAAAGAGGAGGATTTGGCCAATTACCGGAATCATCTGGAAGAACTGGTCGCGCGGCGCTCCTCCGAAATCGTGCAGTTGAACGCCCAGTTGGAAAAGCGCGCCATGGAAGCGGAAGCCGCCAACCGGGCCAAGAGCACGTTCCTCGCCAACATGAGCCACGAGATCCGCACGCCGCTGAATGCCATACTCGGGCTGACTCATCTGCTGAAGCGGGAAAGGCCGACGCCCGCGCAGGCCGAGCGGCTGGGCAAGATCGACACCGCCGCCCGCCATCTGCTGACGCTGCTCAACGACATTCTCGACCTGTCGAAGATCGAGGCGGGCAAGCTGGAACTGGAACAGAGCGATTTTCACCTCTCGTCCCTGCTCGACCAGGTGCGGTCGCTGATGGCGGAAGCGGCGCGGGCCAAGGGGCTGACGCTGGTGGTGGACGACAGCGCGGTCCCGTTCTGGCTGCGAGGCGACGCGACCCGGCTGCGGCAAGCCTTGCTCAACTACGCCGGCAACGCGGTCAAGTTCACCGAGCGGGGCGAAATCATCGTGCGGGCCCGCCTGCTGGAAGAGCGGGACACCGAGTTGGTGGTGCGGTTCGAAGTGCGGGACACCGGCATTGGGCTGACGGCGGAACAAGCTGGCCGGATCTTCGACGCCTTCGAACAGGCCGATGCTGGGACCACGCGGCAATACGGCGGCACCGGGCTGGGGCTGGCGATCACCCGGCGCCTGGTTCACCTGATGGGGGGTGAGGTGGGGGTGGAGAGCCAGCCCGGAGCGGGCAGCGCGTTCTGGTTCACCGCCCGGCTGGCGCGAGGGCAAGCCCAGCGGGCCAGCGCCCTGGCCCTGGCGGGCGCGGGGGCCGAGCGGGAACTGCGACGGCGAGGAGCCGGGGCGCGGCTGCTGGTGGCGGAAGACAACGCGGTCAACCGGGAAGTGGCGCTGGACCTGCTGGGGGCGGTGGGGCTGGTGGCGGACACGGCGGTGGACGGGCGGGAAGCGGTGGTCCGGGCCGGCGCCACCGCCTACGATCTGATTCTGATGGACGTGCAGATGCCCGAGCTGGACGGGCTGGCGGCGACCCGGGCCATCCGCGCCCTGCCCGGGCGGGCCGGCACCCCGATTCTGGCGATGACGGCCAACGCCTTTGCCGACGACCGGGCGCGCTGCCTGGCCGCCGGGATGAACGACTTCGTCGCCAAGCCGGTCGACCCGGACGCCCTTTACGCCGCCCTGCTCGACTGGTTGCCCGAACCGGCGGCGATGACCGAACCGGCGCCAACCGAACCGGCGCCGGTCGAACCGGCGGCGCCCGACGACGCCGACACAACCGAGCGGACCCGGCTGGCGGCGATTCCCGGTCTCGACCTCGAGCGGGGCCTGGCC